>JBJTMX010000039.1:0-9066 GCA_046070745.1 Candidatus Planktophila sp.
TTGCGATAACGCAATCACATTGTCACCAAAGGTGACCTTTGTGAACAGCTCAAGCAACCCACAGTTCTATCTATCAACAATCTCTTTCTCTGATGTTGATACACGTACTGCTGGCTCTTCTCCACCAGTCAGTGGTGGCACAGGTTGCGCAGGTAAGACCCTTACCCTCAATGCCTATGGCGACTCATCAGCGACTCCAATTAGTTTCGCAACAGTGTCAAACGCGCTTGTTTCAGTTGCCACTATTGGTATCAGTACCAGTTCAATCACAGCAGCTGCAGGTTTTACAGTTACTGGCGTAAGTAGCGCTGCAGCAGGTCAGGCTTCATTTGATCTAGGAATTACGTCTCCAGCTGCAACTTCAGGTGCGGTATACAAGCTCACACTCCAGAGCGGTAACTAAGCACTAACCATCCAACCCATTTAACGATTCCTAGTACACCGGTGGATCTCCTCGAAAGGGGAGCTTCCACCGGGGTATAAAGGAAAAGTTAAAGAGAGTGGCCAGTGGGTATGGCCGGTATAAGAAGTAAAAGTTATAAAAGTTGTAACAGATAGAAAGAAGAGAATGAACCTTTTAAAGCGTTACGAGAGCGATGACTTTGATGAGTCATATGCTTTTGACGACGCTGAATATGGTGAATTCGAAGAGACAGGTTCATCTAAGCCATTCCTTGTGAAGGCAATTGCGATGATCCTTGCAGTAACTGGTATCGCATATGGTGCCAATATTGCATTGACTTCTAATAACGCAAAGGTCGAATTCGGCCAGGGATTTGTCACAACCACTGCCTGTGATACCAATGGTGGCATCACCATCATCCCTTACGCAGGTTTTATCAATGACACCGGAACCGGCAAGTTCAGCCTCGACTCAATTATTCTTGAGAACGTTGATGCCGCATGTATCGGTGAAGATTTCACACTCCAGGTTTACTCTGAAACTGGAACCGCAGCTATGACAGTCTCTGAATCAGCGACTGCTCCTAATGGTGGCTCCTACCAGACCTTTGACTTGGCGCGCTTCTACTTCCAGGATTCTGTGACAGTTCAGACAATTGATAAGTCATATATTGACTTCGATATCTTGACTGACCCAACAAGCACAGAGTTCGCTAACAATCAGAGCTCTATTCAAATTACCTTTGACCCTGATCGCACAATTTCATTCGCGGACGCAACAGCAATTCGCAGAATTACGATTCAGACCAAATCTCACTAGCCATGACCTCAGAGGCATTACGTCGCCCTCTCTTTGAAGCTACAGCAACTGAAGAGATGTGGGTCGAGGGGCAATCACAATTTTCAGATTCTAAAGTTCTAGTGACAGTCTCCAATGCCAATGGTGAGCGAACGGTTTTAATTACCCCAACCGATATCGCGCCAACAAAGTCCAAGCTCTTTGTGCAGGCACCCCCAGAGCGCATTGCAACTGCAGCGCAGGCGCGCAACAATAAAATTAATAACCTCATTAAATATATTGGTTATGCTCTGAGTGGCATTTTAATTTCTTTCTCTGTTCTCTCGGCATCAGGATTTATGAAAGCCCGAATCGTTCTTACCGGCTCCATGGAGCCTGTCATTAGTCCTGGTGACATTGTTCTTCTTGCGCCAACGCCACGCACACAGCCAAAACTTGGTGATATCGCTGCTTATACCGCTCGTCGATTTAGCGGTGAGTCGGTCGGAATCTTTACCCACCGCATCATTGGTGGAGATCCCATCAATGGTTGGATCATGAAGGGTGATGCGAATCCTTCGCCCGACGTTCAAAAGCCTAAGGCCGAAGATATGAACGGCGTTGTATTCTTCATCATTCCATGGGTTGGAAAGCTGATGGCGCCGAAGATGCTGATGATTCTTATTCCCGTCGGAGTCGGTATTTGGCTCATTATCGATACTTTGAAGGGGGAGTAGCAATGAAGAAGATCAAGCTCATCGCTCTCGCTCTAGTTGCACTTGTCTTCGCGCCTACAGCGGCAGAGGCATTTGATATTCCCCTTCTTACTTGGGAGCGCGGTCGCGAGCAGCAAGTTGTTCTCGGAGGAGGCGCATATACACAGAGCTGGACAGTAACGTTGGAGGGCAATGGAACAACTCCGCTGGTCTTCGCTGCAAGCCAGAAGAATGCTGCAGGCTATGTCGTTTACTCAGTTCAAATTCCCGCAGATTATCCACTTGGGGCTTATTCAATAACCACCATAGGCAAAGGCTCACCACGCACTGTAGTGGCCGGTGTCAATCTCGTTGCTCAGCAGACCAATACCGTTGCCAATAATCTCTTTGATCTCACTCTTATCGTTGCAATATTCGTCTTCCTTACCGGAATCGTCTCAACAATTCGATCGCGCAAATACCTTTACATTCCATTTAAGAGCGCACAGGTAATTCCACGACTTACCGACCCAATTATTGATGGCGATGAAAACTTCTGGGACCGCCTCGAACAGGCGCCGTATCGCCTACGAGTCCAATCACTTCTTCAGCTGCGCCCATCGCTGATTCGATTCTTGCTTATCCGTGAAGGCGAAGTTGCACATCGATTGTCAAAGGCGTTTTATGGACTCAGTCCATTGCTTGGAATCATCGCCGGTGCACTCGCATCCGTGACAGTCGATCGCAACTCAGCTCTTTCTGCGACACCGATGACAATCTTTATTGCTGTGGCAGCTCTTGGAATCTTTGATGCCTTTGCCGGTCTTGCTGCAACTCTTGGCTTCTGGGCACTTCAGCTGCTCTCTGGAAATGTCACCTCGTTCCGCGATGTCCTCATTGCACTTGCCATTGGTATTGCTTGGGTTGGTCCGTCACTCTTTGCAGCGTTACTTCGCGAAACAATCAACCGCGACTTTGCGGCAAAATCTATTCGTGGCGAAGATCCAATTAAGTTCGTCGGTGTAATTGGCTCTAGCCTTGTCGGAGGTGCCGTCTTTTATCTTGGTCAGGCGCTTGTCAATAGCGTTATCTATATCGATCATCAGATTCGCACCGTCACTCTTATGCAGGTCCTCATCATTGTCGCTCTCCTTGCCGTGCGTGGATTTGCCGACGGCGTTATTCTTGAATCTTCACGAGAAGTTGAAACTCGCGATGAATCATTCTTCATTGCTCGAGTAAGTTCGCCGATCACAGCACTCTCAATTACAGCTATCACTTTTGCATTTGTGTACATTTGGACTGAGTCAGCTAGCCGTTCAGCCTTTGTGGCACTCCTCTTCGCTCTTCCGTATTTCTTGATTTTTATACGGTTCAACAAGATTTCCTTTATCAAGATCGATCGAATTCCTCGCAATATTCTGATTGAGTCGGCAGTCATAGCCGCAATTACCTTCGCCGTATTCCGTCAAATCTCTATGAAGCCACTGCTTTTGGATCAACGCGCCGATTTGCTGCTCCTCTTGGCCGGAATTGCCCCTGTAATCCATGCTATTTATAGCGCCATTTACTCATCGAACGAGGATAAGTTTTCTTTTGACGAGAATCCGGAGATAATAAAGCCATGAAGAAGTTTGCAGTAGTCCTCCTTGTGCTCTCGCTGACTCGCATCGGTGTCGCCTACGCGGATACCAATAACGCTGCCACCTCTCAGAACTACTTCTTCGGCGTCAAGAGTGCAGCCGCTAACCTCAATCAAGTTCTTGCACTTTTAGTTGGTCCAAAGGGAGATCCAGGACCAGCAGGTGTCGCCGGCAAAGATGGTCTTATCGGTATGAACGGTAAAGATGGAATTGATGGCAAAGATGGCCTCAATGGCGCACCCGGAGTCGCAGGAATTGCAGGAAAAGATGGAGCCGGTGTTCTATCTGTTGCATTTACTGGCGCTCAAGGTGGTTGCACGACTGGTGGAGTTAAATTTACCGACGCTGCTGGAACTATCACCTACGCATGCAATGGTCGCAATGGTGCCGATGGAACAAGTGGTTCTGGTGGTGGCGGATCAACCTATGTCACCAACGTCAATAACTTTATCAATCCACTCGAGACTGCATCTGCCGTCCTAGGCGATGGTTCAATTTTGGTGCAAGCGTGCGATCCCGACCACACAGTTAAGTTTGATGTCAGCCGATACTTTGATGGAACAGATTTTAAATTTGATTCTTTTAACTTTGGCGCGAGCACCTCACCAAATTCACTTGCAACCGGTTGTGCCGATCTGCCAGTAACAGTGAGCTTTAAGATTGCCTCAACTGTTACTCAAGATAACACTCGCATGTATCAGCCACAAGATGTTGTTGCTTGCTTCGGGCGCTCACCAGTGCTCGGATCATGGAATAACGCAGGTCCTCAAGTTTCGATTACCAGCGGTGCCAATAATTGCAAGGTAATCCGTCGATATGTGACAGTTGCTGGCGCACCGGCGATTCAAACTCTCTTTGATTTAGGTGATATCAGCACCCTTGACTTCACTGGCACGATTGGTTTCACGATTGGCTAACCAGGAGAGCGAGAAGTCGGCTCCCAAAGTTTCTAAGCTCCCGCTTCCCATCTCAGATTCCCCACTTGTCATCGACCTCCCAGATGGGCAGAAAATCGTCGTGGGAAAGATGACTCAGGGAAGCGTGATTGAGGTCGCTACCTGGCGTGGAGTAGGCCGACCAGATAGTCGCACCAGCCGCCTCATGCTCGGCATGGGTAGCGGAAACGTCAATGACGATTCGGACCAAGAGCAGAGTGGATCGCAAACTGGTGGCGCGCAACAACGTCCACCAGCGCAGCGAAAGCCAGAAGGTATCAAGGGTTATATCGCAGCGGCAGAACACTTTATTCGAAATTTTAATCGCATCAATTGGTCTGCGACTTTTAAAGCCTTACTTGCATCTGTGACCTCTAAAAAGTCAAAGAAGGTAAAGCCGCACCAAGAGGCAACGCCTGCACCTCAGACTTCTTATGAGCCACCGATCGCTCCTGCAATTACTGTCTCACCTGTATCTGAGGATGCTGATATCGAAGCGTGGCTCAATCAGATCACTGAAAAAGCGGCGCGTTCGACAAGTAAGAGCGCAAAACCTTCAGTAAAGAAGGCGGCCCCGGCTCGCAAAGCTGCGGTAACAAAGAAGGCTGCACCAAAGACCACGAATAAGCGAAAGTAGTAGGTTAGACTTTCACCATGAAGACGAGACTCATTGCCATTGCAGCAATACTTGTCGTCCTATTTGCTTTGGGATTTCGAGGCGTTCATCCTGAAAATGGGCTCTCTAGCGCTATGGGTTCTGCCAAATCTAGCATTGTTCTTTATAAGCCCTCTGGCGAGTATGCAGTTGGTACAAAAGTAGTTGTTGAAGTGTCTGGCCAAGGTAAGCAGTCAGGAATTGTTAAGGCTGCAACAGGTGAGACAGTTGATGTTGATACACGTGCCGCTTTCATTCGTGTCAATCAAAAGGATGTACTCGGTAAGCTGATTGTCGTAATTCCATTCTTCGGAACTCTCTTCGGCCTCGTCGGTCTGTAAGCCTTCTCGATTTCACCAATTACTGCGGTGCGAGTGTAAGTCGCAAGACAATTTGATGTGCCTTTAAGAGATTACTTGCACCTAGATCCACTTTGGCATTCTGGAAGTAGGCGATATTGGCCTTTGTAATCTGGGCGCTAAAGAGAAGCGCACGAAACTTGGCATCCTCTTCTGTCTCAGTAGCCTTGTTGAAGCCTCCGACAATCTTTGCAAAGAGCACCTTTGAGCTACGGGGGAGTTTCTCGCCTGCAATAAATCCATCGATATCTTTCTGGATCTGTGCAGCATCAAATTTCTCATATGCAATATTGAGACCTTTGACGTAATTTCCACCAGCGATGTTTCCGATATTGCCCGTGCCGGTGAGGCCACCGCCCAGGGAAGGAACAAAGGAGATCGTCGCAAGGAAGATCACCATCAGTGCAAGGAATGAATCGGCGAAGAGCCAACCACCTTGGTGGGTTGCATCTTCCTCTTCGCGGCGAGTGCGAACCTTACGCACGGCGAGACTTTCGCTTCGGCGCAACATCGGCATCTTCAAATGAGAATGAGTCGAGGAATGATGGCGCTGCCGAACTCTGCTTTGGCAGCTTTCGTGATGCCTTCTCCATAAGAGAGGAGGCATCCTCGAGGTTATGCGTTGCAGAGACTAAACGTGAAATAGCGCCAGCAAGGCTTGCATTCATCGTTACCGTCGAAACCTTACGCTTATCATGGAGCGCAGCGTGAATCTCAATTGCTAGGGCAAGACGTTCCTGATCAATTGCATCTTCCGCCGCTCGCTTGGCGATATCGACCTTATGTCCGCCCTGGGAGACATAGAGGGTGAGTGCGATAACGATGACGACGATAATGAAGTCGAGGCGAGCAACATTTCCAATCCGCCATTCGTTGCCGAGGATCTCATAGCCGTTCTGCCAGAAATCTAGGAAGTTGACAACATCGGCACCATTTTGAGCGATGTATTGCGAAAAGCCGGTGGTTGCAGCGCTTACTGCAGCCCAGGTAAGGGCTACAGGTGCAAAGACGAGAACGTTTCGGATCACTGTGAGAATGCGGACCATGCGCTCTCTTGCTTCGGCGATTGTCGTTTCTGGATGTGGCAAATAATCGGTTGGGTCGAGCTCAGCCCAAATATGGAGATCCTTCTTGCTCTCAATGGCTAGCAAGAGCCCTGATAGATAGGGATCGTGTGAAATCTTGTGGCGCGCAATCCACTGAGAGATTGTTCCCGCGAGAGCATCGATTGCTTGGGGCTTGCGGGGTTTACGTGGCGCCATTGAAATTTCCTCCGAGATTATTAGCCCTGGAGGGAGCCCCAGGCTGCGACCGCGAGTCTAATGGAGAAGGCGGAAAGGTAAAAGATAAGGTGACGCCCATGAAAAACCCCCGCCAAATCGTGGCATCGATCCTGATTCTCGCCTTAATCGGCCTTGCAGCCCTAGGAGTATTAATGAATTCCAATGATTCAACCTCATCGACCGGTGGAACTCTTCCTACCGTTTCAGCAAATGCTGGCGAAGTTCCAACAGTTTCAGCGCCAGCGGGTACACCGCCATCTGAGCTCACAACGAAGGACATCATCGTAGGATCTGGTGCAGAAGTGCTCCCAACATCAACGTTGACTGTGCACTACTACTTGATGGCATGGTCAACCGGTAAGGTCATTGAATCTTCATGGGTCGGCCAACCTGCAACATTTCCACTAGCAAATGTTGTTGAGGGATGGCAGAAAGGATTGCCCGGCGCAAAAGTTGGCGGACGACGACTACTTGTCTTGCCACCATCAATGGGTTACGGAGCAGCGGGAGCTGGTCCAATTGGTCCCAACGAAACCTTGATCTTCGTTGTAGACATCATCGGAGTCTCTTAAGGATTAATCCTTAAACCACACGGTTGTTCCTGCAGGAATTTTTCCATCCACCAATGGCTGAGTGCTTAATAGCACTTGGCCATTGGTGTTTGTAAATGCAGGCATTGGATATTTGCCACCCTTAAATACTGTGATGCAGTTCCAGCCGTTCGGGCGGCTAAAGTGCAAGACATCATCACGAGTCGTCTTATGCCATGTGATCTCTTCTTCGCATTGAAGTTCGCGGCGCAACTTAAGTGCCTTGCGGAAAACTTCGAGGGGAGTATCTACGTGACCGCTCTGCGCCTCAACCGAGTAACTACCAAACCATTCAGGTTGTGGAAGATGTGGAGTTCCGCCACCGAATCCAAAGTTCTCGCCTTCGCGAGTCCAAGGAAGTGGAACGCGACACCCATCACGACCCTTGGCTTTCTTGTGGTTTCGAAGATAGACCGGATCTTGTATTTGTGACTCTGGAATGTCAGCTACTTCATGGAGACCGAGCTCATCACCTTGGTAAATATAGGTACAACCAGGAAGTGCCAAAATAAATACATTGGCAGCTACTGAACATTGGGTTCCGATTTCAAAATCAACAGGATGCGATGTGCCATTTGATAAGAGCCACTCTTGGCGATCGACGACCGGATGAAGTCCCTGTTTAGTCGCATAACGCATCTGATCATGATTACCCAAAGTCCAGGTAGTAGAAGACTTATTCTTCTTTGCTAGCTCGAGACTATCTGTTACGCAATGCTTGAAGGAGGCAGCATCAAAGCTGGCATCGATAAAGCGGAAATCAAAAGATTGACCCAGCGTCTCTTCGCTTGCATAGAGCGGCATGCGACTCGGATGTACATTTGCTTCAGCCACAGCAACGCGTGGTGGATCATAGGTATTAAAGAGTGCGCGCCAAGTCTTATAGACCTCAAAGAGTTCTGTGCGATCCATCAAGATTCCATTGCCATCGAGCGGCTGTGGATCTTCATACTCCATAGTGTCGCGCATGCGAAGTGGCTCAGAGAGGTCTTTCTTTAATGCATGAGCAACATCGATACGGAAGCCATCGACTCCGCGATCTGCCCAAAACTTCAACGTCGTGAGGAAGTCTGCTTCAACCTCAGGGTTGTCCCAATTCCAATCTGGCTGCTCTGGAGCGAACCAGTGCATGTACCACTGATTGTGCTTTCCGCCGAAGACTGATTCGTGAGTCCATGCAGATGGAGCAAAGTGTGATGGCCAATCTGTTGGTGGAAGTTCACCATTTGCACCGCGTCCATCGCGGAAGATATATCGGTTGCGCTCTGGCGAACCAGGTTCGGATGCGATTGCATCTTTAAACCATTGGTGAAGATTGGAAGAGTGGTTTGGGACGATGTCTACAAAGACGCGTATCCCTGCTTCGTGCAGGGCTGCGAGCATCTCATCGAAGTCTTCAAGAGTGCCGAGCTTCGGATCGACGTTGCGGTAGTCATCGACGTCGTAGCCGCCATCAGCAAGGGCAGATGGATAGAATGGTGATAGCCAGACAGCATCGAGGTTTAAAGATTTGAGATATGGAACGCGAGCGGTAACGCCTTTGAGGTCACCGAGACCATTTCCATCTGAATCAGCAAAGCTGCGGGGATAGATCTGATAGATAGCAGCTTGGCGCCACCAGTTTTTATCTTTGCTCAATGACATGCGGTGAATCGTACTGCAGGCTATTGCTGCAACCACCATGCTGCATATGCAGGAACTTCGATTTCCTCATAGATGTGAAGAT
>JBJTMX010000040.1:0-8159 GCA_046070745.1 Candidatus Planktophila sp.
AAGTGGGTTGTGAGGGACTCGAACCCCCGACCCGGTGATTAAGAGTCACCTGCTCTACCAACTGAGCTAACAACCCATTTAAACGCGGGAACGTCTAAATGCAGAGCAGACCTTACCAGTTCTTCGAGGCAACTTTGACCAATCTTTTGAGTTCCATATGCGTATAAATGTTGAAATTGCTCGGCATGATTGCCTTGTGTCTCACTGGGAAAAAGGTCTAGTAGCAGTACTGCTGGCTACTTTGGCATGGCCGGTGGCGCCGGTGATGGCTGCCGATCAGAAGGCTTCAGCAGTACTTGAGAGTTTGGCTGTCAAAGGCCGCGCACCAAAGACTGGATACGACCGCGCATCCTGGGGCGAATGGGCAGATCCCGATGGCAATGGTTGCGATACACGCAATGACATTCTCCAACGAGATCTAAAATCAATTACTTACAAATTCGTCAATGATCGATGCGTTGTGGTGACTGGAGTTTTGTTAGATCCCTATTCAGGGACCACTATTGAATTCCTGCGAGGTATTGGAACAAGCTCGCTGGTTCAAATTGATCATGTGGTTGCCGTCTCCGATGCGTGGCAGAAGGGCGCATTCAAATGGGGGAGCGCCACCAAGATTGCTTTCTACAACGACCCTTTAAATTTGCTGGCGGTGCAAGGTCGACTTAATTCCCAGAAGGGTGACGGTGATGCTGCAACCTGGTTGCCGCCGCTGAAGAGCTTTCGGTGTTCGTATGTCGCTCGACAGATTGCAGTTAAAGAGAAATATTCAATCTGGGTGACTAAAGCCGAGAAAGTTGCCATGCTAAGTATTTTGGCAAAGTGCCCAGGGCAATTACTGCCATCACATTAAAGTGCGTCTGCTCCACGTTCGCCGGTACGAATCCGAATTACTTGTTCAATTGATGTGACCCAAAGTTTTCCATCACCGATTGCTCCAGTATTGGCAGCTGTTACGATCGTGTCGATGATTGATTGTGCATCGTCATCTTCAGCAAGGACTTCAATGCGCACCTTAGGAATGAAGTCGACTGTGTATTCAGCGCCTCGGTAGATCTCAGTATGACCCTTTTGGCGACCGAAGCCTCGTGTTTCAGAGACTGTCATGCCAGCCACGCCTGCTGCCTGAAGTGCGACCTTGATGTCATCGACCTTTGCAGGCTTCACAATTGCGGTAATTAATTTCATTTTTTCCTTCAATCTCTTCTATTGAGTTCGCTTAGTAGCGATTGGAATTTCCAGTTATGTCGTAAGCGGATTCAGCATGGAAAGTTGTATCAAGTCCGTTAAGTTCGTCATCTCGGAATACTCGGAAGCCAATTGTTTTAGAGATAACAGTTGCAATGAGCCAGGTCGCGATAAAGGAGAAGGCGGCGACAATTACAACGGAGATGAGCTGACGATTTAATTGTGTTGCACCACCACTGAAAAAGATACCGTTTGCACCGGCGCTATTTGCAGTGATTGTTGCTAACAGGCCAATAGAGAGCATGCCAAGAATTCCGCCCACACCATGAACGCCTACGACATCGAGGGAGTCGTCGTAGCCGTATTTATATTTACGTGTGACTGTCCAGGCGGAAACAACTCCTGCACATAGGCCAAGAATCAGCGCGCCAAGTGGATTGAGATATCCGCAGGCAGGTGTGATTGCAACAGCTCCTGCAACGGCTCCTGAGGCAACTCCGAGTGTTGTTGCCTTGCCATCGCGATACTTTTCAAATGCCATCCACGTCATCGATGCCGCTGCTGTTGCGATCTGTGTATTGATCATTGCAGTTGCCGCCAAGTGACCTGCTGAAAGTGCCGAGCCTGCGTTAAAGCCAAACCAGCCAAACCAGAGCGCGCCTGCACCGAGAAGTACGAGTGGCATATTGTGAGGACGCATTGGATCCTTTTTGAATCCATCGCGCTTTCCAAGGACGAGAGCTAGCGCGAGAGCTGCCGCGCCTGAGTTAATTTCTACAACAAGGCCGCCTGCAAAATCGAGTGCATGGAGGCGATCGACAATCCATCCGCCTTCACCATTTTGTGAGGCAAAGACCCAGTGACAAATTGGTAGATACACCAGAGTGATCCAGACCGCCACGAAGAGGACCCATGAACCAAACTTTGCGCGATCCGCAATCGCACCAGAGAGAAGTGCCACTGTGATGATCGCAAAAGTCATTTGAAACATAACGAATGCAAGTGTCGGTATTTGATGTCCTTCTGGACCGACTACTTGATCGAGTGTTCCACCAAGGCCAAGGTGATCGAAGCTGCCGATGATTCCGCCTTGTGATTTACCAAAAGCAAGTGAGTATCCGTAGAGAACCCAGATAATCGATGTCACGCCCATTGCAGCAAATGACATCATCATCATATTAAGTGCTGACTTTGCTCGAACCATTCCGCCATAAAATAAAGCGAGCGCGGGTGTCATAAAGAGAACGAGAGCCCCACTGATTAAAACCCATGCTGTATCTCCGGCATTAATCGAGTGCATAAGTTTCTCCGTAACTTATTTTATTTTGAAGCTTGGTAACGATCGTACGAAGCCTGAATTTCCTTCTCTGCTTCATCGTGGCCAACCCAATCGCCACCGATTACTTCCTTGCCTGGTTCGAGAGTCTTATAAACCTCAAAGAAGTGCTTGATTTCATCGAGTTCGTAAATAGGTAGGTCGCCGATGTCCTTGATGCCAGCTTTGCGAATGTCGCCCGCTGCAACACAGAGAAGTTTGTCGTCGCCACCCTTTTCATCGGTCATACGAAGCATTGCAACTGCGCGAGCTGAAACGACACAACCAGGGAAGGTAGGCTCATCAAGCATGACCAGCGCATCAAGCGGGTCACCATCGTTGGAAAGTGTATTCTTTACGAAACCGTAGTCATGAGGGAAGCGAGTTGCGGTAAAGAGCATGCGATCGAGGCGGACTTCATGAGTCTCGTGGTTGATCTCGTACTTATTTCGTGAGCCTGCTGGGATTTCAACAACAACGTCGAAGATCATCGGGCGACTTCTCTCTGTAGGTCGAAAGGAAAAACTTGGGGTGAACGACGGGGCTCGAACCCGCGACATCTCGGACCACAACCGAGTGCTCTACCAGCTGAGCTACGCCCACCATGTGCTGTGCAGGGCGCTACTTTACCCGCCAAGGTCCGAATTTAAGAAACCGGTTTCGTGGAGCAACCTTTGCAGGCGCCTTATCGATGAAAATCGCGCTTCGATAGTACTTCAACTCATCAATCGAGTCCTTAATATCGCCCAATGCGCGGTGATTACCTGTCTTTTCCGGGGCTGCGAAATAGGCCTTGTGATACCAACGCCGGGCCAGCTCTTTAATTGTTGATACATCGATGGTGCGATAGTGCAGGAATTCAGCCAACTGCTTCATATCGCGGGCAATAAAGTTACGGTCGACCGATACCGAATTTCCAGCCAGAGGTGACTTTCCAGGCATGACCCCTGCAGATTTCAAATACTCAAGGATCTGGGCTTCGGCGCTCGCCATATCAATGCCATGAGGGATCTCGTCAATCAACCCTGAAGCTGTGTGCATATTGCGGACGAAGTCATTCATGCTGGCAATCTGGCCATCGGTGGCATGAATAACAAGGTCAACGCCATCGCCGATGATGTTGAGCTCGGAGTCGGTGACCAAGACTGCGATCTCGACGAGGGCATCAGTTTCAAGGCTGAGGCCAGTCATTTCGCAGTCGATCCACACCAAATGGGGGAGTTCAGTAGCCATGGGGCGAGCCTAGCGCGTGAGGGGAAATTTCAATCCTCGTTCACCTTCCGTTCACCAAGTATCCGCCTTTTCTCTCGCGGTTGGGTGAAGGATGCCACCCATGTCGACCACTGTGGATGCCGGCCAGATTCCTGTGCCAAGAGAACTCACCACCAATCCCCGTACCTCTGACAAGATTTTTCGCGGTGTGGTGACTACTTTTGGAATGACTGCACTACTAATTCTCACGCTGATCGGACTCTTCTTATCTGTGCGTGGAATTCAAACTCTTCATACGCAGGGTTTTGGATTTCTCTCTCGTGCAGAATGGGAAGTAGTTCAAACTGATGCAGGAACTACCTATCATCTCGGTGTTGGCGCGATGCTTATCGGCACAGTTCTCATATCATTGGTTGCACTTGTAATTGGAGTTCCACTCTCCATCGCACTTGCGCTATTTTTAACGTTCTACGCCCCAGCACGAATTAAAACTTTTCTGGTTTCAATCGTCGACTTGATGGCTGCTTTCCCTTCAGTGCTCTTCGGCTTATGGGGATTCTTTGTATTGATGCCACTTGCAACATATTGGGCGAAGTTAATCTTTAAATATCTTCATTGGATCCCATTTTTCGATGCACCGCAATACTTCTTTGAACGTTCACCATTCATTGCCGGCTTGGTCTTATCGATCATGATTATTCCGATTGTTACATCGGTCTCGCGCGAAGTATTTGCACAAACTCCGCTAGATCGCATTCAAGCTGCCTACGCACTTGGTGCGACGAAGTGGGGAGTAATTAAGACGGTCGTATTCCCTTTCGGAAGTAGCGGTCTCGTGGGTGGCGCAATGCTCGGCCTTGGGCGAGCCTTTGGCGAGACCGTTGCTGTTTACTCTGTCCTCAATATTGTATTTAAAGTAAACCTCCACGTTCTTTATGGATCAGGTGGAAACGTGGCCTCGATGATTATTCAAAAGTGGGGAGAATCTACCGGTGGCGAGACAACCGCGCTCATCGCTGCTGGTTTTATTCTCTTTATGTTGACCTTGCTTGTAAATCTTGCTGCAAACTTTATTGTCCGCAACACATTGAAGTCAGGAAAGTAAGATGACTGAAAATATCGCCCTCGATGTAAAGCCTATTAAGCCATGGAAAGCCACTTCTAAAGAGCGGTTAACGACCCTATTCATATTTTTAACGTCTCTTGCTATCGCTGGTTTCTCTGTGAAGGTCACCGGACTTGCCGGAAAGTTGGGTTTTGCATTTTCATTTCTCGTTAGCTCAACTGCTCTGCAAATAATTTTTAGCATCCGCAAATTCGGACGTAAAGCGCTAAGCGACACGATAGCTAAGTCTTTGATCTACACAGGTGCGATTCTGACCTTTTTACCAGTAGGAAGTATTCTCTTCATCACCGTTAAAAATGGTGTTTCTGGACTTCGCTGGAACCTTTTTGCGACAGATATGTTTGAAGCTTCTTTTCTTGATCCAATTGGTAACGGCGGATTACTCCATGCACTAATCGGAACAGTTACTTTGATTCTTATCGCGATGGTTTTGTCGGTACCGATGGGCATCATGACAGCACTGTATTTAACTGAGATTCGCGGTCGAGGTTCAAACATGATCCAGTTTGTGGTGCAGGCGATGTCTGGCGTCCCATCAGTGGTTGCCGGACTCTTCATCTTCGCTTCGGTAATTTTGTTGACTCCACTTAAGGCATCAGGTGCAGCTGGCGGACTGGCACTCACCGTTTTAATGATTCCAACCGTCACGCGTACAGCTCAGGAAGTGCTCTTGCTCGTACCAGGAGATCTTCGCGAAGCTGGACTAGCTATGGGAGCAACCCAATGGAAGACCGTTGCAACCATTGTGGTACCTGCTGCACGGAATGGATTGATTACAGCAACCATTCTTGGCGTAGCTCGTATCGCTGGTGAAACAGCGCCACTTATTTTCACAATCGGTGGTGCGGATAAACTTAATCTCAATCCATTTAAAGATTACCAAAGCGCAATGCCTTTCTATGTATGGAAGGGCCTTACCCTCGGAACACCAGAATCAATTCAACGTGCCTGGACTGGAATTTTGATTCTTCTAATCTTGGTATTAACCCTCTTTACAGTAGCTCGCACCTTTGGCGGACGGAGAATGAAGTAATGACAACTGAAAACAACGGCGCAGAGAATTCAATGGAAAACACAGAGGGAGCAGAGATGACAACGGCAGCGGCATCACTTGCCAATATTTCAAGTGAAAACTTGGGCAAGCGAGCCCCAGGTACTCGCCCACTTGGTTCAGGTTTAGAGGCGCGTGGTGTGCACACATGGTTCGGAAAGCACCATGCCCTCTCAAACGTTTCACTAGACTTTGCGGCCGGAACAGTTACCGCGCTCATTGGCCCATCTGGTTGTGGAAAATCTACATTTATCCGCACCCTCAATCGCATGCATGAATTCATTCCCTCTGCTGCAATGGCAGGAGAAGTTCTCCTCGATGGCAAGGATGTGTACTCACCAGGAATTGATGTCACGAAGATTCGTTTACAAATAGGTATGGTCTTTCAAAAGCCAAACCCATTTCCGTCGATGACAATTGGTGAAAACGTTCTCTCTGGCCTGAAGTTGGCGCAACTTAAGGTCGAGAATAAGGATGACTTGCTAGAAGAGTGCCTGGTTCGCGCGGGGCTCTGGAAGGAAGTTAAGGATCGCCTTGGTGCACATGCTGGAGGTCTCTCTGGCGGACAACAACAACGTCTCTGTATCGCTCGTTCGCTTGCAGTCAAACCTAAGGTTCTCTTGATGGATGAGCCATGTTCAGCTCTAGATCCAGGTTCGACACTACGTATCGAAGATACAATCAACGAACTTTCATCATCGATGACAATCATCATCGTCACTCACAACATGCAACAGGCAGCTCGTGTCTCTGATTACACCGCCTTCTTCCTTTCAGAGGGCGGACCAGGTCAGATGATTGAAGTTGCACCAACGAGTGAAATTTTCTCTCGCCCGCGTGATAAGCGCACAGAGAACTACGTATCAGGGCGCTTCGGTTAAAAAGTCGATTCACTATCTGTTCATCTGGAATTTGAGCGTCGTTTCGTCCGAGTGTTCCGATAGTTTCTTAACAACGCTAATTTTGCCTTCGACATAGTGTCCAATAATCGAAGGGTTCTTAATGAACAAGTCACGTTCAATCAAAATCGCAGCATTTGCAACAGCGATTTCACTTGCATTCGCACCTGTTGCGCAGGCAGCAACATGGAAGGCTGGCGGAGCGTCATCTGTTAACGGTCTCATGGCTGCATGTAAGGCTGATTTCCAGAAGGCTACTGGAGATGACTTCCCATATAACGGAACCGGTTCAGGTTCAGGTAAGACAGGTGTCCACAACGGCACATTAGATTTCGCGTTCTCAGACTCATTTGATTCAGCTCCAATTGCAAATCAGGTTCAAGCACCTGCATTTATTTGGCCGGTAGCAATTCTCACCAACACAGGTGGAAGCAACAAGCCACTCACTCTCTCAACCGAGACAGTTGCAAAGATTTTTGCAGGACAGATCACACGTTGGAACGATCCACAGATCATCAAGGAAAACAATCGTCCAATTACAACAATTGTCTATCTCAAGGATGCAAACGGAAATATCAAGAAGGATGCTAAGGGTGCACCAATTGTTCAGCGCACTCGTGTGATGACACAGCACCGTATTCTCCCTGACAAAGCAATCACTGTGTTCTATCGTTCTGCTAACTCGGGAACATCAAATAACCTTACCAACGCACTCAACAAGCTCCACCCAACAATCTGGACTAAGGCTGCAAACGATTCATTTGCAACAGCCTTCCCAGGTGATATCACAGCTGATCCAGCACACTTCCGTGGCGCAACAGGTTCAGGCGATGTAGCAAATGGTGCAAAGGCAACTCCTTACTCAATTACATATGCAGAAGTTGGTTTTGCAAAGGCACCTTACAACCTTGCTATTTCAAATATCATCAACGCATCAGGTAACGCTATTGCGCCCTCTTCAGATTCAGCGATGGCAGCAGCGGCACAGGCAACTGTTGCAGCTGATGGAAAGGTGACATTTGCATACGATACAAAGGATGCTGATTCATACCCATTCACAGCAACAACATACGCACTTGCAGTTGCAGGTAAGTCAAACTCAGCAGATATCGCAAAGGTTTTGAACTACCTCTCAAACAACTGTGCTAAGGACAACCCAGCAGAAGGCTTTGGCGCATACAGCTCTACCAACGCTTTTGCTCAGGCATTCCAGAAGCAGCTTGCAAAACTCAAGTAAGTAAATCCCTCCAGGAATAGAAACTGGCCGGATCCCACGTGGGGGTCCGGCCAGTTTCCTTTTGTAAGGCTTGCGCGCCTGGCTGGAATCGAACCAGCGACAACCTGCTTAGAAGGCAGGTGCTCTATCCGACT
>JBJTMX010000041.1:0-20815 GCA_046070745.1 Candidatus Planktophila sp.
CCGTTTGAGAATGGACGGAGGTCGTACTTGTCGCCTGTGTCCTTTGAAGCCTTCACTGGTGCACCTGCTGGGTAAGTAAGTGCATAGTTGAAGTCAGCGAATGAGCGGTTCAAGTTGAAGGTAATTGTGTTACCTGCGCAAGAAACAGCCTTATCGAAAAGTGCCTGTCCTGTCTTCTTGTATGGACCCTTGTAAGCAGATGAGCCATCCTTGTCTAGAGGAATATCAAGTGCCTGTACGAGGTACTGAGGACCATCTGTGATGACGTCTGATGCGAATGGACGTGAAACACCGTACTTAACATCTGCACAAGTAACAGCTGAACCGTCTTCCCATGTGATGCCTGAGCGAAGTGTGAACTTCCATGTCTTAGCAGCGTTTGATGGAACACCTGTGTTTGTTGCAAGGTCTGCAACGAGTGATGCACCTGCTGATCCCGCAGTTGGCTTGTATGAAACAAGGTTGCGGTAGATGTATGAGTTGAAGAACGCGATATCGCGGCCTGTGTAAACACGAGCTGGATCGACGTGATCGAACTGCTCTTGGTGTGTAATGAAGTACAAAGTTCCGCCAGTTACAGGCTTAGCTGTAGCAGCGTTTGCACTTGCGCCTGTTGCTACAACGCCAACTGCAAGAAATGCAGCTGCTGCTGTTGCAACAAGACGACGTGATGTCAAACGTGACATTAGTCCTCCTAGTAGAGATGAATCAAAGCGCATTTGCACTTCGACGTACTGCTCTTCACATAAGAGAAACTCGCGAGACCTCTCTTCTTGTGAAGTATCCGTATTGCTACGGAATTCTTCTTTCCTTACAGATTCACATGACCGAAGCCACGAGAATCTCTATCTATTTGCCTTTGGATCGAGCGCATCGCGAATTGCGTCACCAAGAAGGTTAAGAGCGAGAACAATTAATATGAGAATCAAGCAAGGAAGGAGAAGGTAGGCAGGATCATCGCGCCAATAGCCAACGCCATCGGAGAGAATCAAGCCAAAGGTTGCATCTGGCGCTTGAACACCAACGCCCAAGAAGGAGAAGGTTGCTTCAGCTGCGATATATGCAGGCAGGGAGAGTGACACGAAAACGATTGCGGTAGGCCACAAATTTGGCAGCAGCTCCTTCACAATAATGCGCCAGCTCGATGCGCCCATCGCCTGTGCTGCCATGACAAAATCACGCTCGCGCATTGACATTGCCTGTGAACGAATTAATCGATAGAAGCCAGTCCATCCGAAGAAGACCAAGAAGATGACAAGTACAACAACTCGCGCTGCATTTCCATGCGCAATGCCTGTTGATTCCACGCGCCCGACCATCGGAATTGCGAGCGCAATAATCATGAATGTACCTGGAAATGACATGAGGAAGTCAGAGAAGCGACCGACCACGGCATCAACTTTGCCTTTGAAATAACCAGTGGCGATACCAATCAGCATGCCTAGTGAAATTGTTCCAACTGTTGCAATGATTGCAACAATAAAAGATGTACGAGCCCCATAGAGAGCCAGCGCGAATACATCGCGACCAGTTCCTGGTTCGATACCGAGTGGATGCGCTAGCGAGATTCCGCCCCACTTACCGATTGGCATGGCGTAATCGTTGAGTACACCTTCGTATGTCTCTTTTGCATTGACTCCAACGAGGCGAGTGATTACCGGGGCGAGAAATCCAACGAGGATGAAGAAGATCGATGCATAGCCGGCATAGACTCCGATTTTGTTTCGCTTGAAACGGCCCCATGCGATCTGCTTCGGCGTGCGTTGAGCAACCTCGACGACATCGTTCTCAATCGTTGTGCTATCTGCCACGTCTAAATCCCCTTATCGCACATGGTTCGCTACCGGTTATGACCATCCACAGAACTATCCGCTATGCGAGATAACCCGTGGGTAGACCGGTAAGGGTAGTAAAAATGCGCCGAAAAGGGAACCCGAAAAGTCCAAATTACCCCTTTAGTTCGCCTTAGCTGCCAAGCGCTTCATCGCTATAAAGAGTGGAATCGCAAGGAATGAGCCGATAAACATCGATGCCACCCAGAGTCCAGGGTGGTCGGCGCCGAGCATCAGGCCGGTGATGGCCGGACCGGCTACCCCAGAGATACTCCACTGCAAACTCATAAAGGCATTTGCTCGACCGCGAATATGTTCGGGTGCAAGCTCGTTGGCCAGGGTGGGAATGACTGGAGCCTGAACCATCTCACCGATTGCAAAGACCAACTGGCTCATGCAGAGCGCAAGACCAGATGCCACGATTGGAAGTGCTGGGGCGATTCCGACGAAGATCCACGATGCCGACCAGATAATCCCAATTGCAATGAGGGCGTTGTACTTTGAATACCGCTCCAGGATGCGCATTACCAATGGTTGCAAGGTGAAGATTGCCATAGTGTTCACGCCGAAGATGATGCCGAGCCACTTTGGTGAGAGCCCCAAGAATTGCGTTGCGAAAATTGGAACTCCAGCTTGGATGACTCCGTAACCAAAGGTAAAGAGAATGATTCCCCCGGTGCCAAGTAATACCAACGGCTTAATTTTCAAGAGGTCGCGATATGAACCTTGTGCAGGTTCATCATGTTTAGGTTCGTATTTATCGAGACCTTCACCATGGAGCGAGAGAATAATTGCAAGATAGATTAAAAAAGTTGATGCATCGACCCAATACATCCACTGGAATGATCTCAAGGAACCTTCTTGAATAATCAATGACCCAAAAAGTCCACCGAGTCCAAGACCCAAATTGAGCAACATAAAGTTGAGGCCGAAAATCTTTGAGCGGTCCTCTTCCGGCGTAACTCGCGTGAGCACAACGCTTTGTGAAGGCCAGATTGCTTGACCGGCAACATTGATGGCGGTGAGGGCAAGAATTACCTGTATATGAGTCGTGACAAAAGCCAATGAGTAGGCTGCAGCGCTGTTAAGTAAGAGCCCTGAAATCATTACCTTCTTTGGACCGATGCGATCAACGAGAGCCCCCATGGGTGTACTTGCGATAATCGAGACTATTGCGCCCCAAGCGAGTAAGAAGCCACCGAAAGTGTTGGTGAAGCCGCGCATATCGTGGAGGTACACCAGTAGCAATGAAAGGGTCATCCCTCCCCCGATGGCATTGAGACAAATTCCAAGAACCATCTTGCGAGATTTAGGATTGAGAACTTCGCGAATTTCAGAGTAGAGCATTTACTGTAAGAACTCCTGTGCCTGTTCGATAATTTCATGCTTGTAATCAGCAATCAGCGAGATATGGCCGTGGCCTGGAACGAAATGAAGAGTGCTAGTTGGGATATGTTTTTCAAGCCAATATGAATGCGCGTGAGGAACCATAAAGTCATCATCACCTTGCCAAATTAGGACTGGTACTTGAATTGCTCCAAGATCAAATCCCCATGGGCGTACAAATGCAATATCGTCGTCAATCCAACCATCAAAACTGACTGCTAATCCTTTCCGAGTTGCGGTCGCATATTCATCTGCAATTACTCCATCGAGAGCTTCCTTATCGACATTTCCAATAAGTCCACCTAGCGCTTCCCGAATTTCGGTTTCAGTGACACTCTTAAATGCCTCCGCATTTGCATCCATCCATGCAGAGATTTGCGCTTCGCCTTTGAGCGCCTCCCCAAATTCAATTTCGTTCTCTGGACCCATACCCGCAAGGAAGTCGAGATCATCAACTCCGTACTGGCCAACACTTGCAAGAGTAATGACTCCTTGATTTCCATTGAGCGTTGAAGTTGCAAGCGCATGTGGCCCGCCACCTGACCAGCCGATAGAAACAAAATTACGAATTCCAAAGCTATCGAGCAGTTCACGAATGTCATTATTATTTGAGTGAACGGTACGCCCCTCGTTGCGATCGCTAATTCCATATCCTGCTCGGCTATAACTTATGGCGCGAATGCCTTGTGCCGCCGCAATATCAAGCCATGAATTCCACAAAGAGGCATGCGCAGGTGTGCCGTGATGGAAAACGATGGCGCTCGTCGATGTAACTCCATTATCGAAGTACTCAAGGAAGCGACCATCGGTGAGTTTTAAAGTAGGCATCCAAGAAGTGTAAACCTGATTTCATTTCTCTGTCAGACCTCTGCGAGAATGCTCCTATGACCTCTGGCTTTCAATTCGAGATAAAGCATGCCGCAGATAAGGGCCTTGCTCGCGTTGGAACTATTTCGACCCCCCATGGAGAAATTCAGACTCCAGCTTTTATTCCGGTCGGTACCAAAGCAACTGTTAAATCAGTATTGCCAGGGGCGATGGAAGAGCTCGGAGCACAAGCTCTTCTTTCTAATGCCTATCACCTCTACCTTCAACCGGGACCCGATGTTCTCGATGAAGCAGGTGGACTTGGTTCATTTATGAATTGGGATAAACCAACTTTTACCGATAGTGGTGGATTCCAGGTTCTTTCATTAGGTGTTGGATTTAAGAAAGTTCTTGCAATGGATGCACAGACTTTTCGATCTGATCAGGTGATCGCAGGAAATAAGGAGCGTCTTGCGCATGTCGACGATGAGGGCGTGACTTTTAAATCTCACCTCGATGGTTCGATGCACCGTTTTAGCGCAGAAATCTCAATGCAGATTCAACATAAAATCGGCGCAGACATCATGTTTGCATTTGATGAATGTACGACCCTTCACAACACTCGTCCTTACCAAGAACTTGCAATGAAACGCACTCACGAGTGGGCCATCCGTTGCCTCGATGAACATAAGCGCCTCACTGATGAACGCAGTAACAAGCCATACCAGGCTCTCTTTGGCGTTATTCAAGGTGCGCAGTATGAAGATTTACGCAAAGAGGCGGCAGCCGATCTTGGGTCAATGTCATCGTCGGGAATTCAATTCGATGGCTTTGGAATCGGTGGAGCGCTCGACAAAGATTCACTCGGAACCATTGTTAGCTGGGTCAACTCAACGCTCCCCCAAGAAAAGCCAAAACACTTACTTGGAATAGGTGCACCCGAAGACCTCTTTGTAGGTGTGGAAAGCGGCGTCGATACCTTCGATTGCGTCCTTGCTTCCCGTATTGCCCGAACTAGTGCGGTCTACACAATGGCTGGACGTTTCAATGTATCCAACGCAGGATTTATCCGTGACTTCTCACCTATTGACTCCGAGTGTGATTGCTACACATGCAAGAACTACACCCGCGCCTACTTGTGTCACTTATTCCGTGGCAAAGAGATGGTTGCAGCAACTCTTGCAACAATTCATAACGAGCGATTTATCGTTCGCTTAGTCGATCAAATGCGCCAGCATCTACTTGATGGAACCTTCTACGAATTTAAGGCTGACTTCCTTGGCCGCTATAAACACCGAAGCGGCCAAGCGAGCAACTAGTTTCGTTTAGTGATGACTTAATTTGATGTCGTCAGCTTCGCTTCCGACTGGGTTCCAACCACCAGGAATCATCTCTTCCGCTTCTTCCGGACCCCAGGTGCCTTCAAAGTATGGATGACAACGATGTGGGTTCTTCAAAATCTCATCCAAAATCGCCCATGAGTGAAGCACTGCATCGATGCGAGTAAAGCGGAAGTGATCGCCTAACATGGCAGCGCGAAGAAGGCGCTCGTATGGACCTTGGCGATCGCCGAACTCGGTGAAGAACTCAACAGAGAGATCAACAGTCTCTGAAATCAACTTGGTACCTGGCTTCTTCGCCTGAAGTGAAATATCTACACCGTCATTCTTTCCAAGGCGGAAACGGACTTGGTTGGATTCAGCCCTACCGAAGAGTGCGCGAGGAGGTTGCTTAAATTCAACGATAACTTCCAAAACTGTTTCCGGCATCTTCTTACCTGTACGCAGGTAGATAGGAACGCCAGCCCAGCGCCAGTTATCGATGAATAGTTTCATCGCAACGAAAGTTTCTGTATCTGAGTTTGGTGCAACACCCTCTTCATCAAGGAAGCCAACAAATTGTCCACGGACAACGTCATCTGCCTTGATATCGCGAATAGCGGAGAGGACCTTAATTTTCTCATCCTGCATATCCTCAGAATCCATGCTGATTGGCGGCTCCATTGTGAGCATGGTGAGCACCTGCAATAAGTGGTTTTGTAATACGTCGCGAGTTGCACCCACACCGTCGTAGAACTTGCCACGACCGTCGATACCAAAGTCTTCAGCCATAGTGATCTGAATATTGGATACATAGTTACGGTTCCAAACGGGCTCAAACAAAGTATTGGCAAAGCGGAAGACCAAGAGATCTTCGACAGCTTCCTTACCTAAGTAATGATCAATGCGGTAAATCTGCTCTTCTGGAAGCAACTTCTTTAGCTCGGCATCGAGCGACTTCGCAGATTCAAGGTCGCGGCCGAATGGCTTTTCGACAACAACACGTGCTCGGTCGGTGATGCCAACCTTGGCAAGGGATTCTGTGATTGTTGCGAAGAACTCTGGAGCAATCGCCAAATAGATTACGGGCAATTTGTAATCTTTGATTGACTCTGCAAGTTCTACAAAAGTTTCTGGGTTGTTGTAATCGCCAACAATAAGTTGCACTTCATCGCGAATCTTGCCGAGGATTTCCTCATCTACATCGCTCTTGCGAGCGCGAATAGCCGACTCAACATTGTTGCGGAAAACATCCTGGGTCCACTTTGAAGATGCCACACCAATGACTGGCATATCAAGTTGACCGAGCTCTTCTAGGTCGTAGAGAGCTGGGAATAACTTCTTCTTTGCCAGATCGCCTGTTGCGCCGAAAAGTACTAATACATCTGCCTTCATTAATGTGCCTTGCCTGATGATGATTGTGGCTTTCCTTTATGGCCACCAAACTTGGAACGCATAGCGCTCAAGACTCGATTTCCGAATTCATCACTATGGCGGGAGGCAAAGCGTGAATAAAGCGAAGCCGATAGAACATGGGCAGGAATGCCTGCTTCGATTGCTGCCTGAACCGTCCAGCGTCCTTCACCTGAATCGCTGACTTGTGTTGAGTATTCAGTCAGTTCATTTGATTCATTGAGTGCCTGCGCTGTGAGATCGAGCAGCCATGATGCAACGACAGAGCCACGACGCCATACTTCAGTAATCTCTGGAATATCGAGGTTGTATGCAGGTGACATCTGATCTGCCGCCTCAAAGATTGCAAGACCTTCCGCAAAAGCCGCCATCATTCCGTATTCGATTCCATTGTGAATCATCTTTACGAAGTGGCCCGAACCAGTTGGTCCGCAGTGCAAGTAACCGTATTCAGCTTGTGATGGCTCGCCTGTACGGCCTGGTGTGCGTTCTGCAGCTTCGACTCCTGGACAGAGCGCTTTGAAGATTGGGTCGAGCGACTTCACGACTGCATCGTCGCCGCCGATCATCAATGAGTAACCGCGCTCAAGACCGTAGACACCACCTGATGTTCCGACATCTACAAAGTTAATTCCCTTTGCCTTCAAGAGTTCTGCATTCTTGAGGTCATTCTTGTAGTAACTATTTCCGCCATCAATGATGGTGTCACCTGGCGCGAGCACCTCTGCAACAGCGGCAATTGTTGAATCCGTAACCCCGGCTGGAACCATTACCCACACAGTGCGGGGAGCGGTGAGCTTTGCTGCAAGATCTGCGAGGTCCGCTGCTCCGATTGAACCTTCAGCAGCGAGAGCTGCAACTGAATCAGGAGATACGTCGTAGACGACCGAAGTGATTTCATGACGATGAAGTCGGCGAACAATATTTGCGCCCATACGGCCGAGTCCGACCATGCCAAAAGTAGTTGTGCTCATGGGCGATGAGTCTAGTCGAAGTTCTTACTCAGCGAGAAAGGCGGCCTGGTCGACGATCAAGCGAGTGCGAGCTGCTGCGCTGACATAACTGGCTGGTATTGATAAATCTGCCTCAATGATTTTTGCCACTGCCTCACCTTTACTTTCACCAGCAGCAACAATCCAGACTTCCTTCGCTTCATTGATAAATTTCATCGTAAATGAAATGCGCGACGCTGGTGGCTTTGGTGAATCAGTGATTGCGAAGATTCTGCGCTGGTCATCAAGGTCAGCAACTCCTGGAAAGAGTGATGCCACATGTCCATCAGGGCCGAGGCCAAGAATATTGAGATCAATGGTCACATTGCTGAGCAAATTCTCGTAATGTGACACTGCATCGTCGATTGTTGCTGGTGAGTTTGGTGCAAGTGCTTCATGAATTTCGATATTGGTATTGGTAAGTCCCGAGTGAAGTGGAGCTGCGTTGCGCTCTGCGCTATCAAGTTCTACAAATCGCTCATCGCTCCAGTAAACATGCAAGCCTTTGTAAATCTCAGGAGCGGCGTTCCAGGCTGATTTGAGGTGCTCAGAAATTTGAAGGCCGAGAGTTCCGCCTGTCAGAACTAAATGAAATTCGCCTTGGGCGAGTAACCCATTCTCAATCGCGAGCAGAATTTGCGCAGTTACTTCTTCTGCCAGTTCATCGATATCGGCATAAATTGTAAGGTCGAGTTGATCATCGATCTCGGCAACAATTTCATCAAAGTCATCACTCATGGCTTACACCTTCCGAAAACTTCTTTGTGAATTCCTGGACAGACATCTCATAGATATCCTCGGGACCATCTTCTTCATCAATCTGCTGGCCGATATGGTGGAAACCAAATCCTTGAATAATTTTTACGGATGCAATATTTGATGGACTTACCGTGTAGCGCAACATCGATACACCAGGTTGAGTGCAGACCCATCGCCACATTCCAAGTAAGGCCTCTTTCGCGTAGCCCTTGCCCCAGAATTTTTCATCGAGGCCGATGCCAATCTCCATCATTGCGTTTTCATCAGGTACTCCATGAAAACTCGTACTACCGATAATCTCGCGAGAAGCCGCGAGAACGATAAATCGAACGAACCATTTATTAGTTGCGGGATCGGCCTTTACCTGCGGTACTCGCCATCCGAGCGGGCCCGAATCGTCAACAAGTACGCGATGAGGATTGATGAAATTTCGTCCTGCAATTGCGCTGAGATCGCTCTTCTCGTCATAGAGCGAAATTAAACCTGAAGCTGAAATGTGGTGGAGTTCAAGTCGAGGCGTCTCTATAACCTGCTCATGCATGGGCTAATTATTACTTACTAAATCCGGAATGTCGCCTTTGCCTTTTCAACTGCGTCATGTCGGCCTTCTGCACCGAGCTTTTTGTACAAATTCTTCAGGTGAGTCTTCATGGTGTTCTGTGAAATATGTAATTCGGCTGCGATCACAGTAAGCGTTCGCCCCGTCGATAATTGACGCAATATCTCTTGTTCGCGTTTCGTCAATGCACGCTGGGCTGATGTCATTGCAGCACCTCTCTCCCTGATACGCACCGCCATCGCAGTCGCAAGTTCTTCGTTGTATACGGTGGGGAAATCATTAGCGACCTTGATAATGTAGTTAGCCATTTCATCGCGTTGACGCAAGAAAGTTTCGCGAGCTCCAACTTCGGCTCCCACCTGCAACGCTTTTCGCATCGCTGGCAGCGCAATATGTTCGGCGTCGACATGAAGCGAAACATCCATGAGATGCTTCCAGATTAAGTCTCTTGGAGTTTTCTCCGAGAGTTTCTTTGCCTCTTCATTCAAAGATTTACGGCCAAAGTGCTCGTCAACTGCCATTTTATATTGCTGGGTATCACGGATCTTGGGCGCTCGATTTACCAACTTTTCAAGACGATTGAAATCTAATAGGCGCCGGCGAACTGCCATCTCATTGATATCAATGAACTCTGAGAGATGATTTTCCACATCAATTGTTGAAATAAAATCGCGAGAATTCTTTATTCGTATGAGGCCTTCCTGCTGATTGTTGTTATACGAAAGAAATTCAATGATGTGTTTGTCGGCAGTCAGATACCAATGCCATTGCTTCCATTGCGAGGAAAGGTTTCTAATCTGATCAAGAATGACAAGTGCTTCCTGGGGGCGAGCAAATTCAAAAAGGCAGCGAGCAATTACAAACATCGCATCCAGCGGGCCATGATTTGCGACGAAACCGTACTTATGGTGCTGTTCTAGCGCAACATTGGCAACTTCATAGGCGCGACGATACTCGCCGCGTTGATGTAAGTGCATCGCCTGAATGGAAACTAAGAAGACGTGAGATGTGTAGAGAGATGTTTTTGTTCCAAGCTCTTGTGATTTTTCAAAAACTTCTTCGACCCCATCTGACTCATTCCAGATGTATCTTTTTGTAGCCAGCACTCTCAGTAAATTAATTTGATCATCAACACCAAGGTAGCAATCCCGGGACCCTGCCCTAGAGGCACTTACAGATATTTCAACCTCTTGAAATTTACCGAGGGTCAGACCTCCAAATGCCGTGGCTCCCTCTGCAAATTGTTGATAAAAATCGGGTGACTGAGATTGCGATGCGAGCAATTTAATTTTGCTGATTTCCGAGTACAGACTCCCGAAATCTAACTCCGCTAGATAACCAGCTGCTCGTACAGTTGATTTCTTTAACTCTCCTTCTGGGCTTGTATCCCCGGCAAATTTTGCCCAGCGTAATAAGTCGCCACCTTGTCCTTTGGCTTGCTTAATTCGGGCTGCATCGGGAAAGAGTTGACTAATTTTCCTCGTATCCCCGGCCTCGAAGGCGTGATCAATCGCCAGACTTGGAGAACCCTCTCTTTCAAAATATGAAATCAGTCGCTGATGAATCTTGAGTTTTTCAGTTGGCGAAGACCTAAGGTTCTCCAAAAAAACTTGACGTACCATAGGCGAAAATACATAGCCGCCTTGAGGGCTTCTAGCTTCAGTAAATATCTCGCCTTTTTGCGCTATGGCATGAATGAGTTCAAAAGAGTAATCCTTGCCCAATACCTCTTGAGCGATTTCTAGTGTGAAGTTTTCAAGGACTGACAGTCTTCGAGAGAGATTGATCACCTTAGGTTCAAGATTCTTAGTCACGATAAGTGCAAGCGCACGAAGCGGTTCTGACTCAGATGAAATTAATGACATTAAATCACCGTGAGGATTCTTAGATTGTAAATGTGCCCGAAGTAAAGAGGTGGCTGATGGCCAACCGTTTGCACCTCGGATAATTTTGCGACTTTCAGTAGTAAGAACTAAGCCGGCATTGGAAGCGTACGTTTCGATTTCTTCTTCTGTAAATCGCAGGTCACTACTAGAAATTACTTTAATTGGTCCGCGCGAGGCACAGGTTGAATAAATTTCTGGGATCTCATCACGTCTGATGGCGATAAAGTGCACATTAGTTGGAAACTGTTCAATAAGCTTTACCGCAATATCAACATCGCGCTCATCTTCGTTACGCAAGTTATCTATGACAAATATGAATTCTTTGCCGGTTTGAAGAAGCTCATTCCCCCACCTGCGTACTACTTCTGTTGGTCGGAGTGGGTATTCATTTTCAAACCATGAAGCAAAACCAGAAATTACTTGTCGTGTAGCTGTAATCAACATGGCTGAGAGTTCATTGATGGAGTCGCCATTAGCAACGGTCATCCAGATGACGCCTTTACTCTGATATTGCGACCACTCTGCTACGAGTGATGACTTTCCGAAACCACCCGGCGCGACCACAAATGTGGTTCCACTGGATTCATTATCAATAAGAGGAAAAAGTCGTTTGCGCGAGAGATATCCCGATGGGAGGGTGGGAATCAAGGTACGCGAAAGCGTGACCCCTAGATTCTGATTCTCACCCGTCATGTAGGAAGAGTCTCGTATATTTCACCCATAGGAAAGACTAAATCACCCCCTTAGGGGTGATTTAGGTGGGTGAAGTTAAGCTACCTCGTCAAAGGCCTCGCTCAATACTGACAGGGCATCCGTAAGAAGATCATCAGTGATAACAAGTGGTGGCAAGAAACGAATCACGTTTCCATAAGAACCTGCAGTGAGAATGAGAACACCCTTGCTCTGGCAATACTTAATGACCTTTGCCATTAAATCAGGGTTTGGATCCTTTGATCCTGGCTTAATGAGCTCAATTGCAACCATCGCACCGCGTCCGCGAATCTCGCCAATCTCTGGATGCTTTGCAGCGATATCTGAAAGCGCTGACTTCATGATCTCGCCAAGATGGCGCGCACGTTCGACAAGCTTCTCGCCCTCAATGATTTCGATCGCTGCAAGCGCTGCGGCACAGGCAATTGGATTGCCACCATAAGTGCCGCCGAGGCCGCCGATATGTGAAGAATCCATGATCTCTGCGCGAGCAGTAACAGCAGCAAGTGGAAGACCACCGGCAATGCCCTTCGCCGTCACGATCATATCTGGCACTACATTTTCATCGTTGACTGCAAACCAGTCACCAGTACGCGCAAAGCCTGCCTGTACTTCATCGGCAATAAAGACAATCTTATTATCTGTTGCAAACTTTGAAAGACCAGGTAGGAAGCCTTTTGGTGGAACGATAAATCCGCCCTCACCAAGAATTGGCTCAATCAAAATCGCTGCAACGTTATGTGCACCGATTTCTTTTTCAATCTTTGTTGTGACCATCTTTAAAGCATCTTCTGTAATTGTTGCTTGATCTCCCACCCATCGATATGGATAAGGCATCGGCATTCGGTAAATCTCGTTAGCAAATGGTCCGAAACCTTCCTTATAAGGAACGTTCTTCGCGGTAAGTGCCATCGTTAAATTTGTACGACCGTGATACGCGTGCTCGAAGACAACGATTGCTGGACGTTTTGTGTAATGGCGTGCAATCTTGATTGCATTTTCAACTGCTTCGGCACCGGAGTTCTGCAAAATTGACTTCTTCTTGAAATCGCCAGGCGTTAAACGGTTAAGCGCTTCACATACTTCGATATAACCCATATATGGAGCTGTCGTGAAGTTGGTGTGGGTAAATGCTGCAACAGCTTCTTGTACGCGCTCTACAACCAGAGGGGCAGCGTTTCCAACATTGGTAACGCCAATGCCTGCACCGAGATCGATAATTCGGTTGCCATCGATATCTTCAAGGATTGCATCAGATGCACGCTTAATAATGACGGGAATCGCTGTTCCTAGTCCCCCAGAGACTGCCTCTTTACGACGCTGCATCGCTGCAGTTGAAAGTGGCCCTGGAATCTCAGTAGCCAAGTGGCGTGATTGTGGGAGTTTTTCTGTCATGGCAGAAGTCTAAGCCCTGATATTTAATGCGCCAGCCCAACCCTTAGACTTCTTCTCATGAGTGACCTCCGCAACAGCGCACCTCTTCTCGATGCTTACCTTTCTTACTTCGAGAGCGCCCGCACTCCTTTTACTATTCCGGGTCACAAGCAGAAAGCTGGTCGCCTGGATCAGGGGCTTGGCGCGGTCGTCGATAGCGATACTCCTTTATATGGCGGCCTTGATGAAATTAAGTTAACCAATCAGACGTTGAAGAAAGCAGAGAAGCTTGCTGCTGATTTATGGGGGGCTGACTTTGCCCGCTTTTCAACGGGCGGATCTACACATGCCAATCAAGCAATTGTTCTGGCACTTGGTGCCCCTGGCGATAAAGTCGCAGTCTCACGCACTGCCCATCGCTCAATCTTGAGCGCACTCGTTTTGGCTGGACTGCAACCAGTCTGGATGTCACCCGATATTGATCAAGCAACAGGCGTTCCAATCGGAATCGGAATCGCTGAACTTGATAAAGCGCTGACCCAGAACCCAATTGCAGTCTTACTCACCGAGCCCGGCTATCTCGGAACTATCTCTGACTTACCTGCATTGATTGCAGCAGCGCATAAGAAATCTGTGCCAGTCATTCTGGATGCAGCATGGGGTGGGCACTTTGGATTTCATCCAGAGCTACCACAGCACGCGTTTCAACTTGGTGCCGATGCGCTGATTACTAGCGTGCATAAGGCGTTACCGGGTTACAGTGCATCGGCAATTTTGCTGGCTCGGGGCAGATTCCTCAACCTTGATCGACTCGAGCAGAGTTTTGAAACAACTCATACAACTTCTCCTGCCGGTGCTCCCCTTGCATCAATCGATGGAGTGCGTGCATTGCTTCAAACGCGTGGAGAAGAACTCAACGCTCGTTTATTGAAGAACGTTGCAGATTTTAAGAACGTGGTTCAGTCAGAGTTTGCACTTCCAATTTTCTTATATCCATCAGATTTTCCGACCGGACGCTTTGATCCCACCAAGCTTGTTCTGCGAGTTCAGCAGCTCGGCGCATCAGGTGTTGAAATTGAAAAAGAACTTCAGGCAGCAGGAATCCGGGTAGAGATGGCCGATCACGACACCATTGTCTTCTTGGCCACCCTTGCTGATGACGCTGATGATTTCAATCGGCTAGCCGAAGTGCTAATTCCGATTCTTAAGCGCAATCAGCAGCAACGTCGTCACAGCGCAACTGCTCTCAGTTGGTCTGTTGTTCCTCAGTACGGAATCTCAATGCGTGAGGCCTACTTTGCCAAGACCGAGATGATTCCGGCAGCCAATGCCGAAGGGCGAATCTCAGCCGATTTGATTGCACCATATCCGCCAGGAGTTGCTGTTGTCGCACCAGGTGAAATTCTCACCGCGCAGATTCTTGAAGGTTTGAAATCATCAAAGGAAGCAGGCGTGCGTATTGCTTATGCTACCGATTCGACACTTGCAAACTATCGCGTTGTTATTAACTAATCGAATTTGGTAATCGCGTAGCTGAAATAATCATGAGGCTTCCCATCTTCGAGGAAGAGAGCGCGCAAAATACCTTCAAATTTCCAACCAGCTTTTTCAAAAGTTCGGCGCATCGCCATATTTGATTCTTCAGTAGAACCCTGCATACGGTGAGCCCCATGGGTAAATGCATAATTAGTTCCCGTAATCAGAGCTTGAGTTCCAATTCCTTTTCCGCGTGCATCTTTTGCAAGTTCAATACCCATATCCCAGGCGCCGCTCGGAGTTGTGTAATCACAATGACGAAATTGAAAGTCTCCAACTAGTACACCGTCTGCTTCGATTGCATAATGTAAATAGTGATCGAACCACTCTCCCGGTTTTTCTAATCGTGCAAGAAATCTCTCGCGGCGCTCTGGCGAATCAAGTCCGCGAATTTCACAGATGCGGTCAAAATCCGCAGGTGTGTAGGGGCGAAGAATCACGCTCATGAAGTACGGTGAACTTTATGGTTTGCAGCTTGCGCAAGGGGGCGAATCACCATGCTGTCGACATTGAAATGTTCTGGCAGGGACACAGACCAGCGAATTGACTCTGCAACATCATCTGCAGTGAGCGGCTCCGCTACACCTTCATAGACTTTTGCTGCTTTGGGTGCATCCCCAGCAAAGCGATTGACTGCAAATTCATCGGTCTTAACCATGCCAGGGGCAATCTCTGTAATTCGAATTGGTTGTCCATTGAGTTCAAGTCGCAGTGTGTGAGCCATGGAAGTTTCAGCGAACTTTGCCGCAACGTAGCTTCCACCATTTTCATATGCGCGGTGGCCGGCTGTAGACGAGATAATCACAATGTGACCAAGGCCTGACTCAATCATCAACGGCGCAAGAGCTTTTGTAACGCGAAGAGTTGCTATGACATTTACTTCATAGGTCTTCTTCCAGATATCTGGATCGCCATCTAACACAGAGGCGGCATCAAAGGCCCCACCTGCGCAGTTGACGAGAATGTGGACACCGCGGGCTGCAACAAATGCTGCAAGCGCATCAACATCTACCTGCACAGTGAGATCTGCAGGAAATACTTCAATCCCACTCACTGAAGAAGCAAGTGCATCGAGTCGATCTTTGCGACGGGCTGTTGCAATCACCGTGTAGCCATCAGCTGCAAGTGCACGAACAGTCGCTGCACCTATTCCACTGCTGGCACCTGTGACTACAGCGATTTTCTTAGAAGACATAGCGCAAGGGTATCTACAAAGGGGTGATATGAGGAATAGACTTTAAATATGAGCAACCAAGTTGAAACCATCATCGAATACCAATTAGAGAATCGTGATAAGAAGACTGTTTTCTGGCGCGGAATTTTAGTTTTCCCATCCATCGCATTCCTTTGTTCTTTTGCCGAGATGGCGCATTGGGGTTGGACTAGTGGCTTCTTAGTTGTGCCCACACTGTTAGCCCTCCTCTTTACAGGCAAGTACCCAAGCTACGTACTTAGTTTCAACCATGCTTTGATAGAACTTCAGACTCGCGTCACCGCGTACGTTCTTCTTCTCACCGATGACTATCCGTCGATCGAGCGCAATCCAAAGATTGCAGTTTTATTGCCAGATGTTGAAGGTGGCAAGAAACTTGGTCGCGCGTTACAGATTTTCAAAATTATCTTTGCAATTCCATTGATCATCATGGGCATCTTGTATGCCATTGGTGCAGCAGTTGTGACCTTCTTCGCCTGGATTTCTACGTGGTCAACAGGTCGCTATCCAGAGTGGGCGCTTAATTACATCCTTTCAACTATTTCCTTTTGGAACCGTCTCTATGGGTATGCACTCTTGTACGTAACAGATGAGTACCCTCGCTTTACTCTTTAAAGAGTTATCACCTGCGATGGTTTAGGGATCACTGAGTTCCACCCAAGTTCATCAGAGATTCTCTGAGCCATCGCTTCTTGAGCGCCTTGTTCTCCATGGATCACGAATACCTGGGCAGGCTTGCCTGCTTGGCGCATCCATGCAATCAATTCGTCGCCATCTGCATGCACTGAGAAGCTCTCCACCTTTGCGATATGCGCAAAAACAGGAACCACCTTCCCATGCATCTTGAGCTCAGTAACTCCTTCTTCGAGCAAACGTCCACGACTTCCTACTGCTTGATAGCCAACGAGAATCACCGTGTTCTTAGGATTAGGCAACATATTCTCTAAGTGGTGAACGACGCGACCACCGGTTGCCATGCCGCTGGCCGAAATGATGATTGAAGTCTCGGTAATGTCATTGATCTTCTTTGATTCCTCCGTTGTTAACGCTTGCATTAACTTTCCGGCATCAAAAGGATCTTGATTAGCCCAGCGATCTGAGACGCCGTCACGAATTTCAGCTGTATCACGTGAAATGGCATCGCGGTAGAAGTTCAGAGCAGCCAAAGCCATCGGTGAATCAACATAGATAGGAATAAGCGGAATCAGTTTCTTCTCCATTAAATCACGGAGCGCCATCAAGATGACTTCAGTGCGATCTACGGCAAATGCTGGAATCAAGATTGAGCCACCGCGCTTAATTGCAGCATTGAGTTCTTCCGCAAAATCTTCCGGCTTCGCATCGTGAATTTTATTTCCGTAGGTAGATTCAGTAACGATTGCACTCATTGGTTCTGTTGGTGGGGCATCCGGATTGGCTAGGAGTGGATGATTATTTCGACCCATGTCTCCGGTAAACATAACTTTTTTATCTGCGATTTCAAGAACGATAAATGCAGAACCAAGAATGTGGCCTGACGGATACCAAGTCACCCAGGCATCTGGTGCTACTTGGATACGGGAATGAAATTCAACTCGTTTAAATAATTTCAGAGCATTTTCTGCATCTTCAACGTTATATAAAGCCAAAGGGATATCGTGCTTCGAGTAGCCCTTCTTTGCGGCGTACTTTGCATCCTCCATCTGTAGGTGTGCTGAGTCATGAAGAATGACACTGGCAAGCTCGGCTGTGTACTGCGTTGCATAGATTGGTTTCTCATATCCCTGTCGGGCGAGCAGAGGTAAGTAGCCGCAGTGATCAAGGTGTGCATGGGTCAGGAGAACTGAATCTATTGTCTTCACATCAACAGGAAAGGGATCCCAATTCTTTTTACGTATTGATTTGATACCTTGAAATAGACCGCAATCAACAAGAACCTTAGACTTTTCTGAAGAAACTAGGAAGCGACTTCCGGTAACGGTATCGGTCGCACCTAGAAAGGTAATTGTCACTTCGCTCATAAAACGAGTCTATTCCTCACTTCCACAAGTAACCTAGTGATATGAAGGCAGAATTGAGAAGAGTTCAAGAACGGCTCATGGGCGCCGATGTTCTTGCATTTCTCGCAATTTCTGGTGCTCTTTTCACCCGGGAGTATTTTGCAGCAGCTGTCATTGCGATCATGCTGCTTACCGGACGCATTCTTGAACGATGGGCTGAAGGCCAAGCAGAACGTGAATTGAAGTCTCTCTTATCCAGAGTTCCTCGGCTGGTCCATCGCAAAAGCCCAGATGGCAGTATTCACGAAATTAGAGTCGAAGAAATTGAAATTGGCGATCTACTCCTAGTGAGGAGCGGAGAAATCGTTCCCACCGATGGGTCCCTTGTGGAGTCTGCAACATTGGATGAATCTGCACTTACCGGGGAGCCATTGCCTGTCTCTCGAGAAATAGGTGCAGAGATATCTAGTGGTGTCGTCAATGCTGGAACACCTTTTACTTTTCATGCATCAACTTCAGCAGCTGCAAGTACATATGCCGGCATCATCAAATTGGTACAAGAAGCGCAAGCAAATGTTGCACCTGGAATTCGAATTGCGAACGCATGGGCTCTTCGATTCCTCCCAGTCGCATTGGCCCTATCAGCTGGATCATGGTTGATTACAGGAGATGCCAAGCGCGCTGTTGCCGTATTGGTTGTGGCAACTCCGTGTCCCTTGATATTGGCAGTTCCAATCGCCGTAGTTGCAGGTTTATCACGCGCAGCAAAGAGCGGTGCGATTATTAAAGGTGGAGCAGTTCTTGAACTTCTGGGAAGAGCTGAAACCGTTCTTCTCGATAAGACTGGAACTTTGACCCACGGCGGTCCAGCTATTACTGAAATTGCCACGAAGCCGGGAATTTCCGATGACGAACTATTAGCCCTGGCTGCATCGGTCGATCAATTTAGTCCCCACATCGTCGCTAAAGCACTTGTAACAGAGGCTAATTGCCGCTCGCTTCCACTCTTACCGGTGACTGATACTGCGGAGGAGGCAGGACATCACATACATGGAACTATCGCTGGAAAGAAAATTCGTGTTGGTCAACTAGAGAAGGAAACTCCGCGCTGGTTGCACTTCACGCACCCTCTTATGGTTGCCATCGAATCTGATGGGGAACTCATAGGTGTCATCGGATTGAAGGACCCAATTCGGCCAGAATCTCGTGAGATGGTCAGTGCTCTCCGCGCATCTGGAGTCAAGCGCATCGCGCTCGTCACAGGTGATCGAGAAGAGACAGCTCGCGAAGTTGCCGATGCGGTAGGAATTACAGAAGTGCATTCAAAGATTTCTTCAGAGGGAAAATTGGAGATCGCACGTCACTCACGATCAAATTCTCAAGGTTCAGTCATTGTCGTTGGCGACGGAATCAATGATGCCCCTGCACTTGCCGCAGCAGATGTTGGAGTGGCAATGGGAGCCCGCGGAGCTTCGGCTGCAAGTGAAGCTGCCGATGTTGTGATTGTTGAAGATTCAATCGATCGCCTCACCCAGGCAATTCGTATCGCAAAGTTGAGCCGTCGAAAAGCGAAGCAGGCTGCTGGAATCGGAATGGGTCTGGCCTTTATCGGGATGTTCGCCGGCGCTTTTGGAGTAATGACCCCCAGCGAAGGCGCGGTTGCCCAAGAGCTAATCGATGTTGTTGCGATTTTGTGGGCACTTACAGCGTTAAGAAACTAGACTCCCCCGCATGCATGAGTTCACACCTGAGATCGAAAAGGTCGCGCAGGAAATTCTTGAGTACTCCCTCACTCGCCTAAAAGATAATCCTCCGCTCGATGGACCAATGAGCGAAGCAGAACTCTTCTCGATCGTAGGTAACACAATCACGGAGTCGGGTCTTGGTGGTAGTGAAGCGCTTCAACTCTTCACCCAAACACTTGCACCTGCGTGTATCTCAACAGATCACCCAAGGTACCTAGCATTCATTCCATCGGCTCCATCCGAGCTCGCCAATCTATTTGATCTTGTGGTCGGTGCATCAGCGCTCTATGGCGGTTCATGGCTTGAAGGAGCCGGTGCAGTCTTTGCAGAAAATCAAACCCTTCGATGGTTATCCGATTTAGCAGGACTTCCCGATACTGCCGGCGGAGTATTTGTTCAAGGTGGAACAATCGGAAATCTTTCAGCGCTTGTTGCTGCTCGAAAAGAAGCGCGCCGCCTTCATCCAGAGGTGAAGCGGTGGGCGGTTGCTTGTTCGAGCGAAGCGCATTCATCAATTCAATCCGCCACCGAAGTGATGGATGTCGACCTCATCAAAGTTCCAGTTCAGACCGATGGCATTATGCGCGGCGAAGATGTAAAAGTAGCTATTGATACATATCGCGCCCAATACGCCGATCGCGATATCTGTGCAATCGTTGCAACTGCAGGAACAACAAACTTGGGAATCATCGATGACTTACCAACGGTTGGTGTGGTCGCAAATAGGCACAAGATCTGGTTCCACGTTGATGGTGCATATGGGCTTGCAGGTCTTGCAAATGAAGAAACTCGTAAACTCTTTGCAGGTGTCGAGAGGGCTGATTCATTTATTGTCGACCCGCATAAGTGGCTATTTGCACCATACGACGTTTGTGCCCTTATTTACCGAAACGCAGTGATTGGTCGCGAAGCCCACACTCAACATGCGGGTTATCTGGATGCACTCACAGATTCTGAAGAATTCAATCCATCAGATTACGCAATTCAATTGACGCGTCGCACTCGTGGATTACCGCTCTGGTTCTCCCTCGCAGCTCATGGCACGAAGGCGTATAGCGATGCTGTCGCAAAGACTATGGAAACTGCACGAATGGCTGCTGCTGCGGTAAAAGTCCATCCAAATTTGGAGCTTTTGCGTGAACCGACTCTCTCCATTATCGCTTTTACACGCAAAGGTTGGACGATGGCTGATTACAAATCGTGGTCGGATAAATTGTTGGCAGATCAAATTGGTTTTGTTACGCCATCGACACATAAGGGTGAACCAATTTTGCGCTTTGCCATCGTTAATCCTTGGACTCAAG
>JBJTMX010000042.1:0-12724 GCA_046070745.1 Candidatus Planktophila sp.
GCGACCTTCAACAATGAGCTTTCCATTCTCAATTCGCCCTGCATCAGATGTGTAGTACCAACCATCTTCGCTGACAAGTTCGTGTGCAATAACTTTGCCCTTAATGGCAATACGACCCTGATCGCCGATTGCGATTTCTACACCTTCAAGTGGAACTCCGTCATAGATGCATCCGCCAGAAGTTTCGGTAGAGCCATAAGTTTCAATTACGTTAATGCCAGCCTCTGTTGCAGTGGTGCGAAGCTGTTGAGTGAGCGCTGCACCACCAACAAGAACCGCTTTTGCGGATTGAAGGTGCTGCAACAAATTCTCGTCACCATTGAGTGCGCGATAGAGCTGTGTTGGAACAATCGCTGTGTAATCAACCTTCGGAAACTTACCTTCATGCCCCAACAAGTAAGTTGGCGTCGTACCGAGCTCAAGTGAGCGAATAAGAACATTAATTCCTGCGATGTGGTTGAGCGGAAGTAGGAGTGACCAGGTGCTTCCGAACTCTGCACCTAGAAATGCATTTGATGCACGTGCCGATGTGAGGAGTGCAGAGGCAGATAAACCAACCTGCTTCGGTATTCCTGAAGAACCTGTCGTGGTGACGACGAGAGCGGTCTTCGATGGAACTGTTGTCGCTTCAATCGCTGTCAGTGCAAGGGCGGGGCCATCGGAGACAAGAGCTTTTGCGATACGGGCCATTAATTCGCTCAGGTTCCACGCGGGATCTACTGTGCGAACTTCTCTCTCATGTGACCTTTGCTCCATTGCACGCGTAGGCTATCGCCCGTACTCAACAATGGAGGAATCGTGAGCAAGCCGATTAAGCGTGATTTTGGTGACCGTACTATCCCTGCATGGGCAACAGCCCGCGGGGGTGAGAATTTCACCGACATTAAATATGAAGCCGCAGATGGAATGGCGAAGGTAACTATCAACCGCCCTGAGGTTCGCAACGCTTTCCGCCCACAAACAATTATTGAGTTGAAGCAGGCATTCGATTTGGCACGCGATAACTCTGAGGTCGGTGTCATCATCTTTACCGGTGAAGGTAGCGAAGCATTCTGTTCTGGTGGTGACATCAGTGTTCGCGGCGATGATGGATATATCGGTGACGATGCAGTTGGTCAGCAAGGAATGGGAAGACTTAACGTTCTCGATCTCCAGGTTCAGATTCGTCGCACACCAAAGCCAGTTGTTGCAATGATTGCTGGGTGGGCAATTGGCGGAGGCCACGTTCTTCACGTTGTCTGCGACCTTTCAATCGCTGCAGATAATGCCAAGTTTGGACAGACAGGACCAATGGTTGGTTCATTCGACGGTGGTTACGGTTCTGGACTTCTTGCACGCAATGTTGGGCAGAAGAAGGCTCGCGAAATTTGGTTTATGACTCGTCATTACGATGCGCAAGAAGCGCTCGCAATGGGACTTGTTAATACTGTTGTTCCACTTGCAGAACTTGAAGCAGAGACTGTTTCATGGTGTCGCGAGATGCTTGAGAACTCACCACTTGCACTCCGTCTTGTTAAGGCATCAATGAATGCAGCTGATGATGGACTTGCAGGAATTCAGCAACTGGCAGGAGATGCAACTCTCTTGTTCTACTTAAGCGAAGAAGGTCAAGAAGGCCGCGACGCTTACAAGGAAAAGCGCAAGCCTGACTTTGGAAAGTTCCCCAAGCGTCCATAAATATGTTTGATCAACTTCTCTCGACAATGCGCGTTGTTGCGCTGCCAACGAAAACTAATTTCCGTGGCGTGACATCGAGAGAAGTTGCACTCTTTCAAGGGGAACAGGGATGGGCGGAGTTCTCACCTTTTCTTGAGTACGACGATCAAGAATCTTCACGGTGGCTGGCATGTGCAATCGAAGCTGCAACACAGCCGCGCCCACTGCGCTATCGCGATCTAATTACTGTGAATGGAACTATTCCAGCCAGCAACGATAAAGACGTCATTGATCGACTCATCACCTCATATAACGGAGTTAAAACTTATAAGGTCAAAGTTGGAGACAATCTTTCAGAAGATATTGTGCGTCTTGCAAGGATTCGCTCGCTCGGAAGAAAAGTCAATATTCGAATTGACGTAAATGGACAGTGGAGTGTTGAGCAAGCGCTCACCAATCTCTATGCCTTTTACGAAAATGTGGGAGCTTTTGAATATGTAGAGCAGCCATGTGCCACTATTGAAGAAATGCGCGAGTTGAAATCCAGGATTCGTATACCTCTGAAGATTGCAGCAGATGAAGTAATTCGAAAAGCCAAAAATCCTTTTGAAGTAGATCTTGCTGGGGCAGCCGATGTGCTCATGCTTAAAGTTCAGCCTTTGGGTGGAATTGCCCAATCACTAAAAATTGCTGAGCACCACGGACTTCCCGTTGTTGTATCCAGTGCTCTTGAGAGCGCGATTGGTATTCGTTACGGATTGGATCTCGCCGCTTCCATTGAAGACCTTAGATTCGATTGCGGTTTAGCAACCGGATCTCTGATGGCACGAGATGTTGCATCACTTCCGATGATTGATGGTTCTATCGCATTAGGTGATTTAGATATCAAGCTCGATGGCCTAGATGTGGCCCCCGAGCGATACGAATGGTGGAAGAATCGCGCCATGCGCTGCGCGGAAGTATTAGGACTCTAATGAATACATCCACCACCCTTGCCCGCACCATTGTTCGTCAGATTATTGAAGCTGGCGTCACCGATGTTGTGATCTCACCGGGCTCACGTAATGCGCCACTGACAATCGCTTTCTATCAAGCATCACAACAATCTCTGATTACATTGCATACACGAATCGATGAGCGAACAGCCGCTTTCTTTGCCCTTGGTATTGCTAAGGCATCTGGTCGCCCAGTTCCGATTGTCTGCACCTCAGGAACCGCTGTTGCTAATTACCATCCTGCAGTTCTTGAAGCGTCACACTCAAATTTTCCGCTACTGGTAATTACTGCAGATCGCCCAGCGGAACTTCGTCGCACAGGTGCCAATCAGACAACAGAGCAGGCTCGCATCTTCGGGAAAGCAGTACGTTACTTTGCAGATATCTCAGGTCCTGCCTACCCAATGGAGCTGCCTTTTAACTCACTCAAATCAGGTCCGGTGCACCTCAATGTGCAGTTCCCTGAGCCGCTTTCTCCAGATGACAGCAGTGATTGGCTTTCAAAGATTTCTGTAAAGGCTCCCAAGGATTTCAACCGCAAGAGCGCTGGAACCTTCCATACAAAATCAACTCGCGGAGTCTTAGTCGTCGGGCATGACCGCGCTGGATTTTCAGTAGAGGCGATTGAGAAGTTTGCAGAAGAGTTGAAGTGGCCCTTGATTGCAGAAGATCCGCTTTCATTTAAGAACGCGCTCTCACATGCAAGCGTCTTCCTTACATCGCAAACAATTACAGATGAACTTGCGCCGGATACCGTTGTGGTTATCGGACGCACGACGCTGTCGCGTTCTATTAACCGCCTCATTTCAACCGCTCGTAAAACAGTTGTGATTGATCCACGCACACTCACCGTCGACTCAGATCGCCGCGCAGATCAGAAGTTCTCAGCACTCCCGGTTGTTGAAGTACCAGAAGCAGATGCAGAGTATGCAGAGCGCTGGAAGAAGTACTCACTTCGTACAGAGAAGAAGATCAACGATTTAAGTCAGTGGTCTGAAGCCCTCGTTGCGCGCGAAATCGGAAACGGAATTCCAACCGGTACATCTCTCTTTATCTCGTCATCACGACCTATTCGCGATATCGAAGGATTCGCAGTCGCACGTACCGGAGTTGAAACTTTTGCGAATCGCGGCCTTGCAGGTATCGATGGCAATATTTCAACAGCACTCGGTATTGCATCTCAGCGAAAGGAAACTATTGCTGTACTTGGCGATCTCTCCTTTCTTCATGACATCACAGGCTTAATTCACCACGAAGCAATCAATTTGAAGTTAATTGTTATCGATAATAACGGTGGGGGAATCTTCTCAACTCTTAGCCATCGCGGTGTTGCAGGCTTTGAAGAGATCTTCGGTACGCCTCACAACTTGGATCTAACCAAGATTGCAGCAGCCTATGGACTTTCAACATCGACTGTCACAAACAAGGCAGAGTTGATTACCGAGCTCTCAAAGCCAGTCAGTGGTTTATCACTTGTGGTTATCAACGTTCCGGATCGAGAGAGCAATGCAGATAATCTGCAAGCTATCTACGATTCAATCAGCTCTATTTAAAGAGCAGATTTCATAGCGCTGAACTTGGCATTGCTTTCAGCTAGTTCAACAACAGGATCAGAACCGGCAACGATTCCACAGCCTGCGAAGATGCGAATTTCTTGACCGGTCACCTGCCCCGAGCGAAGTGCGATACCGAGCTCACCATCACCGCGTGCATCAATCCAACCTACTGGGCCGGCATAACGCCCGCGGTTCATTCCCTCAATCTCATCGATCACATCAAAGGCTATGTTGCGTGGCGTGCCACAGACCGCAGCAGATGGGTGAAGCGACTTCAATAGTGCGAATGCATCAACATGATGTTGTGATTCGAGAAGAGCGCCAGTCACATCTGTTGCCAAGTGCATGACATTTGCAAGGTGAAGAACAAAGGGCGCTTCAGGAACGTTTGTCGAAGAACAGAATGGTTCGAGCGCAACGGCAACTGAGCGAACGGCGTACTCGTGCTCTTCCAAATCTTTTGATGAACGTGCGAGAGAACCAGCAAGAGCTAAGTCACGTGCATCATCGCCTGTCTTGGGAATTGTTCCAGCAAGAACGCGAGAGGTAACCATTCCGCGAGATAAGCGAAGCAAAAGTTCTGGCGTTGCACCAATAAGTCCATCGACAGAGAAGACCCATGTTGCTGGATAGTTACTTGCAAGAGTATTCAAGATGGGGCGTACATCGATTGGTGCATCTGTTGTTGCAATCAAGTCACGCGCAAGAACAACCTTGTCGATCTCTGACTTATCAATACGTGCAATCGCTTGTGCAACACGAGTCTGCCATTGTTCTTCAGTCAGCGTTCCTTGATGCCATTCAAAATTCTGCTGTGCGAAATTTGGTGCAGTATCTGGAATTGCGGGTTGTGCATCAGAGCCGATCCATGTTATCCATGAGTTATCGCCCTTCTTGCCAACAATGACGCGGGGGATTACAGCAATGGATTCTTCATTGCGATCAAAGCTAAAAGATGTAAAGAGAACAGGTCCCGTACCGCTTCCATGAACAGAGTTAGAAATTGAGAAAGTTTCTAGTTGCTGATGCCACCAGGTTCGAACTTGATCAAAGCGATCTTTACCTGAAACTCGAATAGATGCGTACTCGCCCCATCCCACAAGACCTTCGCCGCCTCGCACCCATGAATATTGCGATTCATTGGGGAGTAATTGCAGAAGGGGAAGGTGAGCACCAATGCGATTGGTGGTAACTGGTACGAGTGAAGCCATAATCTACTTATTCAGTGTTGTAGATATTTTGCGCCAGATTAGTGGCAGTGATGTTCCGACAATTGCAATCTTAAGAACTCCACCGAGAATAAACGGTGTAAGTCCTGCTGCAAAAGTTGCATCCCATGTAAGACCAAGTGAACTCTGCAACCAAGTAAGTCCTGCTGCAAAGATGATTACCTCACCAAGTAGAAGTGCTGGGTATGAGGTGCGGAACTTCTGATCTGCTTTACGTTCTGCAAGGAAACCAATTACTGCAGTTGATACGAGCATTCCAAAGAGGTAACCAGCAGTTGCACCGGTAACGCGAGTGATCCCGTGAGCTCCACCTGCAAGAACAGGCGCACCAGCGATTGCAGCGAAGATATATGTTGCAAATGTGGCAAAGCCGAGGCGAGCGCCATACGTTGTTCCGATTAAGAGCGCTGCAAGTGTCTGACCTGTTACAGGAACAGGTGAACCCGGAACGGGAACTGAAACTTGTGCGAGCGCTGAGATAAAGAGGACACCGCCAACAAGGAAGAGCGCATGAGTCAACGCAGTGCTTCGTGGTGCGACGGCAACGCGAAGAGTGGCAGTTGTTGACATGAGACCCCCTGATGAATTCATTGGTGAATTAAAAGTTGTAGCAAAGCCTACCTTTGCGACAGACTACTGACATGTACAGAGCCGGCATGGATAAGAATCCAGAAGAAGTCGCAAAGATGTTTGATGGCGTTGCAAAGCGCTACGACCTCGTCAACGATCTCTTGAGCCTCGGCCAGACCAAGCGTTGGCGCAAGAAGGTCACCACGCTGATCGACCCAAGGCCTGGGATGAAGATTCTCGATATGGCCGCAGGTCCTGGAGCTAGCTCTGAGCCCCTCCATAAATTAGGCGCCGAGGTCACATCGGCTGATTTCTCGCAGGGAATGCTCGATGCCGGCCGCAAACAGCGCCCATACCTGAATTTCCAGCTCGCCGACGCCCTCAAACTCCCCTTTGGGGATAACTCCTTCGACCTCTACACGATCTCTTTCGGCCTTCGCAATACCCATAAGACCGAATCTGCGCTCAAAGAGGCCCTTCGCGTAGTCCGCCCAGGTGGCCGTCTAGTCGTTGTGGAGTTCTCAGCCCCTACTTGGCGTCCGTTTCGTACCATTTATACCAATTACCTCATGAGCGCCCTCCCTTGGATCGCCAAGAAGACCTCTTCCAACCCAGATGCATACGTCTATTTGGCGGAGTCCATCAAGGCCTGGCCAGATCAGGCGGCGCTCGCTGCCATTATCGAATCAAGCGGCTGGTCTCAGGTCACCATTAAGAACCTGACCGGTGGAGTTGTCGCAGTTCACATGGCCGTCAAGCCGTAAGAATTTCAACTACAGGAAGTACCGCCTAGACTTACCTTTCGTGAGCGCTAATCCATATCTGCCCATCATCATCCTCTTTGCGATTGGGTTCGGCTTCGCCGCCTTCTCAGTGGGCATCGCTGCAGTAACAGGTCCAGCTCGATACAACCGCGCTAAGCAAGAAGCGTATGAGTGCGGAATCGAACCATCACCTCAAGCTCTAGAAGGCGGACGTTTCCCAGTGAAGTACTTCCTCACTGCGATGCTCTTTATCGTCTTCGATATTGAAATTGTTTTTCTCTACCCATGGGCTGTGACCTTCGATCAACTTGGCCTCTTCGGCCTCGTTGAAATGGGCATCTTTATCGCAACGGTATTCGTTGCATATGCATACGTTTGGCGACGTGGCGGATTGGAATGGGACTAACACGTGGGTCTTGAAGATAAATTACCTAGTGGAGTACTTCTCTCAACTGTAGAAGGTCTTGCCGGTTACATGCGCAAGAGCTCTGTATGGCCAGCAACATTCGGTCTTGCATGTTGTGCAATTGAAATGATGGCGCTCGGTTCATCACCAAAGCACGACATCTCTCGCTTCGGAATGGAGCGCTTTAGCGCATCTCCTCGTCAAGCAGATTTGATGATCGTTGCAGGTCGCGTTTCACAGAAGATGGCGCCAGTTCTTCGCCAGATTTACGATCAAATGACAGCACCAAAGTGGGTTATCTCCATGGGTGCATGTGCATCTTCAGGTGGAATGTTTAACAACTACGCAATTGTTCAAGGCGTCGATCACGTTGTCCCAGTTGATATTTATCTTCCAGGATGTCCACCACGTCCAGAACAGTTGATGGATGCAATTATTAAATTGCACGAACAAATTTCAGATACAAAGCTCGGAGCAAACCGTGAAGCAGTCATAAAAGCAGTAGAAGAGGCTGCTTTGAAGGCTAAGCCAACGATTCAGCTCGGCAACCTTCCACACGAAGGGATGTTTGCTTAAATGACACCCAATCAAGATTTAACTAGTGGAATGTTCGGCGTTGCAGGAACTGGCGATACATCAGGTTACGGCGGGTTAGTTCGCACTGTTGCAAGCCCAGGTTCCACAGAGCGCCCTTACGGTGGTTACTTTGATCAGCTCGCAGATGATCTCGAGCGCGCATATCCAGATTTCGCAGATGCAATTACAAAGGTAGTTGTTGATCGCGGCGAACTTACATTGCATGTAAAGAAAGAGCTTCTCGTTGAAGTTGCAAAGATTCTTCGCGACAAGTTGCTCTTTGAAATGTGCATGGGCGTATCTGGCGTTCACTACCCAGATCGCACTGGTTGCGAACTCGTTGCTTTGTACCCACTTCTTTCAATGACAAAGAACCAGCGTGTTCGCCTTGAAGTATGTACATCTGAAGTTGACCCACATATCCCATCACTCGTTGAGGTCTATGGCGGAAACAACTGGCATGAGCGCGAAACTTTCGACATGTTCGGAATTATTTTTGATGGACACCCAGGTCTTACTCGCATCTTGATGCCAGACGATTGGGATGGACATCCACAACGCAAGGATTACCCACTCGGCGGAATCGCAGTGGAATACAAGGGTGCTACAACACCGGCGCCACATAACCGGAGGTCTTACAAGTGACCCAAGACAAATCAACAATGTTTGATCCGTATGCAGCTACCCGTGAAACCACAGAGGGAACTGTTTATTCAGTAACCGGTGGCGATTGGGATTCATTGATCTCTGAAATCGGTGAATCAAAAGAAGAGCGCATCATCGTCAACATGGGTCCTCAGCACCCTTCTACACACGGTGTTTTACGTCTTGTTCTCGAGCTCGAAGGCGAAACTGTTACTGAAGTGCGCCCAGGTATTGGTTACCTTCACACAGGTATCGAAAAAAACATGGAATACCGTTCTTGGACACAGGGCACAACATTTGCAACACGTATGGATTACCTCTCACCAATCTTTAACGAGACTGCCTACTGTCTTGCGATTGAGAAGTTGCTTGGAATTACAAACGACATTCCAGAGCGCGCATCAATTATTCGTGTATTGATGATGGAGCTCAACCGAATTTCTTCTCACATGGTTGCACTCGGTACTGGTGCTCTCGAACTCGGCGCAATGGGACCAATGTTCTTTGCATTCCGCGAACGCGAAGCAGTGCTCGATACATTCGAAGCAATTACAGGTCTCCGTATGAACATGGCGTACGTACGTCCAGGTGGAGTCCAGCAGGATCTTCCAGCAGGTATGACAACTCGTCTTCGCGAACTTGTTAAAGAACTTCGCAAGAACTTTAAAGATAACGAGAAGCTCCTTGTCGGAAACACAATTTGGATGAAGCGCACCGAAGGAATCGGTTACCTCGACCTCGCAGGTTGCACGACACTTGGAATCACAGGACCCGTTCTTCGTTCAACTGGATTGCCTTGGGATCTTCGCAAGATGCAGCCATATTGCGGTTACGAGAATTACGAATTCGATGTCATCACTGCAGATACATGTGATGTCTACGGTCGCTTCTTGATTCGTATGGCAGAGCTTGAGCAGTCACTTCGTATCATCGAACAAGCAATTGAAAAGCTTGATGCAACTGAAGGTCAGCCAGTAATGGTTGCCGATAAGAAGATTGCATGGCCAGCACAGCTTGCACTCGGCGCCGATGGACTCGGAAATTCACTCGATCACATCCGCGAAATCATGGGTTCATCAATGGAATCTTTGATCCACCACTTCAAGCTTGTTACTGAAGGCTTCCGCGTTCCAGCAGGTCAGGCATATGCAGCAGTTGAATCACCACGCGGTGAGCTGGCAGCACACATTGTCTCTGACGGTGGAACAAAGCCTTATCGCGTTCACTTCCGTGAACCATCGTTTAACAATCTTCAATCAACATCTGCAATGAGCGAAGGTGGAATGGTTGCCGACATTATCGGCGCTGTTGCATCTATCGATCCTGTTATGGGAGGCGTGGACCGCTAATGACAACTCTTAATTTGGATGTCATGAACTCAATCGTGGATCGTTATCCACGAAAGCGTTCAGCAATCATGCCGCTCTTGCACTACGTGCAATCTGTTTCTGGCTTCGTAACCAACGAAGGCATCGAAACAATTTCGAAGGTACTTGAAATTGAAACAGCTGAAGTTTCGGCAGTTGCTACTTTCTACACACAGTACAAGCGCAAGCCAACCGGTGAATATCACATCGGAGTTTGCACAAACACTCTCTGCGCAATCATGGGTGGCGATCAGATTCTTGATGCACTTAAAGAGCACCTCGGTCTTGAAAATGATGGCGTAACAGATGATGGAAAAGTTTCTATCGAACATATCGAGTGCAACGCAGCATGTGACTATGCGCCTGTCGTAATGGCTAACTGGGAGTTCTATGACAACCAGACAGTTGCATCAGTAAAGGCTCTCGTTGATGGCGCCCGTGCAGGAAATCCACCAGCGCCAACTCGCGGACCAAACCGCCTCGTAACATTTAAAGAAGCATCGGCTGTACTTGCAGGGCTCGATGATGGACTTGCAGAAGAAGGCGTTCAAGCAGGCGCTGCAACTCTTCTCGGTCTCAAGCTTGCTAAGGAAGGAAAGTAATGTCGCTATTAACTCCCGTCCTCTCTGCACATTGGGATGAGAAGGATTCGTTCACAATCGATGCTTACAAGCGCAATGGTGGATACCAGGCAGCAGAGAAGGCTCTCGCAATGGATCCTGATGCAGTTATCCAACTTGTTAAAGATTCAGGACTTCGCGGTCGCGGAGGAGCAGGCTTCCCAACAGGAATGAAGTGGGGCTTTATCCCACAAGGCGATAACAAAGAGCACTACCTCGTTGTTAACGCAGATGAGTCAGAGCCAGGAACATGTAAGGACATGCCATTGTTGATGGCAAACCCACACGTTCTCGTTGAAGGCGTCATCATCGCTGCATACGCGATTCGCGCAAAGCACGCATTTATCTATATCCGCGGCGAAGTAACTCACGTTGCACGTCGACTTAATAAGGCGATTGCTGATGCGTACAAGGCTGGTTACCTTGGTAAGAATGTTTTCGGAACAGGGCACGATGTTGATCTCGTTCTTCACATCGGTGCTGGTGCTTATATCTGCGGTGAAGAAACCGCCCTCCTTGATTCACTCGAAGGTTTCCGTGGTCAACCACGTCTTCGTCCGCCATTCCCAGCGATCGCTGGTTTATATGCACGTCCAACTGTTGTAAACAATGTTGAGTCAATCTCAGCAGTTCCTGCAATCGTTGCAAACGGCGCAGAGTGGTACCAATCTATGGGTACAGAGAAGTCAAAGGGTGCAACTCTTTACTCACTCTCAGGCCATGTAAATAATCCAGGACAGTTTGAAGCGCCACTCGGAATCACACTTCGTCAGATCCTTGAACTCGCAGGTGGAGTTCGCAACGGACATAAGTTGAAGTTCTGGACACCAGGTGGTTCATCTACTCCGATTTTCACTGATGAGCACCTTGATGTTCCTCTTGATTATGAAGGCGTAGCTGCAGCGGGCTCAATGCTCGGCACAAAGGCACTTCAAATCTTTGATGAGACAACCTGTGTTGTTCGCGCTGTATTGCGTTGGACAGAGTTCTACAAGCACGAGTCATGCGGAAAGTGCACGCCATGTCGCGAAGGCACATGGTGGTTGGTACAGATTCTTCGTGATCTCGAAGAAGGTAAGGGAACAGAGGCAGATCTTCAGAAGCTCCTCGATCTCTGCGACAACATCATGGGCCGTTCATTCTGTGCTCTCGGTGATGGTGCAACTTCTTCAATTACTTCATCTATCAAGCATTTCCGTGATGAGTACATCGCACACGTAACAGGTGGTGGTTGCCCATTCGATGCATCAAAGTCAACTCTTTTTGCGGAGGCTCAATAAATGACAACAGCTGAAGTAACACAGGTTGAAATGATTACCGTCGTGATCGACGGTTTTGAAGTAACAGTTCCTAAGGGCACTTTGATTATTCGCGCGGCAGAAAAGCTCGGAATTCAGATTCCACGTTTCTGCGATCACCCACTTCTTGATCCAGTAGGTGCGTGTCGTCAATGTCTCGTTGATGTCGAAATCAACGGTCGCGCATTTCCAAAGCCACAGGCATCATGCACGATTCCTGTTGAGCCAAATATGATCGTAAAAACACAGCTCACATCACCAGTTGCAGATAAGGCGCAGAAGGGTGTGATGGAGCTTCTCCTTGGAAACCACCCACTTGATTGCCCAGTCTGCGACAAGGGTGGCGAGTGCCCATTGCAGAACCAGGCGATGAGCAACGGAAATGCAGAGTCACGTTTGACTGGCTACAAGCGCACATTTGAAAAGCCAATCAATATTTCGTCACAGGTTTTGCTCGATCGCGAGCGTTGTGTTCTCTGTGCACGTTGTACTCGTTTTTCTAATCAGATTGCCTCAGATCCATTTATCACTCTCAACCACCGTGGTGCGTTGCAGCAGGTTGGTATCTACGAGAACGATCCATTTAACTCTTACTTCTCAGGTAACACAGTTCAGATCTGTCCAGTAGGAGCACTGACAGGTGCCTCTTACCGATTCCGTGCGCGTCCATTCGACTTGGTCTCAACGCCATCTGCATGCGAGCACTGTGCATCAGGTTGCGATATGCGCACCGACGTTCGTCGCGGAAAGACACTTCGTCGCCTCGCAGGTGATGATGCAGCAGTTAATGAAGAGTGGAACTGCGATAAGGGTCGTTGGGCATTTAAATATGTGACTTCAACAGCTCGTCTTACACAACCACTCATTCGTAATGCAGAAGGTGTACTTATTCCTGCATCTTGGCCAGAGGCGTTAGCAGCTGCAGCTGCAGGGTTATCTGGAAAGCGCGCTGCAGTTCTGACTGGTGGTCGTGTGACATATGAAGATGCATATGGATATTCGAAGTTTGCTCGTATTGCGCTGAAGACAAACGATATTGATT
>JBJTMX010000043.1:0-8864 GCA_046070745.1 Candidatus Planktophila sp.
CCCAGATTCAGCTGGCGTAGGAGCATTCCTTGCATCAGCGTCAAAAGATGCTAATGGATGGTTGACGTACGATTACAAGACGCCAGAGAAGGGCGCATACCCACTCGGTATCGGTTCTTACCTATTGGCTGATACAAAGTACCCAGACAAGGCAACAGCAGCTGCAGTAGCAGAGTTCGCGAAGTTCATCTTGTCACCAAAGTGCTCACGCGATCAGGGAGATGCGCTCGGCTTCTCAGTAATTGATGGTGACCTTCTTAAGAAGTCACTTTCACAGGTAGCAAAGATCGGTTAATTCAAAACCTCCTAGGAATAGAACTGGCCAGACCCTTCACGGGGTCTGGCCAGTTTCCTTTTGTGACTGCGCGCCTGGCTGGAATCGAACCAGCGACAACCTGCTTAGAAGGCAGGTGCTCTATCCGACTGAGCTACAGGCGCATTTCACACTCATTAACGAAGCGCCAATGAGGTACTGGCTAATAGTACCCAGTAAGGTTTGCAACTATGGCTGAGTTCATTTACACGATGAAGAAGGCGCGTAAAGCGCATGGTGAGAAGGTAATTCTCGACGACGTGACCCTGATGTTCCTTCCAGGAGCAAAAATTGGTGTTGTAGGCCCTAATGGTGCCGGTAAGTCGACAGTCTTGCAGATCATGGCTGGACTTCAGCAACCATCAAATGGTGAGGCATACCTTTCACCTGGCTACACCGTTGGAATTTTGATGCAGGAGCCAAAGCTCAACGAAGAAAAAACAGTGCTTGAAAACGTTCAAGAGGGTGTAGCCGAAACCATGGAGATGGTTCGCCGCTTCAATGAAATTTCTGAAGAGATGGCTAACCCAGATGCTGATTACGACAAGTTGTTATCAGAGATGGGAGAGTTGCAGGAGCAACTCGATCACCGCAATGCATGGGAACTCGATTCACAGCTGGAGCAGGCGATGGATGCACTTCGTTGCCCACCAGGAGATGCTGATGTAAAAGTATTGTCAGGCGGAGAAAAGCGCCGTGTAGCGCTCTGTAAGTTGCTCCTTGAAGCGCCAGATCTACTGCTTCTCGATGAGCCTACTAACCACTTGGATGCAGAATCAGTTCTCTGGCTCGAGCAGCACTTGGCAAAGTACCCATGCACCGTTGTAGCGATTACTCACGATAGATACTTCTTGGACAACGTTGCAGAGTTGATTCTTGAACTCGACCGCGGTCGCGCATATCCATATGAAGGAAATTACTCAACATATCTCGAGACAAAGGCAGCCCGTCTCAAAGTGGAAGGCCAGAAAGATGCAAAGCGTGCAAAGCGTTTATCTGAAGAACTCGATTGGGTTCGTCAGAATGCCAAGGGCCGCCAAGCTAAGTCAAAGGCACGTCTTGCTCGCTATGAAGAGATGGCAGCAGAAGCAGACAAGATGCGCAAGTTGGACTTTGAAGAAATTCAGATTCCACCTGGACCTCGCCTAGGAAATATCGTTGTTGAGGTTGAGCATCTCGTAAAGGGATTTGGTGATCGAGTTCTAATTGATGATCTCTCATTCACCTTGCCACGTAACGGAATTGTTGGCGTGATCGGACCAAATGGCGCCGGTAAGACAACACTCTTTAAGACCATCCTCGGCCTCGAGCCAGCGGATTCAGGTAACGTCAAGATTGGCGAAACTGTAAAGATTTCCTATGTCGATCAGTCTCGTGGTGGAATCGATCCAAAGAAGACTTTGTGGGAAGTAGTCTCTGACGGACTCGACTTCATCAAGGTTGGACAAGTTGAAATGCCATCACGTGCATATGTTGCAGCATTTGGTTTCAAAGGTCCAGATCAACAGAAACCTGCAGGAGTTCTTTCAGGTGGTGAGCGCAATCGTTTGAACCTTGCACTTACTTTGAAGCAGGGTGGAAATCTATTGCTTCTCGACGAACCAACTAACGACCTAGATGTGGAGACACTGGGTTCACTTGAAAATGCGCTACTTGAATTTCCTGGTTGCGCAGTCGTGATCTCTCACGATCGTTGGTTCTTGGACCGTGTTGCTACCCACATTCTTGCTTACGAAGGTGACTCGAAGTGGTTCTGGTTTGAAGGAAACTTCGAATCATATGAAGAGAACAAGATTGCTCGCTTGGGTGCAGATGCAGCTCGCCCACATCGTGCGACCTATCGAAAGCTGACACGTTAATGATTTACAGTAATAAGCAATTTGTACGTTGGGATGACATCGATGCATTTGGTCATGTCAACAATGCCAAGTACCTGACTTATATCCAAGAAGCACGCTTTCAGTGGTCTTTCTATGAGGTTCAATCATCCGGCGAACAACCAACCTTGCTAGAGATGGTCGTTGCTCGCAATGAGATTGATTACTTGGTTCCGATCTATAACGGTGGCTTGTTTTACACAGTTAATCTCTGGGTTGAATCCATAGGTAACAGCTCATTCGTACTCGGTTATGAAGTTGTTGGCGAAGACGGAACCGTCCATGCAAAGGTGAAGAGCGTGCAGGTAGCGGTCTCGATGGAGAGTAAGAAGTCACGCCCCCTGACTGATGTCGAGAAGGAATTCCTCGCTAAATACACTCGTGACTAAGTAATCTCTGCCAATGACTAAAAAGCTTCATCCGGCGTGGACCGCGCTTGTCGTCACCTTTATTACCTTGATGGCGACCGCCGGTTTTAGGTCTGCGCCATCTATTCTGATTGTTCCGTTAGAAGATGCCTTTGGTTGGTCACGTTCGGATATTTCACTAGCTATTGCAATCAATGTGATGCTCTATGGACTTATTGCTCCTTTTGCTGCTGCACTGATGGAGCGTTTTTCCGTTCGCAAAGTTGTCATGACGGCACTCACATTTGTTGCAATCAGCTCTGGCTCTACGATTTTCATGACTCAGCCATGGCATTTGTGGGCGCTCTGGGGGATCTGCGTTGGTGTTGGTACCGGTTCAATGGCTCTTGTCTTTGCAGCAACTATTGCTAACCGATGGTTTATCGCACGTAAGGGAATTGTTGTCGGTGCTCTCACTGCAGCTGGTGCAACTGGTCAACTCATCTTCTTGCCCGTACTTTCGCATTTAGCAATCACTTTCGGATGGAAGAGCGTTTCTCTCACCGTTGCAGGAGCATGTGTAGTCGTTGTTCCACTTATCTTTTTCTTCCTAAAGGAGAGCCCTGAAACAATCGGAATGACTCCATTTGGTGCGCCGGAAGATTGGCAGGCCCTTCCTAAGGGTCAAATGTCTGCAGCACGCATCACGGTAGATACCGCGCAAAAAGCATTTAAGGATCGCAACTTCCTAATTCTATTCTTTACTTTCTTCGTGTGCGGACTTTCTACCAATGGCCTGATTGGAACTCACTTTATTCCTGCAGCACATGATCACGGTATGGGCGAAACAGTTGCGGCTGGATTGCTTGCCATGGTCGGTGTCTTTGATGTCGTAGGAACTATCTTTTCTGGATACCTGACCGATAAGTACGATCCACGGAAATTGCTCTTTTTTTACTATGGACTACGAGGGCTTTCCCTCTTCTTGCTTCCTTCGATTCTGTTCTCAACGATTCATCCTTCAACACTTGTATTCGTGATCTTCTACGGCCTGGATTGGGTTGCAACAGTGCCGCCAACTTTGATGCTTTCGCGCATCGTTCTAGGGCCTGCGCGCGCAACGGTTGTTTATGGATGGGTCTTTGTAGGCCACCAGATCGGAGCATCAGTTGCTGCTTTTGGCGCTGCAGTTCTTCGCGTTCACTTTGGTGATTATGCAAGTGCGTTCTATATCTCAGCGGCGATGTGTATTGTCTCGGCTCTTGCGGTGCTACAAATAGGTAAAGGCAAGACCGCTAGCGAATTGAGAGTCTGATGGCAGAGCGAGATACAACAAATTATTACGAATTATTTGGGGGAGAAGCATTCTTTTCGGATCTCACCTCGCAGTTCTATGCTCGCGTTGCAACTAACCCAATCTTGCGTCCGATGTATCCAGAGCGTGATATGGCAGGGGCAGCTCGCCGTTTGCAGATGTTCTTAGAACAATATTGGGGCGGACCTACTACATATTCAGAAGAGCGTGGTCATCCACGGCTTCGTATGCGCCATGCGGGATTCAAGATTGGTCCTGCTGCGCGAGATGCCTGGCTTCATTGCATGAAAGAAGCAGTTGATGGCATGGAGATGCCTCTAGAACAACAAGAGAAGTTATGGCGATATTTAGAAGGCGCCGCTGAGCACTTGCTCAATAGCTTTGAAGATTAACGCTTGGATTTATTGCCTACGACGAGAATTTCTCCGTTGCGCAAGTACCAGAGCGTTCCGGCAGCATCACGAACGGTTGTTACGCGAAGGCCAACTTTTTCGACTGCACCTTCAACATCGCCAACCTTTACCTGATCTCCAACGCCATATTGGTCTTCAACTAACATAAAGATTCCCGAAAGAATATCTTTCACCAAGGTCTGAGAGCCAAGACCGATAGCAACACCGATGATTCCCGCTGATGCAATTACGGGACCTAAATCAAATCCGAATTCTCCAAGGATCATCCCTGCTGCGATGACCCAGATGAATGCGGTAAATGTTGAAGTAAGAACAGTGCCGATAGTGCGGGCTCGTTCTGCCTGCCGGGCGACGACTCCAGGACCTGGCTTGATATCTGCTGATGCCAGCTTTGCGACAGCAGGTTCAATTGCGCGCTTGCCGACTGAGTGGCAGATGAGGGTAATCAGGAAAACAGAGATCACGCGGAGAGGTGCTCCTGTGAACCAATCAACAAAGTGCTGTGTACGGTCGCTCATAGTGGTTAAGGATAGACTGCGCCTCATGATTAAGTCGTTATCTCAGGTCGCACACATTCTTCCAATGATCAATCAGGAAGGTGGAGCTCAGCCAGGTCAGGGTCTTACTGCTCTTCAGACAGTTACTTACTTCGTAATCGTTCCGCTCGGTCTCTTCGTTGTAATTGGCGGACTCGCGTGGATCTCTTCAACACCTAAGAAGGAAAAGCAAGTCAAGCGTGATGTCATCAATTCAATTCCAGATGACAACGACAACTTCATCACCATTATTGCCTAATCCAGATGTGAAATAAGAAAGCCCCGGACCAAGTGGTCCGGGGCTTTCTTATAGATTTATTTCTATGCGTCTTTTGCCTGAGCCTTCAGTGCGCGGGCCAGAGCATCGCGTTGTTCAGAGACGATACGGCGAAGACCGTTGGGTGCATCTTTGCCAGCACCTGACAGCCATCCTTCAACCTTTGCCATAGTTGCATCCGAGACTTGGTATGACGGGAATGCGAGAAGTGCAATGTTGCTCGCAAACTCGTAGGTGTGTGATGTCCAGTAATCGAGGATGAGTTCAAAATACTTGTCTGCGTAGGCTGCCGTGAGGTCACGCTGTCCTGGACGGTTAAATCCTTGGATTGTCTGAATCTGAATGTGGTTTGAAATATCCTGCGTTGTTGCAAGCTCCCAAGCCGCTGCCTTGATTGCAGCATCAGCGCCAGCTGCACGACCAAATGCTGCCGCCTTTTCTCCATCCGCGCTCTTATCGTTTGCAAGTTCTGCTTCAACCTCAGCAACAGTTGCTGCACCGCGCTCAACCAATGAGTTGAGAAGTGTCCAGCGAAGGTTGGCATCGACAGTTACGCCAGCTATCTTTCCGTCGAGAATTTCACGAACCTTTGCAACCTGAGCTGTTGATTTGGCGAAGTTGGCAAATGAGCGAACATATTGAAGCTGCATATCGCTTCCAGCAGGTGCGTTGTCCAGCAGCTTTTCGATTCCATCAGCTGCTACTGCGCGAAGTGCATCGCGGTTCTTATCTGATGAGTAGAGCTCGACTGCAGTGCCAAGTTGGAGCATCTGAGTTGCGACAACTGCAACGTCGGTCTCGTGAGAAAGGGCATTGATAACCATTGGGACGTAGTCGCTAGCTGCGAGTTCTCCATCACGAGTCATATCCCAGACAGCTGACCAGGCGAGTGCGCGAGTCAATGAATCTTCGATAGTGCCTAGGTTGCTCTTGAGGGTCGCAATGCTTCGATCATCAAAGCGGAGCTTTCCGTAAGACATATCGCCATCATTGAGTACAACAAGGTCGGCGGTCTTTTCGCCTGCGAGTTCTGGAACTGCAGTTATTGCGCCTGCTACATCGAGTTCAACGCGCTTACGACGAACAACCTTTCCGCCAGCAAGGTCATAGAGACCAACTGCCATGCGGTGCGGACGTAGTTCTGCTGAACCTGCAGGAACAAGTGGTGCTTCCTGTTTTACAGAAACAGAGGTGTACGCATCTCCATCAATGACAAGCTCTGGACGCCATGTGTTGACACCAGCTGTTTGCAGCCATGTCGCAATCCAAGGCTTCAGGTCGCGACCTGAAGTTGCCTCGAGTTCAACGATGAGATCGTTGAGCGTTGTATTGCCCCATGCATGCTTCTCAAAGTACTTCTTAAGACCGGCAACAAATGCATCGAGACCAACATATGCAACGAGCTGCTGTAGAACAGATGCTCCCTTTGCGTAGGTAATTCCATCGAAGTTTGTCTTTACAGCCTCAAGGTCATACATGTCGACTGCAATTGGATGTGTTGATGAGAGCTGATCTTGGCGGTATGCCCAGTTCTTGCGCTCTGCATTAAATACTGTCCATGAGTTTGTAAATCGAGTTGCGTAAGCGAGCGTGTGATACGAAGCCCACTCAGCGAAGGATTCATTGAGCCATAGATCGTCCCACCATGACATAGTTACGAGGTCACCGAACCACATATTTGCCATCTCGTGAAGAATCACGTTTGCGCGCCAGTTGTACTCTTTATCTGTCACCTTCGAGCGGAATACGAAGTAGTTTTCAGCGAAAGTTACGCAACCAGCGTTCTCCATCGCACCTGCATTGAATTCTGCAACTGCTATCTGGTCGTACTTGTCGAATGGGTAGGCAAGACCGAAGTCCTTTTCGAACGCAGCAAAACCGCGACGAGTGATGTCAAAGAGTTCCTCTGAATCCATATGCTCGGCAAGAGACTTACGGCAGTAGAGGCCAAGGGGAACAACTTTCTGACCCTTATATTCACTCTCCACCTTGAAGTAAGGACCAGCAACAAGTGCTGTGAGATAGGTAGAGATGCGAGGGGTTGTAGTAAAGGTCCACTTCTTATTGTTGCCGGCAGCGACTGTCGATGCGACTGGGTTATTTGAAATTACCTCCCAATGGCCAGGGACTGTGGCTGAAATTGCGAAAGTTGCCTTGAGATCAGGTTGGTCAAAGCAGACAAATGTGCGACGAGCATCAGGGACCTCATGCTGTGTGTAGAGGTAGACCTCTCCGTCAGCTGGGTCCTGGAAGCGGTGAAGGCCTTCGCCTGAATTTGAGTAGATTCCTTCGAACTCGACGTAGAGCTCGTTGCTTGCCTCAAGTGGCGGAAGGAAGATTGATTCGCCATCAAACTTTGGATCAAATTCTGCGCCGTTGAATTCTGCCTTGATAACAGACTTTCCGACAGCGTCGATAAATGTTGTTGCACCAGGCTTGAGACCATCAAACTTCACTCGAGTCTTAACAATAAAGTTTTCTGCGCCGACTGTGAGGTCGAGGTCGACATCGTATGAATGGACCTTGACGAGAGCGGAACGTTCTTGGGCTTCGGCGCGTGTGAGATTTACTCCTGGCACGATTTTCTCCTTACATATGGCGAATTGAGACCCTAATCAAACCATAGGATTCTGCCCATGGAAGAGCCAACGGTCCGCAGCTATCGCATCCGCGGCTCTCGCATTACCGGCCCGCAACAGGCAGCCTTGGATAAGCACTGGGACTCATATGGAATTGAAGCCAGCAATCAAGTTTTAGATTTTTCCACCCTCTTTCCAGATTCCAAGGAAGTCATTCTTGAGATCGGTTTTGGCATGGGGGAGGCGACCGCGCTAATCGGCCAGGCCTTTCCCGAAATAGGATTTCTCGCAGTCGATGTTCATCGCCCAGGCGTGGGCAAGCTCTTTCTCTTAATTCATGAATACGGATTAAAGAACCTACGGGTAATTCAAGGTGATGCCCACTTAATCATGCACAACATGATTGCCGATGAGTCACTTGATGGAGTGCACTTGTTCTTCCCGGATCCATGGCAGAAGAAGAAGCACAACAAGCGGCGCATCGTGAATGCCAACTTCTTGGCACAGGTTGCATCAAAGTTAAAGCCTGGTGGATTTATCCATATTGCAACTGACTGGGTTCCGTACGCTGAATGGATTGAAGAAGTATTTGCTGCATCAACTTTATTTACTGGCGGAAAAGTTGCACGCCCACAGTGGCGTCCAGAGACTCGATTTGAGGGCCAAGGAATTACAAAAGATCATCAAGTCAACGACTTTAGATATTTCAAAAACTAATTAGCAAGACTTTTCTTCGAAGGCTGCAATCTTTGCAATACGTCGAGCATGTCGCTCATCGCCAGGAAATGGTGTGGCAATAAAGGCATCGATAAAGTCTTTTACCTCTTGAGCTGTGTGCTGTCGTTGGCCCACAGAAATTACATTGGCATTGTTATGTTCGCGAGCAAGCTTTGCGGTCTCAAGGCTCCAGACAAGGGCTGCTCGAATTCCTTTAACTTTATTGGCCGCGATTTGCTCTCCGTTACCAGAACCACCGAGCACGATTCCAAGTGCGGCTGGATCTTTGGAGACCGCTTCCGCAGTCGGAATGCAGAAATCTGGGTAATCATCTAGCGCATCGAATTCATAAGGACCGTGGTCTGAAACATCGTGGCCACCGGCTACAAGGTGCTCAATGAGCTCATTCTTAAACTCAAGGCCAGCGTGATCGCTACCGATGTGAATGCGCATGCGCAATTAAATCACGCACCATTGTTGTGAAATGCGA
>JBJTMX010000044.1:0-47794 GCA_046070745.1 Candidatus Planktophila sp.
ACGCCATCAACACATAAGGGCGAACCAATATTGCGTTTTGCCATCGTTAATCCTTGGACTCAAGTCAGCGATATCGAAGCGATTCTTGCAACTCTGTAATTAGCGGTCGAGAACGTTGCGCGCTGCGTTGTAAGTTCCACCTTTGCGACGGAATGCGATTCCGCTGAGGGCTTCTAGAACTACGCGATTGGCAAGCATCGCCGTAATATCTGAACTATCGAATGGTGGCGACACTTCAACAACGTCGATACCAACGACTGGAAGTTCAATACAGATTCGACGTACTGCTTCAAGAAGTTCGCGTGAGGTAAGTCCACCCGGCTCTGGTGTGCCAGTGCCCGGTGCCATTCCTGGATCGACAACATCGATATCAACCGAAAGGAATACTCCTTCGGTTTCATCGGTGAGAATTGCAAATGATTCATCGAGAACTGCTGTGAGGCCGCGGTTATGAATCTCAGTCATCTCATACGAACGCATCTTCTGATCTCGCATCCACTTGAGAGTGGCATCTTCTGGCCAGTAACCGCGAAGACCGACTTGCAAGAAACGATCACCGCGTACATCGCCAGATTCAATGAGGCGACGCATTGGTGTGCCATGCCCTACTAATGAGCCATTTTGAAGATCACCTGTATCTGCATGCGCATCGAAGTGAATCATTGAAACTTTACCTTTGCCGAGGTGATCGGCAATTCCTGCAACATCTGCAGATGTAACAGAGTGGTCGCCGCCTAGCACCAATGCAATTGCGCCAGCGCGAGAAATTTTTTCGGTAGCTTCACGCAGCAGTGCTAAGCACTTCACTAAGTCATCAGAGGGCATCATTAAATCGCCGGCATCAACAACTTTTAGATCCTTAAGTCCATCGACGCGAAGTGCCATATGTGGACGTTCGCCATCATGAGGCAGGTAATCAGTGCCACGAATGGCTTGCGGCCCAAACTTTGCACCAGAACGGTATGAGGTGCCGGCATCGATAGGTGCACCGACAATTACGACATTAGCATCTGCATATGTTGCGGGATCATCCAGATCGCAGCGCGGGACGCCAAGGAAAGTGAAGTCTGGACCATACATGTTGCCGATGTTTGCCATGGTTTAAGCATAGTATTCCCACTGACTTAAAGGGAACGAGGAGTGCAATGATTTCGACAACTGAGTGGGTACTTACGATTGCTTTTCTCTCAGCAATTATTCTCTTCGATCTCACTCTTGCAATAGTTCGACGCAATAAAGAGACATCATTCGCCGAAGCCGCCACATGGACATTTATCTATATCGGTGCCGCAATTGCCTTCGGAATTTTTCTTCCACAGTGGTCTAGCCAAGAGATTGGAACTCAATACTTCGCAGGTTGGCTGACAGAATATGCGCTCTCTGTCGACAACATTTTCGTTTTCATTATTCTTTTAACATCTCTCAAGATTAAGAAGGAAGCTCAACAACTAGTTCTGCTTCTAGGAATTCTCCTCACAATCGCAATCCGTGGCCTACTCATTCCACTCGGCGCAACTCTAATTTCTCGCTTTGAAGATGTCTTCTTCCTCTTCGGCGCATTCTTGATCTACACAGCTTATAAACTCATCAACGAAAAAGAAGAAGTTGAAGAAGATGAAGGCAAGCTTGTAAAGGCACTGAAGAAGCGAGGTCTTAGCACCTTTGCTATCGCTCTCATTGCACTAGGAATTACCAACTTGGTCTTCTCTCTCGATTCGATTCCTGCAATCTTTGGTCTGACAAAGAGCGCCTACGTTGTCACCACTGCAAACGTCTTTGCTCTGATGGGCCTACGTCAGCTCTACTTCTTACTTGAAGGCTTGCTATCACGCCTTATTTACTTATCTCGCGGCCTCTCATTTATCTTGGCATTTATCGGTATCAAGATGATCTTCGAAGCAGCTCACGCTCACGGTATTCACACTCCGGAAGTCTCCATTCAAATCAGCCTTGCTGTCATTCTCTTAACGCTTGGTGTCACAGCGGTTTCGAGCCTTGCTGTTACCCGCGAAGGCGGAAAGCATCACGCGGCTCATCCAGCAAAAAAGTAGCATGCCTTTCTTCCCGTACTATTAAGCCAAGAAGAGTCGCCTGGATCACCGCGTTATTGCGAAAGTAATACCGAGGAAAGTCCGGACTTCACAGAGCAAGGTGGTGGGTAACGCCCACTCGGAGAGATCCGCAGGAAAGTGCAACAGAAAGCAAACCGCCTTTATTTTCTGAAAAGAAAATATCGGTAAGGGTGAAACGGTGGTGTAAGAGACCACCAGTAATTGCAGCAATGCAGTTAGCTATGTAAACCCCACCTGAAGCAAGACCAAGAAGATAGTGTGCTGCTCGCACTCAAGCTATCGGGTAGGTCGCTTGAATCTGTAAGTAATTACAGATCTAGATGGATGGTGATCACAGTCAGCAATGGCGATGACAGAATCCGGCTTATAGGGCGACTCTTCTTTTACTCAATTCCTAAAGATCGCAAGACGGAGTTCAAAACAATTTTCATCGATGCTTTTGTCTCACGCTCTGTGCCAGTAAAGCCCTGAGCGGCAAGCCCTGCAAACCCATGCACCATGCTCCATGCAATCATGGGCGCTTTGTCTCGTACTGCGTTTGAAATTACTTGAGCTTCAAGAAGATCGTCCAGGCATTTATTGAGAATCCCCCACGGGCTCGGATCTTCGACTTCGAGTTCTGGTGATAGAAATGTGACAAAAGCGATCTCAAATTGATTCGGGTGACGAATTCCGAACTCGATATACGCAGCGCCTGCCTGCCAAAGGCGGTCGATACTCACCTGCTTAGAGCCAATTCCCCTTACGGACTTTAATTTCCTCAACATAAGCGTACCGAGCGCTTCACGTGCAGCTTTCGAAACCTCTGCCTTTAAATGTTCTAAATCTTGAAAATGCCTATATGCAGCCGTCTGACTAACGCCGGTCGCAAGAGAGAGTTGCCTCAAACTCAGCGAGTTAAGTCCGCATCTATCAACTTGTTTGACCCCGGCAGCTATCAGCGAGGCTTTCAGATCGCCATGATGAAAATTAGATGCGGATTTCTTTAATGTTGACATTGTTAACATTATTCCATTATTCTGCGTTTCAGTCAATATTAAGGAGATTCTGGTGAAGGTACTTATAACGGGTGCAAGTGGATACATCGGAAAGCACATAGCGCTTCAGCTTCTTAATGATGGATTTGAAGTGCGTGCGTCGGTGCGCAATCTGAGCAAAGCTTCAGAAGTGAGGAATGCAGTACTCCCCCTCTTGCAGAGTGAGGACAAATTAGATTCGAGACTTACCTTCGTTGAACTCGATCTCGAGAAGGATTCTGGATGGCGTGAAGCTCTCGTAGGTGTAGACGCGCTCCTCCACACTGCATCCCCCTTCCCAATCGCTTCCCCAAAGAATGAAGATGAACTCATCATTCCGGCCGTCCAAGGAACTTTAAGAGCGCTTAAGGCTGCGCATGACGCGGGAGTTAATCGCGTCGTTCTCACATCGTCGATTGCTGCGATTTACGGTTCGGATTTACCCGCAGGAAAGTCTGCCTTTGATGAGAGCATCTATTCAGACGTGACTCATCCGGTTGGACGCCAGGCATATACAAAATCCAAAACTCTGGCAGAGGCAGCTGCCTGGGAATATGTAGAAACCACCGCACCAGAAATTCAATTGACGACAATTAACCCCGTACTCGTCCTCGGTGCACCTTTGGATAAGAATTTTGGTTCTTCAGTCTCGATCATTGAAAGAATTCTCAAGGGTAGTGACCCGATGCTTCCGGATCTCTCTTTCTCGATTGTTCACGTTAAGGACGTTGCGAAAATGCATATTCTTGCACTCAAGAATGATGCAGCAATAGGTCAGAGAATTATTGCAAGTGCGAGTGCAATGTCTTTTGTTGATATTGCCAAGCTTCTCAAAGTGACTTTCTCGATGCGCAAAATTAAAACACTGCAGGCTCCCAATTTCATTATTCGAGTTCTGTCATTCTTTGATACCGACATCAAGGCAGTATTACCGCTACTCGGAGATAGAACACCTGTGGATTCATCGAAGGCAAAATCACTTTTGGGGATCAATTTCATCAGCGCTGAGGAAACGGTGATTGAGACTGCCGAGTTCCTCATTCCATAGCTCCGGCTTGAAAAGGGACTCGTCTTCTTTCGAGTCTGGGTTAGTCTCCACATACGTCTGAAACAGAAATCACAGTCGACGATGACATTGTGCAAGCTCACGCAGAATTACATGAATGCCTAAACGCAGTTCGCGTCTTGATTCGCGAGGTAGCCCCTGATACCCATGAGTGCACCGACTACTTTCAGCTGCCTGAATATTGTAATTCAGACTACGACTATGACGGTATGTCCGTTTGGTTTAGTGATAAGAAAACAAAGGACTAGTTACTTCGGCACGAATGCAGCTATTTGGGGATCTTCTGTAAAAAGTTTTTGCATTACCTAGTGTTGATTGATTCCAACAAATCCAGCGACAGCTGGCTCATGAATATCAACCACTTTATGGGCGAAGTCCCAGAAATTCTCCAACTGCGGAGTTACGGCAATTTTTGCATCGGTATGAAGTAAGAAATACAGATGGCGTACTGCGTGGCATTCAATGGGTGGTAAAGACGCGGCATCGTGATACGAAGATCCAATTTGCAAAATATCTGGCGCTAGGCGATATCCATCAGGAAATACTTGTACAAAGGTCAAGATAACTCGATTATCCAACCATCTCCACGAAGTCGAATGGGTAAGAGCATCCGGCTCATCATCCTCAAGCATGGCTACCGGGTCTACGGAATCTTCTAATTCTCGGTGGCTCGTTTGCAGAAATAGTCGATCATCACTAATTGTCATCTTGATGACTTCTAGAAGTATTTTGGCCACGAGGAGATGGTAAACGAGTATCGAAAGTCCAATGTTATTTTCCTTGAGTTATTACCCTTTCAAAATCTCACATACCACTACGCTTGCATCATGGCCGAGAAAAAAGTGATGGGTCCCGCCTCATATTTTCCTTCAATTGAGAAGAAATATGGCAAACCAATAGATTTCTGGATGAGAGAGCTGAAGAAAGTTTCCCAGCTTGCCCATATGGAGCAGGTCGCTCATCTAAAGGAGAAATTTGAGATGGGCCATGGCCACGCCAATGCATTGGTTGCTCAATTTCGCAAAGAGAACGGTCTCTAAGGCGCAGACTTTTAAAAGTCGATACTCCGTCAGTAGAATCGGACCCTCCTTAGCGGGCATAAATCGGATTTTGTTGAAGGGCAGCAGCGGCAGATGAATCACGACGACACTTACTTCGACGATCCAATGCATGACGATGATGCAGCGCCGCGAAGCAAGAAATCAAAGCCCCTCTTTGTTGTAGCTTTATTGGCAGTTGCAGGTTTCTTGATTCAGAACACTTTGGCGGCGAATATCTCAATCTCCTCCGGTGCAGTCTTGGAATTTGGTCAGGGAATTCAGGTGCTCACTCCTTGTTCCGGCAGCCAATCAATCACGATGACCCCAGGCTCAACTTTTGTAAACGTAACGAATGCAGGCAACCATAAATTTGGCTCGTTAACTGTCAGCAATATTCCTTCATCGTGTTACGGCGACTACTTCACTATCTCTGCGTATGACACTTCAACTAACTCTGCACTTCCACTATATGGAAGTTCTGCTACTAGCTTTACCGTGCATGACTGGAACGGAACTTTCTACAGTCCTAGTTCGCAGGCAGGTTTGAGTGTTGTAACCAACTCGACAAGTTCTTTTACGGCAACATTTGCAACACCTATTACCGCTTCAACTTCGGTCTATCGATTGACAATCCAGAGCGGTAAGAGTCAGATCACTCTTACCTGTGTGATTGTTGGATCCACATGTACCTTCACAAGTCGTGCAGCAAGCAGCAATTACACGGCTGCGGCAGCATCGGATGATTTGAGTGTTCTCTATGCTGGCCAAGATGGAGCACAAATTGTTAAATCTTCAAATGGTGGCGTGACCTGGTCAACTTTATCGACTACCGCATATGCACATTGGTACGGACTGGATACGAGCTCCGATGGAAGCAAGGTCGTTGCTTCCGAACTTGTCTCAGGCAATGTCTGGACTTCATCTGATGCTGGTGCAACCTGGACTGCACGTACAGGAGCGGGAACGCGAAGCTGGAACTCGGTTGCGATGAGCGGAAGTGGAAGCAAGATTATTGCGGCAGCAGATAACGCATACCTGCAAATTTCAACTGATTCTGGTGCAACATGGACAGCGCAGACATCTGCTGGGCAGCGCAACTGGGCCGCTGTATCCATGAGCTCTGATGGCAGCAAGTTAGTGGCTCTCACAAGCGGCGGAGCTAACAGTGTCTGGACCTCTGCAGATGGCGGCACAACGTGGACCCAGCGCACAAATCCAGCTGGACCACCATCCTGGAGATTAGTACGCAGCAGTGGTGATGGCGCCAATGTTGTTGCAAGTAGCTACGGCGGATATGTCTGGGTTTCTAACGACTATGGAGTCACTTGGAGTTCAGCGACAAGTATTGGGTCAACGAACTGGAAGGCGGTTGATGTCAGCAAAGATGGCTCAACTATGGTCGCAGGTGTTGGTTGGACTGCAAGTGGCTTGCTCTACATTTCCACCGATAGCGGTGCTACGTGGCGATCGGTTGCGGGGTCACCCACAAAGGATTGGCATTCAGCCCACCTAGACACAACTGGATCAAAGTTATTCGTTGCTGCCTACTCTGACTATCTCTTTACAACGTACTAACGGAAGCAAAGGATTGGAGTCGTAATTGGCACAGTACATCACTTATTTCAATCAACAATGGGTGGGCAATCATTCCGCTGAATGGTTTCAATCTCGAGGTCCGCTTGCACGGGCTGTTGTTTCGGAAATGAAGGAAGCAGGAATTCTAATTTTCGCAGGTGGTCTCGTAGAGGAAATTGAAGAGGCCTTTGGCGCTGATGAGTCCGGCACTCTTGGCGCTGCAATTACTCAAGACGGCGAATTTATCGGTGGTCTAACAATTTTTGAAGCAGCATCAGATGAAGAAGCGCAGATGTGGGGAGCAAAGATTGCAGTTGCCTGCGGGTGGCCGCAAGAAACTCGTAGATTTAAGGGGTAGCAACTTCTGCTAGTAAACTCACGGCATGAGCGAGCAACTTCCCCCATGCCCTGAATGTAAATCCGAGTACTCCTATGAGTTGGGCGAACTTCTCATCTGCCCAGAGTGCGCACATGAATGGAACCCGCATGATGTGGCGGTAGAAGATGCTCAAGTCATCAAAGATGCTTCAGGGAATGTCTTAGCTGATGGAGACGATGTGACCATCATCAAAGATATGAAGGTAAAGGGCAGCTCCAACATTCTAAAAGTTGGGACAAAAGTTCGCAGCATTCGCCTGGTTGCAGGACCCGGCGATCACGATATAGAAGCCAAAGTCGATGGCTTTGGTCCTATGAATCTAAAATCCAGCATAGTTAGAAAGGCTTGAGTCCATGATTAACGCCATCTTCTTAAATCTCCCCATTAAGAACCTCGAAAAATCGGTTACTTTTTTTAAAGGCTTGGGATTTACATTTAATCAACAATTTACATCTGAAGAATCAACTTGCATGATTATTGGCGAGAACATGTATGCAATGTTGTGCGTAGAAGAGCGTTTTCAAAAGTTCTTGGCCAAGCCCATTGCGGATCCCTCAACTACAGAAGTTCTGATATCACTGTCATGCCAATCAAAGGACGAAGTTACTGCTCTTGCTGAGAAAGCTTTCACCCTCGGCGGCCGAAAGATAAATGAACCTGATGATTTGGGCTTTATGTATAGCTGGGGCTTTGAGGATCTTGACGGGCATGTGTGGGATCTTTTCTGGATGGACCCAGCCCATGTTCAGTGATGCGACTTTGCTCGACGGTGGCTTTTCAACCGCTCTTGAAGAGTTAGGCAACACGCTCAATACCTCTCTGTGGTCAGGAGAGCTATTAAAGAGCCACCCCGATCAAGTACGTGCAGCTCACAAGCTTTTTGCTGATGCGGGTGCGCAAATATTGATTACTAGTTCGTATCAAATTACCTTTCCAGGTTGTGAATCTTTAGGCTGGAGTAAGGCCGATGTCGATAAAGCTCTCGCTGATTCGACAGAGCTTGCCCGTTTTCCTGGAGTTAAGGTTGCAGCATCTGTCGGTCCCTACGGCGCCTACCTTGCTGATGGATCTGAATATCGCGGCAATTACGGGTTGAGTAGAGAACAACTCAAAGATTTTCACCGAGATCGATTGAAGGCGCTGATTGATACCGACCCTGATCTGCTCGCCGTTGAAACAATTCCTGAACTCACTGAAGCAGAAGCGGTAATCGAGCTCATCAACGAGATAAAGCCAGATATGCCTTTCTGGATATCATTTTCGTGCAGATCAGAAAGTGAATTATCCTCGGGTGAAAAATTCGCAGATGCTGTTGGGTTAGTGAATTCAGCCCCATCTGCTATTGCCGTAGGCATAAATTGCACAAAGCCAACATTTATTGCGCCACTGCTTCAGAGCGCGGCCTCATCAATTCCGTATGTTGTATATCCAAACTCCGGTCGCGAATGGGATGCAGTTGCAAAAGAGTGGCTCGGTCCCATTGATGCAAGTTTTGAAATTACTGACATTCAGGAGTGGAAATCACAGGGTGCCACCGTTATTGGTGGGTGTTGCGGCGTAAGTCCAAGCGATATTGCGAAACTTGGCACTCTCATCACCGGTTAGAATTACCTCTACTAATGGCAGCGTTGCCTCAATTCATTTCACTTATCTCCTAGAGGATCTCATTATGAACTCAGTTCTTAAGCGTGCCGTTATTGCATCTGCAATTCTTGGCTTAGCTTTTACATCTACTTCATCTGCAACTGCTGCAACAAAGCTGCCTGCAAATATCACAAAATCTGGCATTATTAACATCGGTATCGATGCGACCTATAGCCCAAATGAATTTAAGGATAAGAACGGCAAAGTGATCGGATGGGAAGTAGATCTCTTCAATGCGGTTGCGAAGAAGCTTGGTGTAAAGACAAATTACGTGATCGCAGGATTCGACACAATCATTTCTGGCGTAAAGGCAGGAAAGTACGATGTCGGCGTTTCGTCATTTACGGATACTAAAGAGCGCCAAGCCTCAGTTGATTTCGTTAACTACTTCAGTGCAGGAACGCAGTGGGCCGTCAAGAAGGGTGTAAAGCTCGACCCAAATGACGCTTGCGGCAAGATCGTTTCAGCAATGACAGGATCTGTTCAGGCAGATGACATCGCAGCAAAGTCAGCAGATTGCACAAAGGCTGGCAAGAAGGCAATCACACTCCTTACCTACGATTCAGGCGAGCAGGCGACCTCGGCTGTTGTTCTCGGTCGCGCAGATGCAACCGCGGCTGATTCACCAGTACTTGCTTACGCTGTCTTGCAGACAAAGGGCAAGCTTGCTCTCGCAGGTAAGATCTACGGTGAAGCTCCATACGGAATCGCAGTTGCTAAGGCATCTGCTCTCTCACCTGCAATCCAAGCGGCTTTTGTTGCAATTAAGATAGACGGAACATACGACTCAATCTTGAAGAAGTGGGGCGTACAAGCTGGAGCAGTTTCAAAGTTCACAATCAATGGTGCAACCGCCTAATTAGGTAGATTACCTCTGTGAGCAATAAGGGAAGTATTCAAGCAGTGCCGCTGCGCCACTATAAAAGGTGGGCAGTGGCACTGCTACTTCTTGTTGCTCTTGCAGGAATTGCAGTCGATGCTGCATCTCGTGAAGCATATGAATGGGCTTCATTTAGAAAGTATCTCTTTGATCCTCGCGTTGTTAAGGCTTCACTCGTAACGCTAGAACTGACACTGCTATCTATGTTCTTTGCAATCGTGCTTGGTATCGCACTGGGCGTTATGCGCCGCACAGATAACCCAATCTTCAAAAACTTTGCCTGGCTCTTTATCTGGATTTTCCGTGGAACACCTGTCTACGTGCAGCTCGTCTTCTGGGGTCTTTTCTCGACCATCTACAAGGAAGTCTTCCTCGGTATCCCCTGGGTTCATATTGGTGACTTCCAACTTGGTTTCCACATCACCTTGTCTCAGACAGCTTCGCTTTTTTGGATTGCAGTACTTGGTTTAACTCTTAATGAAGCTGCCTACATGGCTGAAATCGTTCGCGGAGGCTTGCTCTCTGTAGATTCAGGTCAAGAAGAGGCTGCAAAATCAATTGGCATGAGTAGTTGGAAGACGATGAGATACATTGTTATTCCTCAAGCGATGCGCGTGATCATTCCGCCAACAGGTAATGAAGTTATTTCAATGTTGAAAACTACATCGCTTGTGACTGCAGTTCCACTTGTGACTGACCTTTATGCGCGCACTCGCGATATCTCAAATGAGACATATAACCCGATTCCGCTGCTCTTGGTCGCATGTGCTTGGTATTTAATTTACACGTCAGTGCTGATGATTGCCCAATACTTCCTTGAGAAGCGCTTTGGTCGCGGATTTAATCGAAATGCGGTGATTTCAGCATGAGCACTGTGATGGTTGATGCACAAGCAATTAATAAGTCATACGGTCACCACCATGTTTTAAAGGATGTCTCCCTTACCGTTAAAGCTGGTGAAGTGGCATGCATCATCGGTCCATCTGGCTCTGGAAAGTCAACTTTTCTTCGTTGCATCAATCACTTAGAGAAAATTGATGGAGGCCGAATATCTGTCGATGGCAAAATCATTGGGTATCGCGAAGCACACGGAAAGTTGTATGAGCTCCGCGAATCTGAGGCCGATATTCAGCGCCGAGATATTGGCATGGTCTTTCAACGATTTAATCTCTTTCCACATATGACGGCTCTTGAGAACGTAATTTCTGGACTAATTCATGTTCAGAAGATTGATAAGAAGATCGCTGAAGCTGAAGGCTTCACTCTACTTGAGCGCGTCGGCCTCGCAAATAAGCATGCACATTACCCATCACAGCTTTCAGGCGGTCAGCAGCAACGTGTGGCTATTGCACGAGCGCTAGCTATGAAACCTAAATTGATGCTCTTCGATGAGCCAACGTCAGCACTTGATCCAGAACTCGTAGGTGATGTTCTCCAAGTGATGAAGGATTTGGCCGCTACTGGAATGACGATGATTGTCGTCACCCACGAGATGGGTTTTGCTCGCGAAGTTGCCGACACGGTTTTCTTCATGGATGAAGGCGTTGTTGTTGAATCAGGCTCTCCTAACGCTGTACTTGGAAATCCTCAAGAACCACGCACGCGAGAGTTTTTATCTAAAGTTATCTAGTGTTTAATTTCGGCATGGATATCTCAACTGCTGCCGAGCAATATAAAGAAGCTACAGATCTCTTCCTAAACCTCATCAATGGATTAGATGAAAAGTCCCTTGATATCTCCAATGGCGATGGCTGGACTCCTCGTCAGGTAATTCACCACGTTGCAGATAGCGAAGCTCAGTCATATGCACGTCTTCGTCGCTTAGTTGCAGAGCCTGGCACAATGATTCAGGGCTACGACGAAGGTGCATGGGGCGAAAATCCGACACTTGGATATTCGGAAATGCCGATCAATATTTCAATCTCCGTCTTTGAAGCAGTGCGCGCATCATCTCTTGAAATCATCAAGCGCCTTACCGAAGAACAGCTCAATAACTCCGGTAATCACAGCGAAAGTGGCGCCTATACAATCCAGAATTGGCTTGAAAATTACATCAACCATCCGCGCGACCACGCTTCTCAAATTCAGAAGATTTTGAGTTAAGCCTTCTTAGCTGCTGCCGGCAAAACAATCACACGATAGAGAGCAGTATTAGCCAGGAACATCACTGCAAGTAAGAGCCACCCAGGCTTGCCAAGTGTGACTAATGCAAAGGTGATAATCATCGGTCCTGCAATTTCGCTGAGGCCATTTCCCAGAGTCCAGATACCGTAATAAGCACCCTGGCGAGTTTCATCGGCAAGGTCGAATGAGATTTGCCAGTGAATCATCGAGATGAATAATTCAGCGGTGACGTGGAGGACCATGCCGATTAGGAAAATCACTGATGCAATTCGTGCAGAAGGCCCTTCGGCGAAGGCATAGAGAAGACATGCGCCAGCCAAGAGCAATCCCGTAAATAAGTATTGATTGGCAGAGTCCTTGAGCGGTTTGGTGCGCTTACTTACTCGCATCTGGAATAGCACCACTGCAGCTGTATTGAAGATCAGCATCGCAGAGACCCACCAACGAGGAGCGTCTGTATATCGAACTATCCAAATTGGAATGCCTACGTTTTGGACGACAAATTGAATATTGGTAACTGCTGCCATCGCTGTTGCTGCGAGATAGCGACCGTCCTTAAATATGCTCCAGTCAAACTTTTCTCTATCTTGCAAAGTCGCCGGAAAGTGTGGCACGAGCTTGTAAATATACGCACCTATTAAGAAAGTAATTCCGTCAAGAATGATTGCAACTTGGTAACCGAAAACAGAGTTGATAGAGAGCGCGATTCCTGCACCTAAGCTTCCCAATCCGATTCCTAAGTTATTAATCGAACGAGTATATGCACGGTTCCGGGGATTGGTTCGAGAGTCCCCCACGCGAGCAATCAAAGTCTGCTGCGAGTTCCGGCTAAATACATTTGCGATTGAATCCAGTGCAAAGCAAATAGTCAGCCAAAGGAAGCTATGAACAAAGGCAAGCGAGGCAATTGCAACACCATTGATAATCATTGAGATCACAACAACGGGGCGCTGTCCGACTCGATCGACAACATGGCCGGCTGGAATTGTGCAGATGAGTCCTGCAGCAGCACCTATTGCCAGAGCCAGGGCCGTTTTATGGGGGCCAAGACCGACAGTAAATGAAAAGTAAATGACGAGAATTGAGATAAGTAATCCATTGCCGAAACGATCAATCAGCGATGCAAGTGAAATCTTGCGAATAATGGGGTCTTCGTGAACTACTTTATTGAGCCATGATGGCATCGTGGACATATTGAGCCAGCCCCCTAGCTCGTCCTTCGTAATATGCCTTGAAGCGATGATCCTCGATATACATTAAGGCTAGATTCTTCTGCATAGCTATAGAACAGTCGTAAAACCATTTAGAAATTGCTGCACGGTGCGCCACTACAGCTGCTTGTGCCTGCTCTGATCGCACTGAATAGCTATTGCCAAAAGCCATCGCAAACATTTCTGTGGCTGCTTCTTGATCAACCTTTGCTGCAGCGAAGTCATCCTTTGTGTACTTGGACGCGCGAGCAGTGGATTGCTTGTAGGCCTCAGTATCGCCCCAGCGATCTTTGACTTCTTGCTCGTAATCCATCAGTGAGGCTTAGTTGAAGTACGCGATGATGGCGCCAGCAATGGTGAGGTTGATTGCATCATTAGCAGTCTCAATAACCCAGACCTTCAATGAATCTCCACCGAAGAGGCGGTGTGAAAGCGAAGCGAATGCTGCAATACCCACGCCCACTGCAAAGCCGACGCCGGCCCCGTCTAGAATTCCAAAGTCAGTATTTGCGGCCTGCAGTGAAGTTACAAGAACCCCAACGGTCAACGTTTGAATAAGTACGCCGATGATAGTTCCGCCAAAGAGCAACGCCGGCTTGTTCTGCTGGGTAGTTAGCTGACCAGAGGCGATTCCTTTAGCTTTCATCCAAACTGGATAAAACGTCTTAGGACCAAACCAGATTCCGCCGCTGATAAATGAAACGGCGAAGGCGATGAGTACTCCGAGAAAATTAAGGCCTGTGAATGTCATGCGACAAGGATAAATCTGCAAGCGCCTTGAGTCCAGCAACGGCGTACTTCTGGGCCATCACAATTTCTGCATCCGCATCTTTGCCTGACTCAATGCGAGTTGCTGCTGTATCCAAAGAGTTTTGAACATATGTAAGTGCTGCGTGAAGATCATGGATTCCAATTGCCTGAAGCTGGCTTGCGATTGTTCCCATCAAGGCACGGTGGCCTTGAGCAATTTCAGATTTTCGATACTCAGGAAGCGTGATGCTATTGAGTGACTTCACCAGAAGGTGGCGACCATCTGCCACATAGTGCAGCGCTTCTGCAATCCAGGCCTCAATATATTCAATTGAATCAGTCGAACCCTCAACAGCATTGAGCAATCGATCTTGATAGGTGCCAAGTTCTTCCATCACTAGGTCAGCAATCAGATCGGCCGACGATGAGAAGTACTCGTAAAAAGTAGTTCGTGATAAACCTGCTCGCGTAGCCACCGCGGTCACAGTGACCGCCTCAGCACCAGATTCGAGTGCCAAAGAAAGTGCGGCATCAATGAGCTGACGCTGGCGGAGCTCGCGCTGCTCAGGGATAGAAGGTGCATCAATACGTGGCGCCATATCTCCCCCTTTGCATCTGCTGAAGTAGGAGATTATCAGCGAAATTTTCGTACTTCCTCTTGAAAGAGGTGATATTTCTCCTACGCTTTCCCAATGAAACGTAGCTTAGTCGCCATTGGCGCTCTTATTCTCGTAGCCACATCACCTCCATCAGCAGATGCTGCCGGTAAAGCGGGCACTGCATGTGCCAAGGTAGGTCAGTCAACAACTGTCGCTGGCACTAAATTCACTTGTGTTAAATCAGGGAAGAAATTGGTGTGGGATAAGGGCAGCAAAGTTTCTATCGCATCCGCACCTGCTACTCCCGCCAAGATAGATCCACTTGCAGCATGCAAGTTGCCTGTGGCAGATGGTCGTGGCGACGTGTCAATCGGCGGATGGCCACGCATTGATGAGCGCTCTAAAGTTCTCGGCGATATCAACGTAACTGTCATTCTTGTTGATTTCCCTGATGCTCCTGCGAAGCTCACTCCTGCAGAGGCATTTGCAAAGATTTCACCTGCGACTGATACTTTCAAGGAAGTTTCATACGGCAAAGCAAACTATGCAATGAAGCCACAGTTGAAGTGGTATCGCATGAGCAAGAAATCATCTGATTACGTTGGGGGTGGTTGGTCGTTTGAGAAGCAGCGTGACTACATGCTTGAAGCAGCAAAGCTTGCCGATGCAGACGTTGATTTCAGCAAAACAGATAGCTTGATTATTCTTGCAAATCCAGATGCCGAAGGAATGGGTTACTCAGGTCCTGCATTTTCTGCAATTCGCGGAAATGGCTTGACTCTCGATGGTCACTACATTTCTAATGGAGCAACATCTGCTTACGATTTGAATAACTGGAAATCTATCTGGCTCAATCACGAAATTTCACACAGTATGGGGCTTGTTGATCTCTACGCAGCAACCCAAGAGGATCAATCCAATCGCTACGACGGATTCCGATACACGGGCGAATTCAGCTATATGGGCTACAGCAGTTTCGATAGCAACTCGCCAAGCCTGCTTGCTTTTGAGCGCTGGAACTTAGGCTGGATTTCAGATGAGCAGGTTCAATGTATAAGCACTCCTTCAACAACACACACCATTACTCCTGTTGAATTAATCGGTGGCTTGAAAGCTGTCATAGTCCCAATCTCTCGCACAAAGGCGCTCGTCATAGAATCACGTCGCGCACTTGGAATTGATAGCGCGATGAAGAAGTCAGGCGCCCTTGTATATGTAGTTGATTCTTCAATTCAATCCGGAATGGGTCCAGTCAAGGTTTATCCATCTAACGTAAAGACGGATCCTCGCTATCTTGATGCACCACGTGCGAACGGTGAGTCAGTAACCGTTGAAGGCATTACCGTGAAGGTCACAGCATCCGATGCAAATGGCGACACTATCGAGGTTTCTCGTTCATGAGCAAAGCTGAAATCACAGCACACCTGAAGAAGTTCGATAAGCCACAGCGTGAGGCACTTCAGGCGGTTCGTGTTGCTATTGGCGAGTTGTTACCAGATGCAGAAGAAGTTATTAAGTACGGGATTCCGACCTTTGCAATTAACGGCAAAGGGGTCATCGGCTTCGATGGTTGGAAAAACCACAACAGCATCTTTCCGTACAGTGGATCTATGGGAGTAATTCTCAAAGACGACCTAGCGAAGTATGAGCAAACAAAGGGTTCGATTCACTTTGAAAAAGAGAAGCCATTTCCTAAGGCGCTCCTCAAGAAAATTATTAAGGAGCGCCTCAAGCAAATATCAGAACGCTAAATATTTGCGAGAGAATCCTTCACGATTGATTGAAGAAGTTTACTATCTACTTCCCAATCATTTGGAACCTGGATGGTTTTCTTATTCACCTTGTAATCCTTGAGCTTTGGTAGGTAGCTCTTGAGAACATCTTGATCCCATGGCGCAATCAGAATGTGGTTCTTAGCAGTTGCGATCCCGAATACATATGTCTTGCCGTGCATCAGCATGGGCTTATTCCAGGCGATAACTAATTCAAGCTTTGGGTATTTGCTCTGGATAGCTTTGAAAATCGCCTTTGCCGTCTTTGCCTGCGCAGGTTCAAGAGATTTAAAGAAATCTGCTGGTTTTTCAAATCGTTTAGAGCTTTCTGATCCCCGTGAATACATAACAAGTGCATTGGCATGGGCTTGTGAAAATCCAAAGTTTTCCCGCAAGTGCGCAATCTGAACAGGGTACTTCTCCCCTTCGAGCTGTTTCATAACTTTGAACCAGTAGGCCATCTTTTCGCCATACTTCTTTTCAATGGCAGGAAAGTGCTTCTCGCGAGATCCATCTTGAACGGGCATAACAGAATGGTAGGGGCATAAAGAAAGACCCCGCAAATATCTGCGAGGTCTTTCTTGGAAGGTTTTACTGAATTGTTATTTCGCTTGGATAGCTGAGATTTCGAACTCAAGCTTGATGTTCTCAGAGACGAGAATTCCGCCTGTCTCAAGAGCTGCATTCCATGTAAGTCCGAAATCCTTACGATTAATCTCAGCAGCGCCTTCAAAACCAAAACGAGCATTTCCAAATGGGTCAGTTGCTGTACCTGTGTACTCAAATGCGATTGAGATTGCCTTTGTTACATCCTTGATTGTGAGGTTTCCATCAACAACAATTCCATCGCCTGAGTCCTTTACAGATGTTGAAGCGAAAGTAATCTTTGGGAAGTTAGCAACGTCAAAGAAGTCTGGTGACTGAAGGTGGCCGTCGCGATCTGCGCTGCGTGTATCAACTGAGGCAACATTGATCTCAATAGAGATAGAGGCTGCACCATCAGCAATTACTGCTGAACCTGTGTAATCGTTAAATGAACCACGAACCTTGGTCACCATTGCGTGACGGGCACTGAAACCTACGCGGCTATGTGAGGCATCGATGTTGTATGTACCTGCTGGAAGTGTTGAAAGAACTGACATTTGTTGCTCCTTTTAATTGTTGTTGAAAGGACCGCCGTGAACGGTATGGTTGAATCGTAAACTAATGTAGTTGAAATTTCAACTAAACCACATTGAAGCACCTGCAAGCCATTTGCAATATTGCCCCCATGAAATCCTCCATCTCGCTATCGTTCTCGCCATGGATATCAAAGGCTCGCTTAAGGCGCGTGAAGTCGATCTCGCACTCCTTCTCGTGGCAGCTTTGTGGGGTGCCAGTTATCTCTCTGCAAAGACTCTGACTGAGCATGCACCGGTTCTAACAGTCTTAAGTCTCAGATTTATAGTGACATCGGCTGCCATGGCAATAGTGTGGTCTCTTAAATCGGAACGAATTACTAAGCCTGAATATCTCCTTGGAGTCGGCTTAGGTTCATCGCAAGCAATCATTCTCTTCTTTGAAACCAGTGGTGTCGCAAAGACGTCGGCAACAAATGCCGGATTAATCATTAGTCTTGCAATTATCTTCACTCCCATTCTCGAATCGCTCGCATCAAAGAACTGGTTGCCACGTTCATTCTTCGTAGCAACGGTGACTGCAGTTGTAGGTGTTGCGCTATTGGTCTCAGATAAAGGCTTTGCGGCTCCTGGTATTGGTGACTGGCTAATGTTGGCCGCCGCAGTTACGCGTGCCATCCATGTGACCGCGATGGGCCACCTCACATCAGGAAAGAGTTATAGCTCTGTAAGTATCACCCTGCTTCAAAGTGCTACCTGTGGTGTTATTTACTCGGTTTTTTCACTCAGCGGTATTAAAAAAGCTATTCAGGAATTCGACACTGGCCTATGGCTTGATCTGCTCTTCTTAAGCCTTCTATGTGGAGCATTTGCATTCCTGGTAACGATGTGGGCTATCCGACAAACATCTTCCTCGCGGGCAAGTTTGCTCCTTGGAACAGAGCCAGTGTGGGCTGTGGTTGTTGGCATTTCACTTGGAGGTGAAAGCCTTGCCCTGCTCGGCGTCTTTGGTGCGCTTTTGATTATCGGTTCTTCCTACTTCGGTCAGAGAATCGAAACTCGCCACCGTTTACTTAAGCAATAACTTAAACCTTTTTCGGCTTCTTAAAGAATGTGTAGCCCACAGGGATTACATATGCCGCCCACACCAGAGACTGAAGAACTGATGGAGTTGGCGTAAAGTTAAGTGCGCCCTTTAATACTGAGCCAAGGATGCTCTCCTCGCTAATAACTCCTGAAATATCAAAGAGCTTAGATGAATCACCTGGCAGCAAATTAATTTCCTGGAACTCATGAACTGCATAACTCAACATTCCGCCTGCAACAAGGACGAGCGCCATGCCGCTGTAACGGAAAAACTTACCCAGATTAATCTTGAGCGAACCGAGATAGAGCAACCAACCAAGTACTACAGAAACTGCGAGGCCCAGGAATGTTCCTGCGACTACAGTCTTAGCGCCGCTTGAAGCGAGCGCGCCATTCCAGATAAAGATTGCGGTCTCAAGGCCTTCGCGACCTACGGAGAAAAATGCAAGAGCAAAGAGTGAACCCACTCCAGTTGCGATTGCGCGATCCATCGCACCTTCAAGCTCTTGCTTCAGAAAGCGCGCCTTCTTTGCAAGCCACAAGATCATCCAGGTGATGAGTCCGCCTGCAATAACGGAGAGAGTTCCAGATACAAATGGCTCTGCATTTCCCTCAAGTTCGAATGAAGAAATCGTAAAGAATGAGCCGAATGCCGTAGCGGCCGCAATCGCCGTGAAAACACCTGCCCAAATGACTCGCGTGCGCTCTGCCTGACCAATTTTCTTTAAGTAGGCAATCAGAATTCCCACAACAAGAGCAGCCTCAAGCCCTTCGCGGAGCCCGATCAAGAAATTTGCCAGCATCGCCTAGCCCTTCGATTTACGCAACATTGGTGTTGCGTAAATAGCCTAGCATCGAGAGATTCCCGCTCACAAATCGAAAGCGTCACCATAACGAGTGTTTTAGATAACGCCCCTCAGCGTGAATACTGCTCCTATGAGCCTCGGTTACGCCTACCCCCCTCCAGCAGATGGCAAGCCCTTCCGTCTGATTATGGGCCTTCGCTCGGTGGACCCTGCAGCGTGGCTAGAAAGCGGCGAAGATCTGATTCAACAAATCCCTGAGCGTTTGACCTTAGCCCGAGATTCACGTGAGGTCGTCTATCAAGAGCTTTCAGGCTATCGCAATGCGATTGGCGACCTCGTTGCCTTGGTTGTGGCAAATTTACAAGAATTTCATAGCAATCGATATTCATTTACTTCAACATCCATCACACACCTGGCGACCTCTACCACCATTGATCTAAGTGCCGAAGATGTACTTCTTGGGTTGGCGTCGATTATTGGCGAAGATCTTGTTCTCCTTGCTCGAGAAAATAATGAGTGGCGAATCGTTGCTGGGGCTGTCATCTTTCCTTCGCGATGGAAGCTGACTGAAAAGATCGGCAAAGGTATGGATGTGGTTCACACTCCCGTCCCAGGATATGCAACAGCACTGGCACCTTTCATGACGGCAACATTCGACAAGATCACCGCAGACCGACCGGCATGGCGAAAGAATTGGTCACTTCACAGCACCGAGGATTTATTTCAACCCACATCGATTCATGCACCTGCAGATCCGAAGGATTACTGGTGGCGCACTGAGCGGCAGACATTAACTCGTTCTGCACAGGGAGAATTCCTTTACTTCACTATTCGCAATCGGGCAGAACCGCTTGCATGGATTAAGGAAGATTCAGAAGCGGCGGCACAGTTTGCGCAAACTCTGGCTAGCTACTCCCCTGAAACCATTGAATACAAAGGGCTTCAAAGGGACCATCAAGCGATAATTGATTACCTGCGTACTTAACCGAGCAAAGATTTCATCTGCTTGTAAATCATATTTGCAGCAAAGACTGGGTTTAGTCGAGAGATTCGGTCGAGCATCGTCGCATCTTTTCCGACAGTAACTCGTGGCTTGTTCTTCTCGATTGCATCGACCATGATCTTTGCGGCAACGGGTGCGGCAGTTTGTTTAAAAGCCGGAGCATCCGTTGAAACTTCAGGCATCGCAATACCTGAATTAGCAGTGATATTTGTGGCTACTGCACCCGGAAATGCAATGGTGACGCCAACTGTGGTTTCTTTTAACTCAGAGCGCAACCCTTCTGTCATCAGCTTCAGGGCTGCTTTTGATGCTCCATACATACTTTGGCCTGGAACTGGCGCAAAAGCACCCATGGAAGAAACATTGAGAATGTGCGCTTCGGGACGAGTAAGAAGTCCAGGTAAAAAAGCTTTGATCATTGCAAATGGACCATAGAAATTAACATTCATTACTTTTTCGGCCTGTTCGAACGAAAGGTCATTAATCTTGATAAAGGGTTGAATGATTCCTGCATTATTGACCAGAATGTCAACAGCGCCTAGCTTTGCTTCAATCGCTGCGGGTAGCGCTGAAACAGCTGCGCGATCGGTGACGTCGAGAGTGAATACTTCCACCCCCATGCCGGCCAACGTTGCAGTCTCTGCAACTGTAGCTCGATGCATATCTACAGCAGCAACCCTTGCGCCTCGGCGCACTAGCTCTAGCGTCATTTCTCGACCCATGCCGCTACCTGCACCTGTGACCACTACTACTTTGTTGAGAAGATTCATAATTGCAGTCTACGCTTGCACCATGGCTATAAATAAGGGCGAACGTGGTGGGTCAGCACTCATTGTTATTGATGTCCAGGTCAATGTTGTAAAGGATGCTTTCAAGCGCGATGAGAAAGTCGCCAATATGGCCAAAGCAGTTGCAAAGGCGCGCACTGCCTCAATTCCTGTTATCTGGGTGCGGCATTCAGATGAAGGCCTCACCATTAATTCTGATGGCTGGCAGATTGTTCCCGAGTTAGTTCCTGCCACAGGCGAACCAATCATTGAGAAGAAATTCCGAAGCACATTTATTGAAACTAATTTTGAAGAGGTTTTAGCAACTCTCAAAATTAGCCACCTCTATATCTGCGGCGCAGAGACGAATAACTGTGTTCGCCACACTTCAATGTCAGCTCTCGAGTACGGGTATGACATCACATTGATTGAAGATGCGCACACAACAACAGGATTTGACTGGAATGGCTATGTAATGGATGCCGCTCGCACCATTGACGAACAGAACACCAACTTTATGGGTTACCGTCTGCCAACAAATAGTGCCGAAGTGAAACCGGTCGGTTCGCTGTGGAATTAAAGTTTGGCCTCGATACCTTCGGGGATATGCAGAACGATGAGAACGGTCATCCAATTCATGCAGCCCAGGTCATCCGCAATCTTGTTGATCAAGCCGTACTTGCAGATGAATTAGGGATCGACAACATCAATATCGGCGAGCACCACCGCGATGATTTTGCCGTATCGGCGCCGGATACCGTTCTGGCAGGAATTGCTACACGTACCAAGCGCATTGTTCTTGGAACAGGCGTCACCGTTCTCTCAAGTGATGACCCGGTTCGCGTCTACCAACGCTTTGCCACAATTGATGCCCTCTCTCACGGGCGCGCCGAGATCACAGCGGGCCGTGGCTCATTTATTGAATCATTTCCACTCTTTGGCTACAGTCTCGATGATTACAGCATTCTCTTTGAAGAGAAGTTACAAATACTGAGCGAACTGATAAAAGAAACTCCAGTCAATTGGACAGGGTCCATCCGTACACCTTTGATGAACCAAGAGGTCTATCCAAAAACTGAAGGTGGTCACATTCCTGTTCGTGTAGGTGTTGGCGGCACACCTGAATCAGTCGTTCGAGCTGCACGTCTTGGAATGCCAATGGCACTTGCCATCATCGGTGGAGATCCGGCTCGCTTTGCACCTTTTGCTCATCTCTACCGCAATCGCTTAGCAGAATTTGGAATGCCCGATCTTCCAATCTCGATTCATTCTCCCGGACACTGTGCAGCTACTGATGAACAAGCGCTCAATGAGTTATGGCCGAATTACGACGCGCTTTACAACAAGATAGGCCGCGAACGAGGTTGGGCTCCAACTACCCAAGATCACTTTATGGCTGAAGCTGAGCATGGATCTCTCTACGTTGGTTCACCCGAGACAATTGCAAAGAAAATTGTTTATGCACTTAAATCAGTCGGAGCGCAGCGCTTTGATTTTAAGTATTGCAATGGACCAATGCCGCATCTGCAATTAATGCGCTCGATTGAACTCTATGGAACAAAGGTAATCCCACTTGTACGCGAAATGATCTCTTAAAGCGCGGCAAACAAGAAATGCCAGCCTAGCCACCACCAGATTATTCCTAGCGCCAGACGATTGGCTCTCTGCTCCATCAATCCGGAGAGCAAGGTTGGTAACGAAATGAGCTTTTTTGGGTTTCTTACTGCGTAAAAGTTCAGCAGGAGTATTAGAAATAGCGAGAATAAGTACATCAATGAGAGAAAATTCCTCATTTTCTCCTCCAATGTCGAACCACTATATATCCAATAAAAATCCAGATTAACCCGAATAGAAACCTGTTGAATTGGGTATCTAGCTGTGGAACGAGAAGCTCAGAAATCGTTGCATAGCGCTCATCCTCACCGGTGACTCTCGCCATTACCAATGCACTGAGCTCAATGAGCGAGATAGAAAGTGCAACTGTCCCCCACACCCAAGCGCCCTTGGTATGAAGTCGGTCTAGTTTGCTTTTATGTTCGCCTACTCCCCACAGTTCAAGGAAAAGTATTACTCCAAGAATTATGAAGAGGATTGATAGAAGAAGACTTTGGCGAGGAAGGAAACTTGCAAGCAAAATGAAAAAAGAGATTAGCGTCCATATTGCACGCTTATCGATTTTTAAGAGTGGGAATGCGCTTTTTGTAAGATGAAACAAAGGCTGGAGTAATAAAACTATTGTGGCTCCACCAAAGATAAAGGCATCCACCAACTCTTTTCTAAAGAGTTGAAACAAGAAAGTAATGGCGAAAATTCCCGTCCATGGGCTGAGGCCAAGAATTTTCCCTTTCACAGGTCAATGGTATGTGATTTCCTGCTAGGGAATAAAGTCATTCGTTTCTCAGTTTTAGTTTTCATGAATGAGAACTTAAATCAAGATAACAAATCGGCACTTGAGCAATACGGAGTGGATTTAACCGCGCGGGCGCGAGAGGGAAAAATCGATCCTGTGATCGGGCGCGATAATGAGGTACGTCGAGTTATTCAAGTTCTATCGCGTCGCACCAAAAATAACCCTGTATTAATTGGAGAACCAGGAACAGGAAAGACTGCAATAGTAGAAGGTCTTGCACTGCGAATCGCTACTGGCGATGTCCCTCTTGGGTTGAAAGAGAAGCGAGTTATTTCCCTAGATTTAGGCTCACTCATCGCTGGTGCAAAGTACCGTGGAGAATTTGAAGAGCGTCTTAAGGCTGTACTCGACGAGATCAAGGAAGCTGAAGGTGAAGTAATTACCTTTATTGACGAGTTACATACCGTTGTCGGCGCAGGCGGAATGGGCGGGGCTATGGATGCGGGCAATATGCTCAAACCTCTTCTTGCACGAGGTGAGCTCCATATGATTGGCGCAACAACACTGGATGAGTATCGACAGTACATTGAGAAGGATGCAGCGCTAGAACGCCGATTCCAACAGGTCTTAGTTGGCGAACCGAGCGTTGAGGAAACTGTCGCAATTCTGCGCGGAATTCGTGAAAAATACGAAGCCCATCACAAGGTAACAATTTCCGATAGTGCCCTAGTGGCGGCTGCGACTCTTTCACATAGATACATCACTCACCGGTTCTTACCGGATAAGGCAATAGATCTAGTTGATGAAGCAGCATCTCGACTCCGCATGGAAATCGATTCCTCTCCGGAAGAGATAGATCAACTACAGCGAGCCGTCGATCGCTTGACCATGGAGGAGTTCGGACTATCAAAGGAGAAGGACACTTCGTCGAAGGAACGTCTTCGGACTTTGCGAGATGAACTTGCCCTGAAGAAATCAGAACTTTCTATGCTGAAGAAAAAGTGGGAGAGCGAAAAGGGCTCACTTGACCATATCGGTCTGTTGACGGAAGAGATGGATCGCATCCGAAGCGAGGCAGAAATGGCGCAGCGCAATGGTGAATTAGAAAAAGCTGCACGCCTGATGTATGGCCGTATGCGAGAAATTGAGCATGAGCTTGCCGAAGCCCGTTTAAACGCTGTGAGCAAATCGTCTATGGTGAAAGAAGAGGTTACCTCTGATGAAATCGCCGAGGTCATCTCCGCATGGACAAAGATCCCTGTGGGGCGGTTGCTTCAAGGTGATTCTGAGCGACTTGTTCACCTAGAGAATGAGCTCTCTCAGCGCGTTGTTGGCCAAGAGCAGGCTATCCAATCTGTTGCCGATGCGATTCGTCGCTCTCGTGCTGGAATATCCGATCCTCATCGACCAACTGGAACCTTTTTATTCCTGGGTCCTACTGGTGTTGGAAAGACAGAGCTGGCAAAGACTCTTGCACAATTTCTATTTGATGATGAGCGAGCAATGGTACGAATTGATATGAGTGAGTACGGAGAGAAATTCTCGGTTTCTCGTCTTGTAGGGGCTCCTCCGGGCTATGTTGGTTATGAAGAAGGTGGCCAATTAACCGAAGCAGTTCGTCGCCGTCCGTATTCAGTAATCCTCCTCGATGAGATAGAGAAGGCGCATCCAGAAGTTTTCGACCTACTTCTACAAGTATTCGATGATGGTCGCCTCACTGACGGTCAAGGCCGTACTGTTGACTTTCGGAATTCCATCATCATTATGACGTCAAATTTAGGTTCTCAATTCCTAGTTGAAGCATCGCGCAGCCGTAGCGAAAAAGAGGACGCTGTAATGAAGGTGGTTCATGGCTCCTTCAAGCCAGAATTTCTCAATCGCATTGATGATGTATTGATATTCGAAGCTTTGGAGCGCAAAGCGATTTCTAGAATTTTGGAATTACTTATTCAAAATCTCCAAGAACGCCTTCAAGACCGTCATATTGAAATTAAGGTTGATGACCGAGCAAAGAGCTGGTTGATGGAGAAGGGTTACGATCCACGATTTGGAGCAAGACCACTGCGTCGAACAATTCAGAAGGCAATTGGCGATCCAATTGCTAAAAAAATTCTCTCTGGCGAAGTATCTGATGGCGCTATTGTTGAAATTTCTGTATTAGCTCCGGATGCGGATGAACTACTAATTTCTGTTGCAGCTTAACGGTGATGCCCGCGCTCATTAAATGAGCGCAACGCACGGAGTCCATCTGATGGCCAGATTGAAATCGATGAGATCGAACACGGTGTTGCATCCATATGGAAGACGCCATCGTTAGGTCCACCTATTGCGATATTGGCAGCTGACTTAATAACTCCATTGTGAGTGACTACAACTACTTTCTTGCCAGGGTACTCCGCAACGACTTTCTCCATCGCAGCTTCAATACGTACACGGGCTTCGTCATATGACTCTCCCCCACCTGGACGATATGAAGATGAGTTGAGCCATGCTTGGTAATCATCCGGCGATTCAGCCTTTACCTCTTCAATTGATTTTCCATCCCAAGTACCGAATGAAAGCTCGTACCAATCCCTATCAAAAATAATCTCAAGACCAGTTGCTGCTGCGATTGCTTCTGCGGTTTGTCGAGTGCGCTGCAAAGGTGAAGCAATCAAAACTTCTGGCTTAATTTTTGCGACTTCTTTTGCAACTCGAGCAGCCTGTGCCAAACCATCTGCTGTTAGTTCTGGGTCAAGAGCGCCAATGCCTGAAAATTTACGAGTGGGCGTCAAAATGGTTTCACCGTGACGCACGAAGTAAATCGTTGTCGGCACTTCATCGCTGCGGAGGCGATCAGTTAAAAAATTTTCTTGAACAACTGCAACTGGCTTATGTGCACTTCCACCATCGAGCGCCTTATTGGCCAAGCGATCTGCATGTGAGTTTTCATCACGTGGTATCCACTTATAGGTAATAAGCGAAGGATTATGTGCATCGCGGCATTGCTTTGCAAGATCGCGCATATCTGCATGCTTGATCTGCCAACGACCTGACATCTGCTCGACAACAAGCTTTGAGTCCATCGCTACTTCAACAGTTGCCTCAGGGTCTAATTGATGAATATGCGTTAAGCCTGCAAGGAGTCCGCTGTATTCAGCAACATTGTTAGTAGCGATTCCGATGACATCAAAGAGTTCGGCGAGGATCTTGCCATTTTCTGAGACCACGGCGCCAAAGCCAGCTGGACCAGGATTTCCTCGTGAACCACCGTCAGCGGTTAAGCGAAAATTGCGTGCCATAAGTGATTAACCGCGTACCAAGATGCAACGGCATTGTTCACAACGTACTACTTCTTCGGGAGGAAGCGTTGAAATACGACCAACCTCTGTTGTGTTAATCGTGAGGTGGCAACCTTTGCACTCGTTTCCAACGAGAAGTGCGGCACCATTTCCATTGTTATCTGCGACCAACTTCGCGTATAAATCCTTGAGATCCTGAGCGATTGGAGCAGCAATTGATGCGCGCTTCGCTGCAACTTCTTCACGCTCTTTGTAGATAACAGTGAGTGCGTTCTCTTTCTTCACTTCAAGATCAGCAATCTCAGCCGCGAACTTCTCTTCTTCTGCAACGAGTTCATTGATTCGATTGGTGATGCCTTCGACCTGAACCATGATTGCGAGTTCTGCTTCTTCAAGTTCTGCTCGGCGCTGGCCAAGAGTGACGATTTCGTGCTGAGTCTGCTCGAGCTCTTTTGGTGTTCCGGTGCCTGAATTAAGTCGGGTCTCATCGCGCTGGATGCGAGTAACAATTTGTTCGACGTCACCTTCAGCGCGCGAAAGTTCACGCTTCACATCGGTGCGCTCTGTCTCCGCCGCAATACGCAGGTCGCGAACGTTGTTGCGCTTGATTGTGAGTGAGTTAAGCGCGATTGACTCAGGAAGAGTTGCTTCGCGTTGCGCCAAAGCTGCTAGTTGATCATCGAGAAGCTGTACTTCAAGAATTGCTTGCTGGTCGTGATGGGATGCTTTCATGCGAATAAGTCCTGACCATATTTGAAGTAGATAGCGAGTATAAGCACTGCATATGTAACTGTGTAGAGAACTCGACCCCAACCGCGATCGAGGAATTTAATGAGCTTGCCTTGGATTTCTTCAGAGAAGTTCCAAACATTCTCAAGAATGACAATACGTGTGATGGTTGAAAAGACAGTTACGGTTGAAATTGTGACAAGTAAGCACCATGGGCAGAGTGCGTGAATCACAAAGAGAGACTGTGACAGCAGCCAGAGTGCAAAGAGAAGTCCTAGCCCATATCCAACATGGGCGACGCGCATAAATTTACGCGGAAAGACCACCAGCGAGAGGCCTGCAATGGCGATAGTGATTACAACAGGCTCGAGCATTAAACCTAAGAATGAATTAGGAAATCCTAAAAGTGTTGACTGCCACGACTTTGCAACCTTGCCACATGAAACCACAGCGTTAATGTCGCATGAGAGCTTGCTTGCAGGTGAACCAGCGAGCTTGACCGCATCGTATGAAAGCACAAGGGATGCAATAAGGCTGAGAGTCGATGAAACGAGCATCGCCCAATAAGTTTTGCGATATGTGCGTAAACGTTTGGCGGTGCCAGTTTCAGACATGGCGGCAGTTTACCGTCTTTCGCAGTAAGTGAAGTTATGCATCAAAGTGAAGCCCATCCCTTGATAAAGTCGTTGCGCGCTCTCATTCTGATGGCGAACGCCTAAAGCTAGGTACTTCTCGCCCCATTGATCTCCGGCGATGAGAGTTTTCTGCATCAGCTCTTTGCCCAAACCTTTGCCACGCAGAGCTGTGTGCGTTGCCACGGATGAAATCACAATACGACCAGATTCCCAGCGACAGAGCGCAGCCACTGCAGCCAATTTTCCATCTCTCATAATCTCGATCCATTGCAGAATTTCATCATTTCCTGGAAAAACTGATGAATCTGGTGCATGTTCTTTCAAGAAGGTATCAATTTCGCCATCGGTAGAAGTCGTTGTTGCAATCTTTTCCCCTGCGGCCGTCGGAGCCCAGTAGCAATCCCATTCAACAATTGCGGTACATGATTCCGGGAGTGAGCCGACTGCTCTCGAATCAAGTGAGAAGCTCTTCCAATCCGATGGAATTACAGGCGATGAACCAATCGCGATTCCATAAATTCCATTATCTTCTCGGCCAGATGTGAAATTTCCTTTTTCATCTATTTCCGCACTGATGAAGTGGCTCTGTGGAACCCACGTTGCGAAGAAAGGTGAGCCTGGATAAAGGCGCGAATACTCAGCTTCTGCTTTTGCGAAATCGGTCGTAATCATGTTCGTTCCAACTCATTTCTCATCAGTGATGCATTGGATTCGTAGATTCTCGGCCATATCCCAGAGTTTACCGATAGATTCTGATTATGAACCAGGTTTTAAAAGATAGATTAATTTCAATCTTTTTGATGGTCTTTGCAGCTCTCTGGCTCTTGCCGATTCTCTGGACTATTTGGAGTTCGTTTCGTCCCTATTCGGACATCCTCAATAATGGTCTTTTGTCTCTGCCACATACTATGAACTTTGCGAATTACCACCAAGCACTTCAAAAAATGGCGATTGTGAAGTACTTCATTAATACTTTAATAATCCTGATTCCCAGCGTCTTTTTTATACTCTTCTTCGGAAGTTTGCTTGCCTTTGCAATCTCAAAGTATCGAATTAAATTTAAGAAAACGCTCTTGCTTACATTTACTGCAGGAAGTATGTTGCCTGCACAATTTATTTACTATCCGATCTTCAAAATGTATATCGCCTTCGGAAGCGCCTTCGGCGACAAGACTTTGCTCTATGACAACTACATCGGAGTTGTCTTGGTGCATATTGCACTTCAAACGGGATTTGCAACATTTGTGCTTCATTCGCATCTTGAATCTATTCCTAAAGAACTATCGGAAGCTGCACAAGTAGATGGCGCTTCAGTATTAAGACATTACTTCTCGATAATTCTTCCGATGCTCCGCGCGCCGCTTGCTGCGCTCGGCATACTCTTGAGCGTCTGGATATATAACGACTTTTTCTGGGCGTGGTCTCTTCTTAAACGCGATCAATTCTTTCCCATCACAACATCGCTCACCCGTGTTGGCGCTTTTAACCGAGTTATTCCAGATCAGGGAGTTTTAGCAGCGGGAGCAATGTTGGTTGCTCTGCCGTTACTAGTGCTCTACTTGACCATGAGACGCCACTTCAGCATGGGTGTAATGCTCTACCGCGCTAGACCAGCGGGTTCACATTCAGTGAGATAGGACTTCAACTGCAAGCAGGTGATCTTCGACTTGTGGCAATCCACTTATCAAGAGAATGCCACGCAATTTCCCTGAAGTCTCGGTCAGTGGAAATCCACCGCCGTGAATAGCATGAGTTTCGTCTTTCATGCCATGTACTTCATGCCAATCAATTTCCAATTCTTCTGCCCGCACGCGTTCAAACATTGTTGAATGTCCCGTCATGCGAACAACATTTGCTTTACGTGTAATCCAACCCGCATGGGCATCATCTGCTCCCGGTAGCGCTTTGCGGAAAACCTCTTGGCCATCTAGTTCGACCGAGATAGTTATTGGGAGATTGCGACTGGCCGCTAGCAGTGCAGCTCTCTCCCCTACGCCAATAGCAATCTCGCCGTTCAACGTCTCAAATCGAGCCGACTCTTCCTGCTTGAGAATTTCAGAACTTGTGAAATTTCCGGTTGTTGGCTGCGACATGCGACAACTATATGCACCTACTATCGTCGTGAGAAAGCCTGAGGTATGGTTTTGGCGTGCTTATTCGTGACGCAGTAGAGAGTGACATTTCTGCCATCACTGAAATATTTAACTCTGTTATCGATTCATCAAATTCGGTCTACCGTGAAGAGCGCGTACCCGAGTCAGAGCGCACGGCATGGTTTCATGAGAAGCGCGATCACGGTTTTCCCATCATTGTCGCCGAAGCAGATGGGTTGGTCATTGGGTATGGAGGATACGGAACTTTTCGTGCTGCCCAGGGATATCGCCTCACGGTCGAACATACGATTCATATCAATGAGGCACACCGCGGTAAAGGTTTAGGCAAAACCATTTTGGCAGAGCTCATCAAGCGGGCAACCGATGCAGGATTTCATATAATGATAGGAGCCATCGATTCAGGAAACGAAAGCTCAATCAAACTTCATGAAAAGTTTGGCTTCACAGAATGTGCCCGCATTAAAGAAGTGGCCATTAAGCATAGCCAGTACCTTGACCTAGTTTTTGTAGAAAAGTTTCTATAAATTTTTTCTATCGAATATATGGACGAAGTTCTACCTTGCGATTACAGCAGAGCGAACCTTCCATTGCTAACTCGTGAGCCATCTCCGAAGTTTCTGCCTCGATAATCCAGAAGCCGCTATAGAACTCTGGGGAGTCGAAGAGTGAACCAGCTGTCACATCACCTTTATTGGCGCGGTTATCAATCAATGTTGCAGAAGAGCAAGGTTGGATACCGGCGGCTGTAATCCAGTGGCCGTTACTCTGAAGCTTCTCGTTAAATGCATCAATATGGTGCATCTCATCTGGGCTCGCTGGATTGTTCGGGCCATCGATAACAAAAATGATAAATCGCATGCGGGCTCCTCAACTTGACTAGGAGCAAAAGTATCAAACAAAATTCTATTTTGACTGATAGTAGAAATAGTAACTTCCCTCAACGGGATGACCATCCTCAGAGACGATTCGATACCTTACTTGGTACCTACCTTGAGGTATTCCTAACTTTATTTTGCATGATATTCGAGCACCTCCAACTATCGTGCCACCGATATCTACCCGTTTGAGCTTAGAATCTACAACCTTAATCTCATTCGGATTCTTATCACCAAAAGTCATGAGATTGCCATCAAATTCAATCCACACAAGCTTTGGCAAACCCTTAACAATCTGGTTACTCAAGGGCATGCTGGCTGTCAGCTGGGCATGAGCAATCGCCGCTTGAGGCGAAAATGTAAATGCAACTATTGCCATAACTGTGAATACTTTAATTTTCATTGTGAATGTACCCCCAGCCGCGTGAACGACTGGGGGCTGTTCCATTTCTACTTTGCTGTGGCCGCAACAGTTGTCACGGTTGGTGCAGGTCCATACTCAGTATCTTCTGTTGGAGCCATCTTTGATCCATCAGTAATGATCCACTGAAGGTAGAGCGGCTTCTTGCCAGGTGCGAAACAAGTCTGTGTTACTGGAAACGCAATGGTCTGAGGGGTTGCGCTCCAGGTCAGTTTCAAACCGAAATCGTAGAAAGTTCCATCGTCAATTGCGTGACCCAAGGTTTTGGCAGTCCAAGTGACTGTGTAATTGAGTGGGGCATTCTTGGCATCTACTTCGGAACTTGCAACAACCGACGATTTGTATCCGTAGTGAAACTCTGGAGTTGGCTTTCCCGCGGCTGCAGGAACTACTACTTTAAAGATACTGGTTGGGTACTTGACGTTGTTATATGTACAGCCATGGCCAAGTGAGAGCCAAAGTCGGCTCGACTGCCCTGCCACAAGCGTGTAGCCCTTCGATTGCGCTGAAACATGAGCCGATGCAGGCGATACGGATGCAACCAGCGTAATAAGGGCAGCAGAAATTATGAGTAATACTTTTTTCATTGGAAATCCTTTTTTTGAAGTAAAAGTGTATTAGCGGGATTTCTTAGAGAAATACCACCAGGCAGCAATTGCGATAAGAGCTACTGCTGTTTCAAGAATGTGCGTTGAATGCACATGGAAGAAAGATTCGTGATTCATATTCATACAATCTCCCTGGTAGGTGGACCTCTAAATAGTCGAGATGAATAAAAAAGATGAGAAATTGACAATCGCGTTTCAACTTGGTTAGCGCAGATATAAAAAACTTTAAGCGAAATGACTCTGAAAATCGACATGAAGAAAACATGAGCAAGTCCTGCGAGGAACTCCCAGAATCGATCAAAATGAACAACTGTTTTGTACGAAATTATTCCTGCTAATAAATGTGCCCCGCTCATCTGGACATCATTAGATTTGTCCGCTCCTCCGAGAATAAAGTGACCAGAGCTCTGGAGAATCAAAATCATGAGTGCTAGTTGAGGTCCTTCATGAGAATGATTTCTTGTGAGGAAGAGGCTCGCACCGATTAATCCTGACAGTACAAGAAATCGATGAATTTCTATGACTGCACCACCTGAAAGTAGGTGAGCCAAGATTCCTGATAAAAAAAGGACGAGCGACTTGGTGAAGTTATCACATTTCGCCGTTACAGGAAGCATGGCTTCATGATAGTTCAGTATGAAATGTTCATTGGAGACTTACCTGATAGCGTTTTCATATGGCGACACTTGAATCCATGTTGGCATCGCCCGATCAATCCACGCGGCTGAAAGCAGCTCTCGGCGCTGGCACCTATCCACAACCCGAATACATCGAAATTCTTATCAACCAATGTTCGCACGAGCCTGACTTCTTTGTGCGAGACACACTTTCCTGGGCGCTCTTGATGCACGACCACAACTCTGTAGTAAGTCGCCTCATTCCAGAGCTAGCTTCTGCGAACAAGCAAGCAAAGAGTCAAGCAATTCATACTCTCTCAAAAATCGGCGACAAGAGAAATTTCAATCTTATCTCCGATGCGATGTTATTTGATCCGGATGATTTGATTGCCTCGACCGCCTGGCGAGCAGCCTCTGTACTAGTTCCGGAAGAAGACAAGCCGGCACTTGTCGCCAAGCTTGTTACTCAGCTGGGTCGTGGAGACTCAGATCTCCAATTCGCACTCACCCGCTTCCTCTGCGCTATTGGAGAATCTATAGTTGTGCCACTGAAGCAAGCAGCAAAAAGTAAAGAACCTGACATACAGCAGCAGGCCGAGTTCACCTTGATTCGATATCAAGAGATGAAGCGAGAGCAGAGAGAGAAGCGGTAATTATCATGGGCGCGGTGAAAAAAATTGCAGGCGGAAAGCTGATTGGCGTTAAGACAAGCACCTACACAATTTTCAATCAAGAAAAATATGATCCGAAAGTTATTCCTGCGGCATGGAGTTTATTCTTCGAGCAATATCGTCAATCCTCGCTACCTCACTCAGCAATTTTTTATAGCGCCGCGATTCCAAGCATGTCCTTTGATATTCCAATGGATTATTACGCAGGAGCAATATTTGAAGAGAGTGTTGAAGTTCCTGTTGGATTTGAATCGGTATCTATCCCTGAGGGCAATTACTTCTGTGTCACACACAATGGACCAATTTCAAACCTTGCTGCAACCTTTGCTCAAGCCTATGGAGTTGAACTTCCAGAATCTCAGGCAGAGATGAGAAATGCCCCTCACTTGGAAATCTATAACTCAGATAAGGATCCGATGGCTGAGGAATATTCGATGGAGCTTGGGATTCCGGTCCAATAATCCCGGTTGTGGAAAGTTTCAACTGTGGGCGGCGAGGGGTTCGAACCCCCGACATCCTCGGTGTAAACGAGGCGCTCTACCACTGAGCTAGCCACCCGGCTATGTATTGCTCGCGAATAGTACTTTATGAAGGCCGTAATCTAAAAACCGGCTGAAAATACGCGGGGAATATACATATTCGTCATCGCGATGTAACCCGCAAGGTTTAGAGTTTTGCCATGGCACTCTTTCAAATGCAGATCACCCTCCCAGACCGTCCCGGCTCATTAGGCGCAATCGCTTCAGCAATTGGTGCTGCAGGCTGCGATATCCGCGAACTTATTGTTGTGAAGTCAGAAGATGGCAAGGGTTACGACGACATTACGGTCGCAGTGCCAGGCACCGATCCTTCAGATTTGGTGAGCGTCCTCAACTCCATTGGCGGCGTTGATGTGATCGGCATTAAGCCGCTTTAAATTTTAAATTGATTACAGTGCAGCGAGCGCAGCTTTGTAATCATCGTTGCTTCGAGCATCGCCAAGTCCATTGACCACGCTCCAACGAATGATTCCTTCCTTATCAATCACAAATGTTCCGCGAAGTGCGCACCCGCGTGCTTCATCAAAGATTCCATATGCAGTTGCTACTGCTCCATGTGGCCAGAAATCTGCAAGAACTGGGAACTTGTAACCCTCTTGCTCTGCCCAGACGCGCTGTGTGTACATCGAGTCACACGAGACTGCAAGAAGTTCAACGTTGTCATTCTGAAAGGCAGAGAGATCATCGCGCATCGCACAGAGTTCGCCTGTGCATGTTCCTGTAAATGCAAAAGGAATAAAGAGGAGCACGACGTTCTTCTTGCCCTTAAAGGATGCAAGAGAAACTTTATTTCCGTGCTGATCGTTAAGTTCGAAGTCTGGTGCTGCTGTTCCGAGTGAAAGAGTCATGCGGCGAGAATAACTTACTTAGCCAACTATCTCTTCACGGATTTGCGAGCGACAAAACGTGTGGCGGTCCAATCAGGTGCGACCGATATGGTTGAAGTCTGCGAAAGTCCTGCGTTAGGTGCAGCGCTTTGAATGTCACTGGGCTCCACATGGCCATCGCGTCCGGCCTTTGGAGTTAATAACCAGACTGGACCGGTATCGGTCAGATAGGTGAGTGCATCTACGAGTTCATCTTCAAGGTCACCATCGTCTTCACGCCACCAGATAATGACTGCATCGACTACCTCTGAGGTGCTCTCTTCAATCAGGGGCGAGCCCACTAATGTTGCGATCGCCGACCTGAGGTCTCCATCAGAATCTTCCCCGCGACCGATCTCGAGTACGAGCTCTCCCGGCTCAAAGCCCATGCGCGCTGCCACTGGATAAGTGCAGTAGATACTGGCCAGTTTCGCAAGGGTTTGCGGGAAAAGAAGCTGGCAGGCGTAATGGGATTCACGCCCATCTATTTTGCCTAGGACCCCCAATCGAGCGAGAATATGCCTATGAGCGAATTCCAAGGCCAGGCGGATTACCTACTCAATCAGTTGGTGGATACAGATCCATCTGAGACGCTCGAATGGCAACAGTCACTCGATGCTGCGCTCGCAGCTGCAGGACCGGTTCGCGCTCGCTTCTTGATGCTTGCACTCTTGCGCCGCGCACACGAACGCAATGTGCCGATCTCAAATCTTCGCACAACTGATTACATCAACACGATCACACCAGAAGCAGAACCTCAGTTCCCTGGTGATGAAGATATCGAACGTCGCATCCGCGCCTATGTTCGTTGGAACGCTGCGATGTTGGTGCATCGCGCACAGCGCCCAGGCATCGGAGTCGGCGGACACATCTCGACTTATGCATCATCTGCATCTTTATATGAAGTTGGCTTCAACCACTTCTTCCGCGGACAAGATCACCCAGGTGGCGGAGATCAGGTCTTCTTCCAAGGACATGCATCTCCTGGAATGTACTCGCGTGCATTCCTTGAAGGACGATTCACCGAGCACCAGCTCGATGGATTCCGTCAAGAACTTTCACATCAAGGTGGTGGGTTATCTTCATACCCACACCCACGTTTGATGCCTGACTTCTGGCAGTTCCCAACAGTCTCAATGGGTATTGGTCCACTCAACGCGATTTACCAAGCACGTTACAACCGCTACTTGCATAATCGCGGAATCAAAGACACATCCGATCAGCGCGTATGGGCATTCCTCGGCGATGGTGAAATGGATGAGGTCGACACTCTTGGTGCAATCGGTCTTGCTTCACGCGAGAAGCTAGATAACCTCACATTTGTTGTTAACTGTAATTTGCAGCGCCTCGATGGCCCTGTTCGCGGAAATGGCAAGATTATTCAAGAGCTCGAGTCAATCTTCGGTGGCGCAGGATGGAATGTCATCAAGGTCGTTTGGGGTCGCGGTTGGGATCCACTTCTCGCACAAGATCGCGAAGGTGCACTCGTTAACATCATGAACACAACTCTTGATGGCGATTATCAAACATTTAAGGGCGAAAGCGGCGCGTATGTTCGCGAGCACTTCTTCGGTAAGGATCCTCGTACAGCTGCAATGGTTGCAAACTATTCAGATGACGATATTTGGAACCTCAAGCGCGGTGGCCACGATTACCGCAAGCTCTACGCTGCTTATTTAGCTGCAACACAGAACAATGGAAAGCCAACTGTCATTCTTGCAAAGACAGTTAAGGGTTGGACACTCGGTTCGCACTTCGAAGCACGTAACTCGACTCACCAAATGAAGAAGATGACACTCGAAGACATCACTGAATTCCGTGATCGTCTCGAAATTCCACTTCCAGATAGCGCACTCGATAAGTACACACCTGCATACTTCAAGCCAGCTGCTGACTCTGTTGAAGCAAAGTACTTGGCAGAACGTCGTGCAGAGCTAGGTGGTTCAGTTCCACGTCGTCGCTCAGTATCAAAGCCACTTCCAACTCCTCCAGATTCTGTCTATGACTCAGTCAAGCGCGGATCAGGCCAACAAGAAGTTGCCACAACAATGGCCTTCGTTCGTATGTTGAAGGATCTCGTGAAGGATGAAGGCATCGGAAAGCGCCTTGTTCCAATCATTCCCGATGAGGCTCGCACATTCGGTCTTGATTCATTGTTCCCATCACTGAAGATTTACTCACCACATGGTCAGCAGTACACATCTGTCGACCGCGAATTGATTCTCTCTTACAAGGAATCAACAGCAGGTCAGATTCTTCATGAAGGTATCAACGAGGCTGGTTCTGTTGCTTCATTTACAGCAGTCGGATCTTCATACTCCACACATGATGAACCAATGATTCCTATCTACATCTTCTATTCAATGTTCGGATTCCAGCGCACAGGCGATGCATTCTGGGCAGCATCAGATCAGATGGTTCGTGGATTCGTTCTCGGTGCAACTGCAGGTCGCACAACACTTAATGGCGAGGGTCTGCAGCACGAAGATGGTCACTCACACCTTCTTGCAGCAACAAACCCTGCAGTTGTTTCTTACGATCCTGCATATGCATACGAGCTCGGACACATCTTTAAAGATGGCCTCCGTCGCATGTATGGCGAGAACAGTGAAAACATTTACTACTACCTCACTGTTTACAACGAGCCTTATCAGCAGCCAGCAGAGCCAGAGAACCTCGATATCGATGGTCTTCTTCGCGGTATCTATCTCCTTAAGTCAGGTGAGAAGCAGCGCAAGAAGAATGCACAGATCCTCGCATCAGGTGTTGGCGTTAACTGGGCACTGAAGGCACAAGAGCTTCTGCAGAAGGATTGGGGCGTATCAGCATCTGTCTGGTCTGTTACATCATGGAATGAACTTCGCCGCGATGGTCTAGAAGTCGATAGCCATAACTTGCTCAACCCAACTTCAAAGAAGGTTGCGTATGTGACTTCTAAACTCAAGGGAACTGAGGGTCCTGTCGTTGCAGTCTCTGACTTCATGCGCGCAGTTCAAGATCAGATCGCTCCATGGGTACCAAACGAGTTCTACGCCCTCGGCACTGATGGCTTTGGTCTTTCAGATACTCGCGGAGCACTCCGTCGCCACTTCAAGGTTGATGCAGAATCAATCGTAGTAGCAACACTTGCTCAGCTCGCAAAGTCTGGTGAAATCAAGGAATCTTTGATCACTGAAGCTATTAACAAGTACCGCATCTTTGATGTAACTTCAGCAGATGCAGGAAATACAGAAGGCTAATTCCATCAACCGAATTCCCGTTGCAGATATCTCCCCCGCAGTTTTCTTCGGGGGAGAATTTGTACCGGTTAAAACTATTCCGGGCGAATCTCTTGATGTTAGCGCGACTGTATTCCGCGAAGGCCATGATCAACTCGGCGCAGATGTAGTTCTCTTTAATTCAGCTGGAAAGGAAATTAGCCGCGCAGTAATGCACGAGGTGTGGCACGGTGGAGATAGATACAAAGCCACCATTACGATTCCTGATCGCGGTGAATTTTCATACGCAATAGAAAGCTACGACCACCCTCTGGCCACATGGCTCCATGATGCTGAAATCAAAATCGGTGCTGGTGTGGATTCTGAACTCATGTGTGCAGTAGGCGTTGAACTTCTCAGTGAGGTTCTTGCCTCAGATTCAGCTGCAAAATCACTCCTGAAAAGTGCCATTACAACCCTCAAGGATTCGAAAATCTCTCCTGCAGATCGCTTTGCAGCGGCTTCAACTTCAGAAATTCGCTCGTATTTCGCCGCTCATCCAATTCGCAGGTTTGCGGCGATAAGCGAAAAGTACCCGGTACGTGCCGATCATCCTCGTGCGCTCGTGGGTTCTTGGTATGAGTTCTTCCCACGCAGTGAGGGCGCAATTCAAAATGCAGATGGCTCAATTGTGAGCGGAACTTTTAAGTCTGCGGCCCTTCGTATTCCCGCTGTTGCAGCCATGGGTTTCGACATTCTCTATCTCCCACCGATTCATCCAATCGGCGTCGCGCACCGTAAGGGTCGCAACAACACCTTAACTCCAACTGATACTGATCCAGGAGTCCCTTGGGCAATCGGCGGTGCAGAAGGTGGCCATATGGCTATCAACCCAGTGCTCGGCTCTATGAAGGATTTTGAAGATTTTGTTGCTGTTGCAAAGAAGAACAAAGTTGAGGTGGCGCTGGATTTTGCACTTCAAGTTTCACCTGATCATCCTTGGGTGAAAGAACATCCAGAATTTTTCACACACCGCCTCGATGGTTCGATTGCATATGCAGAGAATCCGCCTAAGAAGTATCAAGATATCTATCCAATTAATTTCGATAACGATTACAACGGCATTCTTAATGAATCACTGAAGACGCTACGCTTCTGGATTTCAAAGGGCATCACGGTATTCCGCGTTGATAACCCACATACAAAGCCAGTTCACTTCTGGGCAGATGTGATGCGCACTATTCACATCGAATCTCCTGATGTTATCTTCTTGGCTGAGGCATTTACTAAAGCCCCCATGATGCATGCTTTGGGCAAGGCCGGCTTCCATCAATCATATACATACTTCACTTGGCGCACTTCAAAGCAAGAACTCATTGAGTACAGCAACGAGGTTGCACATCAGACATCTGCCTTCTTCCGCCCCAATTTCTGGGTCAATACTCCAGATATCAACCCATTCCATTTGCAAACAGGCAATCCAGCAATCTTTGCTATTCGCGCAGCACTTGCTTCAACACTCACGCCATCATGGGGAATGTATGCAGGCTTTGAGCTATACGAACACCGCCGTTTTAAAGAAGGTGGCGAAGAGTATTTAGATTCAGAGAAGTACGAGATAAAGGTCCGTGATTGGGAAGGTGCTACTAAGAAGCAGTTGACTCTCGCTCCATTTATTACCGTGCTCAATAAAATTCGTCGAGAAAATGTTGCACTTCAACGACTTCGTAATCTCCGATTCCATCATTGCGATAACGACCAGATCCTCGCGTACTCAAAGCGAGAAGGCGATAATCTCATTCTCGTTGTCGTTAACCTCGACCCCAACTTTGCTCAAGAGACAACAATCAATTGGGATATGAATAGTCTTGGAATCTCATCAGATAACTTTGAGGTAACGGATTTGATTGATTCTGCAAAGTATCAATGGTCTCCGCAGACATATGTCCGACTTGATCCAACAAGGTTATCGGGCAAAGTCGTTCACATTGCAAAGGTTAAGCTTTAGAATTGCGGCATGAGTTTTCTTTCGAAGTTATTTAAGCCCCACACTTCTTCGGAAGAAAACCAACAAGCGGCGAGCTACCTCAATCCATATTCAACTCTCGGCGAACTCGACTTCCATCTCATCAATGAAGGTCGCCATGAGAAGTTATGGGACGCTCTAGGCGCACACGTTATGCGCGATAAAGATGGTGCACTTCTCGGAACAGCTTTCTCTGTCTGGGCACCAAATGCACAAGCCGTTAGCTTGATTGGTGACCATAATTTTTGGGATAGGTCAGCACATCCCATGATCCGACATGGCGCTTCAGGAATTTGGGAAATCTTTATTCCTGATATTGGTGCGGGTACGAAATATAAGTTTGCAATCTGTGGCGCTTTTGGCCATTGGGTAGATCACGCAGATCCACTTGCGCGACAGACAGAGACTCCACCGCTGACAGCATCGATTGTGAATGAGAGTGAGTACATATGGAGCGATCAGGACTGGATGCGCAATCGTTCTGATTTCCAACCATGGCGTTCCCCTGTTTCTGTCTATGAAGTGCATTTAGGTTCATGGCGCCTTGGTCTTACCTATCGTCAAATGGCTACCGAACTCGTTGACTATGTAAATGCCAATGGATTTACCCACGTTGAATTTCTCCCGGTAACAGAGCATCCATATGGACCATCATGGGGCTATCAAGTTACCTCTTTCTTTGCGCCAACTTCACGTTTTGGAACTCCTGATGATTTCCGTTTCTTGGTAGATGCTCTTCACCAAGCTGGAATCGGCGTCATTCTCGATTGGGTTCCTGCGCACTTTCCCAAAGATGAATGGGCACTTGCTCGCTTTGATGGCACAGCTCTCTACGAACATGAAGACCCACGACTTGGAGAGCACCCAGACTGGGGCACTTTAATCTTTAACTTTGGCCGCAACGAGATTCGCAACTTCCTTGTGGCAAGTGCGCTCTATTGGCTAGATGAATTTCATATCGACGGTCTACGCGTCGATGCTGTGGCATCAATGCTCTACCTTGATTATTCACGCAAGGATGGCGAATGGCTCCCTAACCGCTTTGGCGGTCGCGAAAACCTTGAGGCTGTACAGCTTCTCCAAGAGGCGACATCAACTGCCTATAAGTCTCATCCAGGCATCATGATGATCGCAGAAGAATCAACAGCGTGGCCGGGCGTAACACGCGATACATCGAGCAATGGTCTAGGTTTTGGATTTAAGTGGAATATGGGTTGGATGCATGACACCCTCGAATATCTTCAACACGAGCCGGTGCATCGCGTCTATCACCATAACGAGATCACATTCTCAATTCTCTATGCATGGTCTGAAAACTTTATGTTGCCGCTCTCCCATGATGAGGTTGTTCATGGCAAGGGTTCACTTGTCAATAAGTTCCCAGGAGATCGCTGGCAGAAACTTGCAACTCTTCGCGCGCTCTACGGATTTATGTGGGCGCACCCCGGCAAGAAATTGCTCTTTATGGGTCAAGAGTTTGCTCAGAATGATGAGTGGAACCAAGAAGCTGGTTTGCAGTGGTATTTAACTGACTACGCAGAACATAGCGGAGTTCGTTCGGCTCTTGCAGATATCAATCTCAACTACAAGCGTCACCCTGCCCTGTGGGAGAAAGATGTTCACCCAGATGGATTCCAATGGATCATCGGCGATGACGGCGCAAATAACATTGTTGCATTCGTGCGTTGGTCAGATGCTGGATACCCACTCGTTTGCATCACTAACTTCTCGCCAGTTCCGCAGGAGTATTACTCACTTCGTATGCCAACAGCTGGCGTTTGGCGAGAGACCATTAATACAGATGACTTGAAATATGGCGGCAGTGGAATCACTAATGACTCATTTGCGGTCGATGTTGATACAGATTTGTATACAACTCTTCGCATCCCACCACTTGCAACAGTCTGGTTTGAGCGAGCTTAGTTACTTTACTTGCGGTCGGCAGCGATCACAGGAGTAAAGAAGGCGGCAATAATCATCAAAGTGCCTGGGATCATCATCGCCAGAGCAATGGATCCTGTGGCACCGATAACGCCTGCCACAATCCATTTAATAACTGTAGTAATCACGTTATTTGCGACCCCCACCTGACCTACCACTACAGCGCTCGGATTGGGTGAGCGACGGTTTGCTGCTGCAGTAAAGCTTGGACCGAGGATCGAAGAACCGATTCCTGCAAGGGCAAAGCCAAGAAGGAAGAGTCCATATGAAACCCACATGGCGGATTCGGGTAGGTGCGTGGCGACAGTAATAGTTGAAACGAATCCAACTCCTGCAACTAGCGTCATTACACGAGCGAGGATATGTAGCGGATATCGCTCGGTAAATCGATGGATTGAAAGACGACCTGCAATCATAAAGATCGTAAAGACAATATATGGCAGCGTGCTTAAACCTGAGTTCACTCCTAAGCGCTCTTTAGTAAAAATTGTGCCCCAGTCACCGATTGCAAACTCCAGATACACCGCAGATGCCAGACCAAGGCTCACTCGCCAATCAAAGTGAAAGGTCGTAAAGATATCTTTAATTGAGTAATCGGTTTCCGGATGTTGATTGGCTGGAACGAGAGAAGCTCCGAATCGGAAAACAATGATCAGAGAAGCGATAGCGGCAGCAATTGCAACTGCACCAATATGCGGGCCGAGTGCCACAGTGTCCACAAGAAAGCCTGAAAGAATGGCAGTAAAGAGGGCACCTGCACTCCAATATCCTGCGCTACTGGTTACGACGTTTTCTCCACTCCGCTCTTGGATATGAAATGCTTGTGCATTGATTGCAACATGTGTTGCGGTAATTCCAAATGCGATTGCAATATTAAGGATTGTAAATATCCCCGCAGAGTGCACTTGAACAATTGCAAAGAAAGATGAATAGAGAAGAAGTGTTGCCGCTATAAATACATTGCGGACTCCGACTTTATGAACAATATGTCCAACAGTTAAGAGACCGGTGAATGCACCGATTGCACCTGTTGTGAGAATAGAACCGAAGGCTCCATTGCTTAAGCCCAAGTTGGCCTTTACCTCAGGAAAGCGAGGCACCCAGGCCATGATTCCAAAGCCAAAGGTGAAGAAAAGGGCCTGTAATAAGCGCTTTTCGCTGCGATGTGAGATTGTCATTTAGAAGAGCGCATTGGCAAGTGCTGCACGGGCTTTGATCACGCGAGGATCTGCCGAATCAACGAGAGCAAAGAACTCAAGCAATCGATCCTTAGCGTTCTTCTGGTCATCCCCAGCAAGAATCGAGATGAGGTTCAAGAGGCGCTTAAAGCCCTGTTCGAGATCGCCCTGCATGACCTCTATGTCCGCGCACTGCATCTGAATTTCAACGTTATCTGGCTCTTCAATTGCCTTCTGCATTACAAGTGCAGCATCAAGCCCTTCTGTACGCATGAGAAGCTGTACCTGCGCTAAACCGATTTTGCCATAGACATCATTTGGCTTGCGAGCAAGTAGCACGCGATATGCAGATTCTGCTGCTGCATAATCACCACGGTCGATTGCTGCGATTGCTTCATCTTCCTCCGGTTCTGCCTGCTCTACCGGAGTCTCGCCGATACCTTGTTGAGCTGCAAGAGTCAGAATCTTAGTGATGACTTCACGGAGTTGGGTCTCATTAAGAGCTTGTTCCACAAATGGAATGGGTTGTTCGGCAATAAAAACAAGTCCATATGGAATTGTGCGAGTTTGCAAAGCTTGAGCGACTTGAGGTTGTTCATCAATATTGACTCTCGCCAAGACCCACGCGCCTTGATCGACAAGCGCGAGCTTTCCAAGATCGCGAAGCATTTGAACTGACTCAGGTGAGCGCGCTGACCAACAGAGAACCACCACTGGCTTCTGCGCTGACATTGGAAGAAATTCGGCAGTGAGGTTTGTCGCGTTGATTTCAAGACCTGGCATCGGTGTAGAGGTATCTGCTGGAGGTTTTCCTAGTCCGCTGAGATCATATGCTTGACCGAAATTCGGTGGAAATGTCATTGGGTACTCTCTTCTTCAAGATCGACTCCAGAGTCGCGACGGAATGGCAAAATCTCATTAACGTACGACTTCGCTGCAAATTCAAGACCAACGTCATGTCCTGCTTTTTCACTTAAATACCAGCGATGTTCAAGGGCTTCATGAAAGAACTGAGCGACTTCAATACGTCCTCGCAGTTCAGTCGGGATAAGTGCCACTGTCGGATTAAAGGTCTCTTCCAGCCAACGACGTGCCGATTCGTGTAACGGAGGCTTTGGTGATTTCTCGCGTCCTCGATAACGATCAAAAGATGCAAGCAGGCGCTTTGCTTGAAGCTCCTCTGTATCAAGTCCCATTAATTCTCGTAGGCGGTTCTTGTGGTAACCAGCTGCAACAAGTTTTGGCTGGAAGTACAGCTTTCCAGAATTTTCATTCCCTTCTTCAATTTGCACTGAGACTTCTTCAACCGCAAAACCAAGGTCATGTAATTGACGCATCGCACGTTCTACCGCATGGCGATCTTTGGGATCCAGGACCTGGCGCTCTTTAAGCGCTGCCCATAAACGGTGGTATCTCTTGATCAAGGCATTACTTGCACGGATTGGATCCATGCCGGCGTAGAGGACACCGGAGAGTGCTAGGTCTTCAAGCTCGGCGGCAACGTTAAAATGCGCAATTTCCAAATCGTGTTCGCGCTGGCCATCTGAAAGTGAGCGTTGGAATTCACCAGTTTCAGCATCGACGAGATAGGCCGCAAATCCTTCTGCGTCACGACGAAAGAGAGTATTTGAGAGCGAACAGTCTCCCCACCAGAAGCCCAAAAGATGCAAGCGGACTAAGAGCAAGGCGAGTGCATTCGCCATCAAAGTCACATCCTCTGCGGTGACATCTTTTCCGCTGAGCAGAACGCGATATGGCAACGAATACGGTAAGAAACGAGTCACTAATGCGCATGGAAGTTCTTCGCCATCGTTATCTGTTCGACCTTCAACTACTGCAACTGATTGCACGCTAGGAGCATCGAGCTGTTTGAGTTCGCGCAAAATTTTATATTCGCGGTTTGCAAATTCCGAGACAGTCTCCTTGACTGCGTAGACCTCCGAGTCAGGATCATTAGTCGAACGTACGAGTCGCACAATGTGGCGAGAGATACCTCGCTTCTCCGTGAGGAACGGATCTTCTGGCCAGATCTCCAGGCTTTGATTCCAAGGCAGGCCAGAGACAGCTGCGATCTCTTCGCCGACTCCAGTAATCCTTAACGCCATAGAGCCATTCTCTCATCCTTCAATCAACTTATAATTAACTATGACGATTTCAAACCGCATCAGTGGCAAAATCACAAAGAAAAGCGCCCCAAAAGAGGCTCCAGTCACACCCAACTATGGAAGCGCTGGTGCTCCTATCGATCGAGGTCACCCCTTCTACTTTGGTTTTGTCGCAACAACCGGTGCACTTGCAGCCTTTGTATTGATGCGCGCCCTCGCTAGCGCAAGTCAGGTCTTTGTCATCATCTTGGTAGCGCTCTTCCTTGCAACTGGACTTAATCCTGCGGTGGAGGCAATTCGTAGACGCGGAACTACACGCACCACTGCAGTAGCAATCATCTTTGTTGGAGTCTTGGCATTTGTAGGACTCTTCTTAGCATTAGTCGTACCTCCACTTGTAAAACAAAGCGCACACTTGATCAATATTGCTCCTTCGCTTTTACAGGATTTGAAAGCAAATCCGCAAATAGCTGCGCTCAATGATCATTACGCATTTATCGACACAATTCAGAAGAAGTTGGCAAGCGTCTCCTCCGATGGAACCTTGCTGGTATCGGCCTTCGGCGGAGTTATCGGTGTAGGAAAAACTGTTCTCTCAGGCACCTTCACAGGGCTCACAATTCTCGTTCTTACTCTCTACTTCATCACCTCACTTCCTGAGGCGACTGAGATTGCGCTCAAACTTGTACCTGGTTCCCGTCGTCCACGCGTTGCGCTACTTACCAATGCAATCATCGCTCGAGTTGGAGCGTTCGTGGGAAGTCAGATTCTCGTCTCTGCGCTGGCATCGCTATTTGTGACTGTACTCGCTCTTGTCTTGGGACTTCCATCTCCAATTGCAATTGGAATCATTGTCTTTATTTGTGGCTTGGTGCCACTCATTGGCCACTTCCTCGGCTGCACGGTAGTCACTCTGATTGCAGCAACTCAGTCGGTCACGATTGGCATCGTTGCATTTGTGGCATACGTTCTCTATGTCCAAGTTGAAAATTACATCGTGACTCCGAAGATCATGAAGCGCACACTTGCTGTTCCGGGGGCAGTAACAATCGTCTCAGCCCTCATCGGTACATCATTGCTTGGGCTTGTAGGTGGATTGCTTGCGGTTCCAGTTGCTGCTTCAATAATTTTGATTCTTGAGGAAGTTGTCTTTCCTCGCACAGATCAGAACTAGTTGAGCTCTGTAGGTAAAGGCAGTCTCGATGGCGCGATAATGCGCACGATTTCACTCAAGACTCTATGAACGTACGGTTCACCAACCCATAAGTGCTTTGCGCCATCTACCGCAATGAGATCAATCTGCGGAATGACAGCAAAACGCTTACGAGCTTCTTCGGGTTTTAAGTAATCATCGTGCTCGGGAACAAGTGCTGTGATGGGGCGACCATCTTCTGCCCAGAATAGTAAATCCTTCTCTTCCACCTTCATTAGTGGTGGGCTTAAGAGAATCAAACCCTTTACCCGCTTATCGTGAGCATGAAGGAGTGCGATTTCGGTACCAAATGACCAGCCTACAATCCATAGCTCGGAAACATTGAGAACACCAAAACAATAATCAATCGCTGCCTGTACGTCGTATTTTTCAGCAACGCCACCGTCGTATTCGCCGGTACTTGTGCCAGCTTCACTTGTGGTGCCGCGAGTATTGAATCGAATGACAGTCACTCCAGCCATGTCAGGTAGACGATTCGCTGCCTTCTTATACAAGTGGCTATCCATCATTCCCCCACCAGTGGGATTGGGATGAAGACATAACAATGCGGTAGCGGGGTTTGTGAGCGGCGCAGCAACTTCACCGATCAGAGTCTGACCATCGCTGGTAGTAAGTGTGAAAGGTGTACGAAGTGCCGGCAACACTGTGCTGGGGCGGATTGGTTCCGTCATAGTTGCATTCTAGTGACTACTCTTTAGCTATGGCCAAGAAGAGCGCAACATTTGAATCACTCAACCCTGTCAACGGCGAAGTTGCTGGCAGCTATCCAATCTTTACCGAGAAAGATGTTTATGCCGTAGTGACACATGCCGCGGATGCCGCTCTTCGCTGGGCAGAGCTCGGGCATAAAGCTCGTCGAAAAATATTACTCAGTTATAGCCGCTTGTTATTGAGCGAGATTGATTCACTTGCCGAGCAGGTAACTCTTGAAACCGGAAAGCCGCACTCTGATGCTAAGTTGGAGATTTCCTTGGCCGCGCACCATGTGGCATGGGCTGCTCGCAATGCCGAGTCGGTTCTTCGCACAACGCACAGGTCTCCTGGCGCACTTATGGCAAACATGTCAGCCACAGTTGAGCGATCTCCCCTTGGCGTTGTCGGCGTAATTGGACCGTGGAACTATCCAGTCTTTACTCCAATGGGTTCTATTGCTTATGCGCTTGCTGCCGGAAATACCGTTGTCTTTAAGCCAAGTGAGTACACACCAGGTGTTGGCATTGCTCTCGCTGAACTATTCGAGCATGCTGCAGGAAGTTCTGAGTATTTTCATGTCATCACAGGCTTTGGTGAAACTGGAGCTGCGCTCTGCACGAGTGGCGTCAAGAAGTTGGCATTTACCGGATCAACTGCGACCGCTAAGAAAGTTGCAGCGCTCTGTGCGCAGACGCTCACCCCTGTCATAGCAGAGTGTGGCGGTAAAGACCCCGTCATAGTTGCTCGCGATGCAGACATTACCAAGGCCGTTGATGCAACGGTCTGGTCGGCTCTTTCCAATGCAGGACAGACTTGTATCGGTGCAG
>JBJTMX010000045.1:0-22348 GCA_046070745.1 Candidatus Planktophila sp.
CACATATCTACGCACAGCAGAGTCGGTCCATTCGCCCTCACCATATCCGTGGAAGCGAAGGTGGAGAGCTGTGAGAGTTTCAACTGCTTCAATAGTGTCATTATCGAATCGGAGTTCTTTTAGGCGCTTCTTTGCCAATCGCGCTCCTACAACTTCATGGTGATGGAATGAGACTCCGCCACCTGCAATGAGGTTACGTGTCTTTGGCTTTCCAATGTCATGAAGAAGCGCTGCAAGTCGGTTAACAAGGTTGGGACCACCAAGGCGATCTTCTTGAGCAATGGCTTGTTCAAGAACTGTAATTGAATGTTCGTACACATCTTTATGATGGTGATGCTCATCAATTTCAAGACGTAACTTTGGAATTTCTGGAAGTACATGTTCCGCAATTCCTGTGTCAACAAGAATTGTGATTCCAATTCGAGGATGCGGTGACATCAACATCTTGATGAACTCATCGCGGACACGTTCTGCAGAGATAATTGAGATGCGTCCTGACATATTCTTCATCGCATCAATAACTTCTTCATCTAATTCAAAATTAAGTTGGCTGGCAAAACGAGCGGCGCGCATCATGCGAAGTGGATCATCTGAAAATGATTGGCGTGCAGAAGCTGGTGTGCGCAGAATCTTTGAAGCTAAATCTTGAATTCCGTTAAATGGATCGATGAATTCTGGAGAATCCGTTGTAAGTTCAAGAGCCATTGAGTTAACAGTGAAGTCGCGACGAGATAAATCACCTTCGATAGTGTCACCGTACTCAACATCAGGGTTACGAGAATCTTCTTCGTATTTTTCTGTGCGGTATGTTGTAACTTCAACAGTTGTATCGCCGCGCTTTCCCGCGATGGTTCCAAATTCAATTCCTGTATCCCAGACGTTATCCGCCCAACTCTTTAAAATTTTCTTCGTCTCAAGGGGATGTGCATCTGTGGTGAAATCGAGATCATTGCCGAGGCGACCGAGGATTGCATCGCGAACAGGGCCGCCGACGAGCGCCAGGCGATAGCCCTTCTCTTTAAAGGCAGTTGCCAGAGAACTTGCGAGAGGCGCCCGCTCAATCAGGGTCGCCAGCGCGAGCTCTCGCCCTAAATCGGTCTTCGCATCACTCACAATAGGTAAGCCTACTGTCGTACTCTTACTCCATGACCCCGGCACCTAGTGCGGGCAGCGAAGGTACGAAGAAGAAGCGTAGGCGTAAGCGCCCGGCGCATCGCTCCCCACAGAATTCACCTACCCAAACGGGTGGGCATCATGAGAAGAAGAGCCCCGCAAAGAAATCGCAGCCTGCCCGCATATATGCAAAGCGCGTTGATGAGGTCAGTGCCGGTGGCCTCGTCATCGATACCACCGGAAAGTTAGGCCTTCTTATTGGTCGTCGTGATCAAAAAGATGCGACTGGAAAGAAAATTCTCTGGTCTCTTCCTAAGGGCCATATTGAAGAAGGTGAGACTCCTGAACAAGCTGCGCTTCGTGAGGTAGCTGAAGAGACTGGCATCCAATCTCAGATTGAGAAGAATCTTGGCATTATCGATTTCTGGTTTATGGCCGGGGGAAAAAGAATTCATAAAACTGTTCACCACTATCTCTTCCGTGAGAGCGGTGGGTTGCTTGCAGCTCAAGAGAGTGAGGTTGATGAAGTTGCGTGGTTCCCCCTGAATGAGATCATCGACAAGCTTGCATATCCAGATGAGAAGAAATTAATAGCGCGCACCAATGCAACCGTTGAGATGGAAGCGCTATGAAGAAATTAGTGGCGGCAGTCTTCGCATCGCTTTTCACGGTGATTGCTTTGCCGCCGGTAGATGCTGCAACTCCCGTAGTTCGCATCGTAGATGTTCCGCATCAAAACTTTGATGGAACTTTCCGCGACAACGAATTAGCTACAACGCTCTTGCCCGAAGGTCGTTTAGGAAAAGCTCTCTTTAAAGGAAACCTCTCTGCAACCTGGGTTATCGATGCACATCTTCTCGATGAGATTTCAGATATGGCAGATGGCTACACCTTTGAGGGAAAAGATCAGCCTATTGGCAAAAGCATTGCAGAAATTTGGTTGGTGCAGTTAAAGATTGCAACGATTGGAAACCCGATTGTTGCTCTTCCATATGGAAATCCTGATCCATCACTTGCTCGTGCACTTGCACCGAGCGAAATTAACTATTACTCCGCTATTGGTACTTCTCGTCTTGAGAAATTCTTCGGCCGACCTGTAATTTCGCAGAATGGGTGGAGCAGCGGAAAATCGCATTTAGAGAGCCAATATCAAGAGTTTTATCGCCATGGACGCACACTGTTGTTAGGACTTAGCAAGGTGATGCCTGATCCTGAAATTAGCCACCTGCGTGCGCATCTTGGTGTTGTACTCAATCCAAATCTCAGCGTAGATGATCGCGCATACCTTTCTTACTCTGCACGTGAAGCTATACGCACAGTTGCTGGAAAATTGAAAGTTGTTTCAGGTCGTTATCAATTAACGTCAAAGTCAGTCAAAGTTCCGCTGACTCTTGTTAATAAGTTCGATACTGCTACATCACTGAATCTCTCTTTAATTCCAATGAACTCACGTGTTCGAGTTGAGAATGTCAATAACATTGTTATTCCGCCTCACTCACAGATACAAATAGCAGTCCCGTTTAAGGTGATTGCTTCTGGTTCAACGCTGGTTCTTGCGCAATTCATTACATCTACAGGTGCTCGCGTTGGCGAAGTTTCTAAACTTAACCTGTCGCTCACAGTGATTGACTCTCGAGTTGCATGGTTTACAACAGCGGCGGCAATTCTTCTCTTCTTAGGTGCGATCACTCAATCTGTACGCCGTATTAGAAGGAGTCGTCATGAAAAATAACGAACTCTTCCGCGCATCATCGATTATGGCTGTCGGAACAATACTTTCCCGCATCACTGGATTCTTCCGCGCAATTCTCGGTGTAGCCGTTCTTGGTACTGCGCTCTTGGCAGATACTTACAACGTTGCAAATACGATGCCTAATATTCTCTATAACCTACTTGTTGGCGGTGCACTCACTGCAATCTTTGTGCCACAACTTGTTCGCTCTTTCAGTGATGAAGATGGCGGTCACGGTTTCGCATCTCGCTTGGTAACAACAATCTCTGGAATTCTTCTTGCACTCGTTGCTATTGGAATTATCTTTGCGCCACTTCTTGTGAAGTTATATGCGCCAGAATTTTCTGAGATCGGCTTCGAGCATGAACGCGCAATTGCGATTGCCTTCACTCGCTACTGCCTTCCTCAAATCTTCTTCCTTGGTCTCTTCACTATGTTGGGCCAGGTAGCTAACGCCCGTGGTTCATTTGCCCCTCTGATGTGGGCGCCAATCGCTAACAATCTTGTAGTAATCGCAGTCTTTGGTGGCTTTCTCACTCTCCAGCGCGATATCGCCGTAGGCACCATCAGTGATTTCCAGATTCAACTGCTGGGGTGGGGAACCACAGCGGGGGTAGTTATTCAGGCTCTGATTCTGATTCCTGTTGTTCATCGTTCAGGAATCAAATTGCGTCCTATCTTCGGTGTCAAAGGTCTTGGTAAATCCTTCTCACTTGCTGGATGGACTCTGATCTACGTACTTATCTCTCAACTTGGTTACCTCGTAACCGTCAATGTTGCCACAGCGGCCGCGGTGCGAAGTGCGAAGGCGGGAATTACAACAGGGGTTGGATTTACACCATATACAAGCGCCTACTACATCATGTTGTTGCCGTATTCCATTGTCACAATTTCAATTGTTACTGCGCTTCTGCCGCACCTATCAAAACTTGCTATTGAAAAGAAAGTTGATGATGTACGTCTTCAACTTATTCGCGCAATCAAGATGGTCGGTGTTGTTACAGTGCCGAGCGCAATCGCGCTTATCTTCTTTGGTCCACTTATTACCGAGGTGCTCTATATGGGTATCTCACTCGAGGATTCGCGCTATATCGGATTTGTATTGGCTGCCCTTGGCCTCGGACTTGTTCCATTTAGTATTAACTTGATTCTTGTCCGTGGTTTTAATGCATTTGAAGATACTAAAACTCAGGTGCTCTCGATTTTGATTATCAATGTGATCTCCGTGGTGCTCTCATACATATTCCTCTGGCAACTTGCCAGCGATAAGGTCACAATCGGACTCGGAATAGCATTCTCACTCAGTTACATCGCAGGACTTGCAATCACTTTGCGATTGATTAAGAAACATATTGGGGATTTAAAGCTTGCTGATTTTGCTAGCCAGCATCTCTCACTCATAGCTGCATCACTTTTTTCAATGGCACCACTTTTTGCAGCGGTCACATACTTCGGTTGGGTTAACGATGAAGCGGGAATCATTACTCGCGCTGGTCGTCTAGCCTTGGTTCTTACCCTCTCAGGAGTTGGTTACCTCTTCGCAGCCCATCGTCTAAAGGTGGCTGAAATCGCAGGTCTTCGGGGCTTCGCCACAACTGTCGCCGCCCGACTTAAGCGATAAATGCGCGGTAAGGTGCGCTTATGAGCACTGAAGTACGCGATATCGTCATTGTTGGTTCTGGTCCCGCTGGTTATACAGCTGCGATCTATGCAGCGCGTGCTGATCTCAAACCACTGATCTATGAAGGTTCTGTCACTGCAGGTGGCGCACTCATGAACACCACTGAGGTCGAAAACTTTCCAGGATTTGTCGATGGTGTGATGGGTCCAGATCTCATGGATTCAATGCGTAAGCAGGCAAAGCGATTTGGTGCCGAACTTATTACCGATGACATCGTCGAGATGGATCTTGTAGGCGATGTAAAGACTCTTAAAGATGGTTCAGGAAATGTTATTAAGGCAAAGGCTGTCATCCTTGCAACAGGTTCTGCATACCGCGAGATCGGTCTTGAAAATGAGAAGCGTCTTTCAGGTCGAGGTGTCTCATGGTGTGCAACATGCGATGGATTCTTCTTCCGCGATCAAGTAATCGCAGTTGTTGGCGGTGGAGATTCTGCAGTTGAAGAAGCAACTTTCCTTACAAAGTTTGCATCAAAGGTTGTGTTGATTCACCGTCGCGATTCATTGCGCGCATCAAAGATTATGCAGGAGCGCGCATTTAATAATCCAAAGCTTGAAATCATGTGGGATACCGAAGTCATCGATGTCATTGGTGCAGATAAAGTTGAAGGTCTTAAACTTCGCAATACAAAGACCGGCGAAGAATCAACTGGCGCATTTACTGGCCTCTTCGTAGCTATCGGACATATTCCACGTTCTGAACTCGTCGCGGGTCAAGTACATCTGGATGACGAGGGATATGTAAGAGTTGAAGGTCGTTCAACACGTACCAATGTTGAGGGCGTCTTTGCTTGTGGTGATCTCGTTGATCACACATACCAACAAGCAATTACCGCAGCTGGTTCTGGTTGCCAAGCGGCAATTGACGCTGAAAAATTCCTAAGTCACTAATAAAATAATCGAATACAACGTATATAGGAGCAGATGATGAGCGCACCAATCAAGGTAACAACAGCAGATTTCGATCAGGTTGTTCTTAAGAGCAGCAAACCAGTTTTGGTTGATTTCTGGGCAGAGTGGTGTGGTCCATGCCGCGCGATCGCTCCAATCTTGGACGATATCGCTGCAGAGCACGGCGAGAAGCTCACAATCGCAAAGCTCAATACAGATGAAGAGTCAGCAATTGCAATCAAGTACGGCGTTACTTCAATTCCAATGCTCAATGTCTATGTCAACGGTGAAGTTGTAAAGACAATCATCGGTGCAAAGCCAAAACCAGCTCTCCTCAAGGAACTCGAAGGTTTCATCTAAAAACCTTATGAAGGAGTTATCTCCCGACGAGATTCGTTCTTTTCAACAAGAACGTGGACTCCATGTCACCGGTGAATTAAACGATGCTACCCAGCGCGCCTTGGAAGAGGCGCGTTGGAAGCTCGGTGATCGCTCTCTTAATCTTCAACCATCACCCATGATGCGTGGTGACGATGTTGCGACTTTGCAAGCACGTCTTACTGAGATGGGATTTAACTGTGGTCGAGTCGATGGAATTTATGGACCTTCCACTGAGAGCGCTGTAAAAGAATTTCAAAAGTCTGTAGGCGCCAAAGTTGATGGTAAATGTGGTCCTGCAACAATCATTGCGTTATTGCGACTTACAAAAACTAAGACGGGTGGCGCACCCACTGCTCTACGTGAAAGTGCACAGCAACGCAATCGTGGACCGGCACTTGCAAATAAAGTAATTGTTCTCGATCCAGGATCAACACCTGGTGAAGAGGAAATCACACTTGATATTGCACATCGTATTGAGGGACGTCTGCTTGCACTTGGTGCAACCGTCTTTCTTACTCGAGGTGCGAATAACAATCCTTCTGAATCTGATCGAATTACATTTGCAAACAAGAACAACTCAGATTTATTAATTTCACTTCACACAGATCGCCACGAAAATTCTGCGGCGCAAGGTGTTGCAACATTCTTCTATGGCAGCGATGCGCATGGAATTCACTCAATTGTGGGTGAGCGATTCGCTTCTTTGGTGCAGCGTGAAATTTCAGCTCGTACCGATCTTCTGAACTGCCGTACCCATGCAAAGACCTGGGATATCTTGCGATTAATCGAATCTCCTGCAATTCGTGTTGACTGTGGTTATCTCACCAACGCCGACGATGCAGCGCGCCTTGCGCGACCAGAATTTCGCGATACTTTGGCTGAGAGTTTTATTATTGCTATTCAGCGCCTTTATTTATCTGCAGAAGATGATGCAAAGACAGGCACGCTTCGAATTGCTGACCTTCGCAGCGCAGGAATTAGAAGGTAATTAACTACCGACTTCTGTGATTGGTATGGGAAGATTCACCCCATGTCAGAGGTAAACATTCGCTATCAGACCGGTGCTCCCCAGAATCTAGAAACTCGATTCGCCGCCCGAGCCGCCGGGATGTTGCCCTCTGAAATTCGCGCACTCTTCGCTGTTGCTTCACGCCCAGAGATCGTCTCTCTCGCAGGTGGAATGCCAAATCTTTCCGCTCTGCCAATGGAGATGATGGCTGGCGTTGTAAATGAGCTCATCCTTTCTAATGGGGCAGAGGCGCTTCAATATGGAAGCGGACAGGGCCATCCAAAACTTCGCGAACAGATTTGCGATGTGATGGCACTGGAAGGAATTCGCGCTAATCCTGATGATGTCGTTGTAACAACGGGTTCACAGCAGGCGCTCGACCTCATCTCTCGTATTTTTATCGATCCAGGCGATGTTGTACTCGTTGAAGCACCTTCTTATGTAGGCGCGCTCGGCACATTCCGCCAATATGAGGCATCTGTTGTCCATGTTGAGATGGATCACGACGGCATGATTCCTGAATCACTACGTAACGCGATTACATCTGTGCGGGCTGCGGGCCGCAAGATTAAATTCTTATATTTGATTCCTAACTACCAGAACCCAACAGGCGTCTGCCTTCCAGCTGATCGTCGCACAGAAATTCTTAATATCTGCCGCGAAGCGGGCATCTTTGTTGTTGAAGATAACCCATACGGACTACTCGGATTCGATAAGCCATCACCTAATGCAATGCGCGCTGAAGACTCTGAGAATGTTATTTATCTTGGTTCCTTCTCAAAGACAATTGCATCAGGTCTTCGTGTTGGCTGGGCTTTAGTTCCACAGTCACTGAAGGATAAGTTGGTAATTGCATCAGAATCTTCCATCTTGTGTCCATCGAACTTTACGCAATTAACAATCTCAAGTTACTTAGCTGATCAGCCATGGCGCGATCAGATTGCAAGTTTCTGCGAGCTCTACAAGGTTCGTCGCGATGCAATGCTTGAATCACTTCAAGAGTATTTCCCAGAAGAAGCAACATGGACAAAGCCTGGTGGCGGGTTCTATGTCTGGGTTAATTTGCCAGCAGAGATTGATACTAAGGCTTTGATGCCAAAGGCCATAGTTGCAAAGGTTGCCTACGTTCCAGGAAATGCATTTTATGCAGATGGACTTGGCTCTTGGTCGATGCGTCTTTCATATTGTCACCCAACACCAGAGCGCATCCGTGAAGGCGTGAAAGCTCTCGGTGGAGTAATCAAGGGTGAGATGAAGCGCCGCGGCACTGCTTTAAATTAGAGGTTACTTACCTTCGATTAAATCAACGAGGCGTTGTAGATCTTCAGTGCCTGCAAACTCGATAACAATTTTGCCTTTGCCTTTACCCATATCAACACTGACGCGCGTATCAAGGTAATCACTCAATAGCTCAGCTGCTGCAAGACCTGCACCAGATACACCTTTAGGTGCGCTCTTCTTGGGAGCACCCTTTGATGGCTTATGAGTTGCGATGATCTCTTCAGTTGCACGAACACTTAATCCTTCGCCAACGATTCTTGATGCCAACTTCTCAATATCGTTTGCATCAGTGAGGCCAAGAAGTGCGCGTGCATGACCTGCAGATAAAATTCCTGCAGCAACTTTTCTTTGCACAGATTCTGGCAAGTTAAGAAGTCGAATTGTGTTTGAAATTTGTGGGCGTGAGCGACCAAGTTTTACTGCAAGCTCATCATGGGTGCAGCCAAAATCAGTGAGGAGCTGTAGGTATGCAGCGCCTTCTTCAAGTGGATTCAATTGGCTGCGGTGAATATTCTCGATGAGTGCTTCGCGAAGTAATTCATTATCTGGTGTCTGTCGAATAATCACAGGAATTGATGTCAACCCTGCAGCTTTAGCTGCGCGGAAGCGACGTTCACCCATAATCAATTCATATTTCTTATCTGCAACTTTGCGAACAACCGGTGGTTGCAAAATTCCAAATAACTTAATTGATGCAATGAGTTCATTGAGTGCATCTTCATCAAAGACTGTTCGCGGTTGACGAGGGTTTGGTGAAATTTGATCAACAGGGATTTGATTCTGTGTTGCAACAACTTCGTCATTGACTGTTAAATTAGTTGGGATAAGAGAATCTAAATTGATTCCTAGTCCCCCGCGCTTTGCTGCCATTATGCGATGCCATCCTTGTAGTTGATGCTTACAACATTTGAATTAAATTCTGAATTCAGATCTGGTTCTTTAGCTTTTCCGCGTTCTGAAATTTCACGAGCTACCTGCATGTAAGCAATTGCACCAGGTGATAGCGGGTCATAGGTCATTACTGTTTGATTGTATGAAGGTGCTTCAGATACGCGCACAGCACGTGGAATCGGCACATCGATTAATTCATTAGGAAAATGTGCGCGCACATTTGCAGCTACATCATTTGATAATCGAGTACGTGAATCAAACATCGTTAAGATAATTGTTGAAAGATTTAATGATGGGTTAAGTCGCTTCTTAACAAGTGAATATGTTTCAAGAAGTTGTGATAAACCTTCGAGTGCGTAGTACTCGGTTTGAATTGGAATCATTAGCTCGCGTGATGCAGCAAATGCATTGATAGTTAATAATCCAAGTGATGGTGGGCAATCGATAAAGATGTAGTCATAGTTAACGCTGATCTCCTCAATCGCCTCTTTTAATTGAAGTTCGCGTGCAACCATTGAGACTAAATTGATTTCAGCGTTAGCAAGAGATGTATTGGATGAGATGCAGTCGAGCTCTGGAAAGCCTGCCACTTTTTGAATAACAGTAGAGATTGGTGCAGTTCCCATAAGGACCTCATAGACACCAGCGCTCGTGCGGTGCTCTACTCCAAGGGCTGTGGAGGCATTTCCTTGGGGATCGAGATCGATCACGAGGACTCGAAGGCCACCCATAGCCAGGGCTGCTGCAATATTGACAGTAGAGGTCGTCTTTCCGACCCCGCCCTTCTGGTTTGCCACGGTGAAGATACGGGTAGAGGCAGGCTTAGCCATCGCCTCTTTAAGGCGACGGACACCTATCACTTTTCCGCTTGTTTCACGTGAATCATCCACAGGTGTATCTAACCACCTATATATCTGTGGTGAAAACGAGGTTACTGGGGAGCTACTTTAGGGAGCTTCTTAAGCTCAACCACACGGCCGAGGCCGATACCTTCAAGGGTAATTTCATGCAAGATTGAGCCTGGCACTAGCTCCATCTCTTTCGCTGCAGACTCCCCCTTCATTGCAAGGAGGGAGCCGTTCATTTTGAGCATATGCCAGCTCATCTTCTTTAACTTATCGAGAGCAGCAACGGCGCGAGCGGTCACGTAATCCGCGCTCTTCTTCACATCTTGGGCGCGACCACGGATCACCTGAATATCACTGCCCTCGGTTGCCTCTTTAAGGAACTCCACACGGCGCTCTAGAGGCTCGATGAGCGTGACTTTAAGGTCAGGACGGGCGAGAGCAATCACGATTCCAGGAAGTCCCGCCCCTGATCCAATATCAAAGAGGGATGCTCCTTGTGGTAGAAGTTGGCAGACAAAGAGGGAGTTAAGGATATGGCGCTCCCAGATTCGATCACCCTCACGTGGTCCGATGAGGCCGCGTTCGATACCGGCTCCTTTAAGGAAATCGGCATAGGCTCGAATAGCCCCCTCTTTTTCAGGAAAGTGGGTGGCTATCAGCTGATCGAGCGTTGGTTCCACGTGAAACTCAATACCTAAATCGGTCTTAGTTAGGGAAGATTACGACGAAACGGCGTGGATCTTCGCCCTCAGACTCTGAGGTAAGGCCCATATCCTGGATTGTGTCGTGGATAATCTTGCGCTCGAAGGCGTTCATTGGGTCGAGCTTAATCTCTTTACCAGTTGACTTAGCCTCTTCACCGAGCTTCTTTGCAAGGGTAGTGAGCTCCTTGCGGCGGTTGGCACGGAAGTTCTCAATATCGAGCATAAGGCGGCTGCGGTCACCTGATGAACTCTGAACTGCAAGGCGTGTGAGCTCCTGGAGAGCGTCGAGGACCTCGCCATTTGAGCCTACGAGGTGGTTGAGCTTTCCGCCTACGATTGCAAGGGAAGCGCGACCGTTTTCAACGTCGATATCGATATCGCCATCGAGATCTGCGATATCCAAGAGCGCTTCAAGGTAATCAGCTGCGATATCGCCCTCTTCTTCGAGCTTCGCCACTGACTTTGGAGCCTTCTTTGCGACCTCTTTTGTCTCTTCTACTACATCTATTGACTCTGGCACGGTGGCCTCCTTTTTTAGGGGTGAAATATGCTTTTTTGTCCTATTTTGTGCGTTTTCGTACTAAATATGAGTATTACTTCTTCTTCTTTTTAGCCTTCTTTGGCTGTTGGCGTTGGCCTTCAACTTTTGGCGCCTCAACTACCTCCGGGGCATCCGCTGCGATCGCCTTACCGTCGAGCTTTGCCTTATGGGCACGCTTTCGCGCCAGCTCTTCATATGCAGGTGAACCAGGAGTTGGGTTTCGCTTAATGACGTAGAACTGCTGACCCCATGTCCAGAGGTTTGTTGTCGACCAATAAATCAAAACACCGACAGGGAAGTTCACACCAGAGATTGCAAAGATCAATGGGAATAAATACAACATGATTTTCTGCTGTTGCAACATCATGTTGTTGCTCGCATCCATCTTCGGCATGCCCTTTGTCATCAACTGCTTCTGAGTTGTAAATGTTGTTGCTGACATAAATGCAATCAAGATGACTGTCACGATCTTTACTGTGATTTTATCTGAACCTAAAAAGGTCTCTGAAATTGGTGAGCCGAAGAACTTTGCTTGTGCGGCCGAAGTTAAGTATTCACCTTTCATAAATCCATGCGGTTTATTCTTTGCAATTCCATTGAGAACTGTAAAGAGTGAGAACATCACTGGAGCTTGCGCAAGGATAGGGAAACATGATGCCAGAGGATTTGTCTTATGTTCCTTATATAACTTCATCATCTCTTCTGATTGCTTCTGGCGATCATCTTTGTACTTCGCCTGAATAGCTTTCATCTGAGGCTGTAGCGCTGTCATTGCGCGCTGACTTTTAATTTGTTTTACAAAGAGCGGAATAAGGATCACGCGGATGATAACCACGAGGCCCATGATTGATAGCGACCATGTCACTCCAGAGTTTGCACCGAAAAGTGGTGACAAGACTTTATGGATGCCAATCATCACACCAGAGACAATCGAGTAGAGTGGATTTAAGATAAAGCCCATTAGAGGACCCCTTCTATTCTTGTTGTTGAAACCATTGTGTGGCGCATAGTTGCCAGCGCATCTGCGCTATCTAGTTCATAGTCGACGTAATCAAGTCCGCCCTGCGACCAAGGATTACAACGCAGCAAACGCCATGTCGCCATTGCAACCCCTTTAAGGCCGTAACGGTTGATTGCCGTTGCTGCGTAGTTAGAACAAGATGGGTAGTACTTACAACGCGGTTCGCGCATTGCAGAGAACGCTTGATAGAACTTAATGAGAGTTGTGGCGATGCGCTTCATGATGCATCTGCCATTCTCTTTGCTATCTTTGAAATAAGGCGTGATGAAATTTCTGTAATTTCGCTCTGCACATCAACGTCAGGAGTCTGCTTCAATCCGCGAATCACAATAAGCGACCCGGATGGAAATGTGCTGAGGTGATCTGCAATCGCATGTCGAATCTGACGAGATACACGGTGGCGTCGCACGGAATTGCCGACGCTCTTTCCAATAATCAATCCTGCACGAGCAGAATCTGTTGAGGCAGGGTTGATGTACAGGTATCCAACAAAGTGTTGAGTGGTAACACGAAGACCGCTCTTAGTTGTACGAGCGAAATCTTGCGGTGAAGTTAAACGTGCAGAAACTGGCAGCACGAGTACTAAATCCGGTTCAGCTCTACCTAGTCTTAACTACAAAGGCGCTTACGCTGAAAGGCGTGAGCGACCCTTTGCACGGCGAGCTGAGAGGACTGCGCGTCCTGCACGTGTAGCCATGCGTGCACGGAAACCGTGCTTCTTCGCGCGGCGACGTGTATTTGGCTGGTAGGTGCGCTTTGTCATGAGAACTCCAAGATATATAGGTGAGCCTTGTGGGCTCGATCAGGTCATAAATACGGGGGAAGCAAGGGTGCAACGGTACGGGTGTGGATAGCGGTCGGTCAAACTCGCAGAAAGGCCCCTATGGGTCTCTAAGGTGTGGATAACTACTTGCTAAATAGCCAAAAAGGGTCTACTTTGCGGGTTCTCCACAGGTATCCGTCAAAATGGGTCGAGATGTAAGCCTCAAGGCGACATTTAGACCACACCCTGTGGATAACTTTGTGGATATCTAGGAAGTGGTGAGGGGGCTAGAAGTGACGTTAACAGCGATCGAACTTGGCCAACTCTGGCAGCGAGTAGTTGAGCACGTCTCAACCGGCGAGCCCCAACACCGCGCCTTCCTAGCGATGACTAAGCCACTCGGCCTCGTGCCTAATGAGGATGGCCCCGCATCTCTCTTGGTTGCAGCCCCAAACGCTTTCGCAAAAGATGTCCTGGAGTCTCGCCTTCGACCTGTAGTTAATGAGGTTCTCTCTCGAGAGCTCGGAAGTCCTGCCAATATCGCAGTGATGATTGATGACAAGATCGAACTCGCAGATCTTCCAGAGCCGACAATTACTGTTGAAGTTCCACGTCCAGGTACAGGACGTGAAGCAACCCCTCCACCTTCATCCACAGTTTTTAACGATGTGCTCGGTTCACAATTAAATGAGCGATACACATTTGAAACTTTTGTTACTGGTGGATCTAACCGACTACCTCGCGCTGCAGCAATTGCAGTAGCTGAAGCGCCAGCGAAGGCATATAACCCACTCTTTATCTATGGTGATTCAGGTCTTGGAAAGACTCACTTGCTACATGCAATCGGTGCGTATTCACGTGAGCTCTTTCCAAACATTCGTGTGCGCTACGTTTCTTCTGAAGAATTTACAAATGACTTTATTAACTCTATCCGCGATGATAAAGCAGCATCTTTTCAACGTCGTTATCGCGATTTAGATGTGCTGCTTATTGATGATATTCAATTCTTAGAGAATAAAGAACGTACCCAGGAAGAGTTCTTCCATGTATTTAACACTCTTCATAATGCAAAGAAGCAGATTGTTATTACATCAGATCGTTCACCTCAGAAGTTAACGACTCTTGAAGATCGACTCCGTACTCGATTTGCGTGGGGCTTCACAATTGATATTCAGCCACCTGAGCTAGAGACTCGTATTGCAATTCTTCGTAAGAAAGCTGCGCAGGATAAATTAAATGTCAGCGATGAGATCTTTGAATTTATCGCGAGTAAAATTTCTACAAATATTCGCGAGCTCGAAGGTGCACTGATTCGTGTGACAGCATTTGCAAGTCTTAACCGTCAACCAGTTGATCTCGGACTAGCTGAAATTGTTCTACGTGACTTGATTCCAAATGAGAACACGTCACAGATCACTGTTGAAGCAATCATGGCTCAGACTGCAGCTCACTTCGGTCTTACTCTTGAAGATCTCTGCGGCACCTCTCGTTCTCGCGCTCTTGTTGATGCACGTCAGATCGCGATGTACCTCTGTCGAGAATTGACTGACTTGTCGCTTCCAAAGATTGGCCAGACTTTTGGTGGCCGTGATCACACCACTGTGATGCATGCCGACCGGAAGATCCGTGACTTAATGCAGCAGCGCCGAGCCCACTTCAACTCGGTCACTGAAATCACCCTTAAACTGAAGAAGTCTTAATCACCTCTTCTCAATGACCACTGGACAGTTGTCCGATTTAGACCCTTTACCCCCAGATGTGGAAAAGGTGTGGATAACTGTGGATATAAACGTGGTTCTGTGGTTAAAAATAGCTATTTCTCTTCTATAGAGGGGAGGGATCTCTCATCCGAAGGAGTTTGAATGGCGTCAATCCACTCTTTATCCACAGTTATCAACCGTTTATCCACAGAAAAAGAGGATAACTCAACCCTTCTGACCTGCGTTTTTACTACTTTCCCACAGAAAAGGCTTATACCTATTACTACTATCTTTATATATAAATATCTCTCTCCCCAAGCGAACCTGTGGTTTTCTCACGGAGAAATAACCCATTCCGCGCTGGGCTATTTATATGCCAAACTTTCCAACCTTGAGGGCGCTGAAAGCCCGACGATTGGGATGAGGGCTTCGGCATGAAATTCACTGTAGATCAGCACGCGTTAACTGATGGGGTCAACTGGGTCTCACGTTCACTCTCAACCCGCCCTATTAAGACAGAGCTCCTCGGTATCAAGATCGACGCTACAGGCGAACAAGTCACCCTTTCAGCTTCAGATTTAGAGACTTCTTCAAAAGCTAATTTCTCAGCAGATATTTTCGAGAAAGGTGAGGTCCTCGTTCCAGGAAAACTCCTTGCAGAAATTTCTCGCTCACTCCCAAATAAGCCAATCACGATTACTCTCGATGGTTCACGTGTATTGGTGACGTCAGGTTCAGCAAAGTTCACACTTCCAACGCTCTCACTTTCAGAGTATCCAAATCTTCCTGAACTTCCAGAGCGCACAGGTGTTGTTGCAAGTGACACATTCGCTACAGCTGTTGCACAAGTTGCAATCGCTGCAGGCCGCGATGACTCTCTTCCGACTCTTACCGGCGTTCATGTCGAAATCGAAGAAGATAAAGTAACCCTCGCTGCAACTGATCGTTATCGTCTTGCAGTTCGTGAATTCTCTTGGAACCCATCAACACCAGGATTATCAACATCAGCACTTATGCGCGCTCGCACACTTGCCGATGCTGCTAAATCACTATCAGGTTCAAAAGAAGTTTCCCTATCGTTTGCACCAGCAATATCTTCTGATCGCCTTGCCGGTTTTGCCGGTGATGGTAAGTCAATGACGTCACGTATGTTGGATGGAACATTCCCTCCATACCGCCACTTACTTCCAAGTGAAGCATCAACAACAGCAGTTGTTGAGGTTGCACCATTCTTAGATTCTGTGCGACGTGTTGCTCTTGTTGCAGATAAGACAATTCCATTACGTCTTGAATTTGCAGATGGTGGAGTCTCACTTGAAGCAGGTACTGGTGAAGAAGCACAAGCAACCGAAACAATTGATGTATTGCTTAACGGGGACCCAATCTCAATTGCATTCAACCCAGTATTCCTTGCAGATGGTCTTCAGGCTGTAGGAACTCCATTTGTGCAGATCTCATTTACAGGTTCAAATAAGCCAGCGATCTTGACTGGCCGCACCGAACCTAATGGCGCCTCAATCGATACATATAAGTATCTTCTGATGCCTATGCGCTACGCCTCATAAGAAGCACTACTTCTTATGCGCGTCACACGCCTTGCGCTCAATAACTTCCGCTCTTACAAAAACCTCGAGCTGGAGTTTTCACCTGGGCCGACAACCTTTATCGGCAATAACGGTTCAGGTAAAACAAATATCGCCGAGAGTTTGATTTATCTTGCCTACCTTTCATCCCACCGTGTTTCAACAAACCAACCACTCTTATCTCTCGGTAGCGATCAAGCAATCATCCGAGCTGAAATTGAACGCGACAACCGTTCACTACAAGTTGATTTAGAGATCAATGCAAGTAAAACAAACCGTGCACGCCTAAACGGTAACCCTGTTAAATCACAACGTGAAATTCTTGGCGCTTTGCAGATTGTCTACTTCTCACCAGAAGATCTCGATTTGGTGCGCGGTGAGCCAACTGACCGCCGCAACTTCTTAGATAAATTACTGATTACTCAAACTCCACGACTTGCTGGAGTAATTAGTGATTACGACCGCGTTGTCCGCCAACGCAATACTCTTTTAAAAACTCGCGCACCGCAGAACGCCCTAGAACCTTGGACTGAACAACTTATTAGATTCGGCGCAGAGTTATCGGCTGAACGTGTGAAGTTAGTAGATGACCTCAACCCATTTGTTGCAGAGCATTACCGAAACCTTAATGAAGTAAAACCTGCATCAATCTCATATAAATCATCTACAGAAGGTCTCACTGCAGACATTCAAGAAAATATTTCTATTCTTCAACAACGAGCAACCGAAGTAATTAAACAAGAGATGGATCGCGGCGCATCGCTGATCGGTCCACACCGTGACGATCTACATTTACAACTCGGAGACTTTCCTGCAAAGGGATATGCAAGCCACGGTGAATCTTGGTCGATGGCAATCGCTCTCCGTATCGGCAGTTACACACTTTTGAAATCAGAAGGTGCAGATCCTGTCTTAATCCTCGATGATATTTTTGCTGAGCTCGATAACCAACGTCGCCAACAACTCACCGCCGTTACTCAACTAGCCGAACAAACCATCATCACCACAGCAGTTGAAAGCGACCTTCCACCAGAGCTATTGTCTGCAAAGTTCTATGTAACCCCGGGATCTGTTTCAAAGGAGGTGGAGTAATGGCTAAACGCGACCTCGCCCTGGATTTGTTCCGCAGTTACAAGACCGGCTTTGTTAAAAAATCGCGCCCCCGCCCAGAACGCAGCCAAACACCCGGTGACCCAACCCTCGTCGCCAATATCCTTGAAGATTTAGTAAAAGACCGCGAATGGGATTCAGGCCTTGCTGAAGGTAATCTCTTCGCTACCTGGCCTGCAATCGTCGGCCCTGATGTAGCCCAGCACGCCGAACCAATCTCCTTAGTCGACGGCACACTACTTATCCAATGCTCATCCACAGCATGGGCGACCCAGTTGACCCTCGCCCAGAACGACATCTTGAGCACAATCCGCACCAGCGCACCCGGCGCCCTCGTCGAGTCCCTTCGCATCATCGGCCCACAAGCTCCCAGCTGGAAAAAGGGGATCCGCTCAGTCAGTAACGGTAGAGGGCCAAGAGACACCTACGGTTGACCGCCCGCTGAAATAGCAAAGTAAGGCGACATTAAGAATCGGTGCACCGCTGGCATAAGGCAATGTTGGCCGCATATCGCCGTTTTGCTTTTCAGCGGGAATAACCAGATATAACTCGTGGTTCTATACCTCAAGAAACCTGAGTCGCAGCGACTCAACTCTTTGGGTACTATCAACTCAGGTCTCTCGGAAGTGCAAGCCCTGACCCTAGATGAAAAGCTCACATGGCGAAGCCATTGAGCTGGATCAGCTCGGGAGACAAGAGAATAAAAAAGGAGTAATAAATGGCTAGAGCAGTCGGAATCGACTTAGGAACAACAAATAGCTGCGTATCAGTTCTTGAAGGTGGAGAACCAACAGTTATTGCAAACGCAGAAGGCGCTCGCACAACCCCATCGATCGTCGCATTCGCAAAGAATGGCGAAGTTCTCGTCGGTGAAGTTGCAAAGCGTCAGTCAGTGACAAACGTAGAACGCACAATTCGTTCCGTTAAGCGTCACATGGGTACTTCATGGACACAAGATATTGATGGCAAGAAGTACACACCACAAGAAATTTCAGCACGTGTTCTTCAGAAGCTGAAGCGCGATGCGGAAGGCTACCTCGGTGAGTCAGTAACAGATGCTGTTATTACAGTTCCTGCTTACTTCTCAGATGCAGAACGTCAAGCAACAAAAGAAGCCGGTGAGATCGCAGGACTTAATGTTCTTCGTATTATCAACGAGCCAACAGCTGCAGCACTTGCATACGGTCTTGATAAGGCAGATAAAGAACAAACAATTCTCGTCTTCGACCTCGGCGGTGGAACATTCGACGTTTCACTTCTTGAAATCGGCGACGGTGTTGTAGAAGTTAAAGCGACATCAGGTGATAACCACCTCGGTGGAGATGACTGGGATCAAGCACTCGTTGATCACCTTGTAAAGACATTCGGATCTTCAAACGGCATCGACCTTACAAAGGACAAGATGGCGATGCAGCGTATCCGCGAAGCTGCAGAGAAGGCGAAGATCGAACTTTCATCTTCACAATCTGCAACTATCAACCTTCCATACATCACAGTTGATGCAGAGAAGAATCCATTGTTCCTCGATGAAACAATTACACGTGCACAGTTCCAGGCACTTACAGCAGATCTTCTAGAGCGTTGCAAGAAGCCTTTCCAAGCAGTACTTAAGGATGCAGGAATTGCGATCAACAAGATTGAATCAGTTGTACTTGTTGGTGGTTCAACTCGTATGCCAGCAGTTGTTGATTTGGTTCGCGAGCTCACAGGCGGAAAAGAGCCAAATAAGGGCGTAAACCCTGATGAAGTTGTAGCGGTAGGTGCTTCACTTCAAGCTGGTGTTCTTAAGGGTGAAGTGAAGGATGTTCTCCTTCTCGATGTCACACCACTTTCCCTTGGTATTGAAACCAAGGGTGGAGTAATGACAAAGCTCATCGAACGCAACACAACAATTCCAACAAAGCGTTCAGAGATCTTTACAACTGCAGATGACAGCCAACCAGCTGTTCAGATTCAGGCATACCAAGGTGAGCGCGAAATGGCTGCATATAACAAGAAGCTCGGAATGTTTGAGTTGACTGGAATTGCACCAGCGCCACGCGGAGTTCCACAGATCGAAGTTACATTCGATATCGATGCAAACGGAATCGTACACGTATCAGCGAAGGATCTTGCAACGGGTAAAGAGCAGGGTATGACCATTACTGGTGGCTCTGCACTTTCTAAAGATGAGATCGATCGCATGATGGCAGATGCTGAAGCACACGCAAATGAAGATAAGCAGCGTCGTGAAGAAGCAGAAATCCGCAACACGGGCGATTCACTTCTCTACCAGACAGAGAAGTTCCTTAAAGACAACGAAGGTAAGTTCGAAGGTGAACTTGCAACTCAGAAGTCAGAACTTGATTCAGCTCTGGAAGAGTTGAAGACAGCACTCGGTGGCGCGAACTTTGAGATGATCAAGTCAGCAACGGAGAAGGTATCAACAATCTCTCAGGCACTCGGCGGCGCACTCTATGCCGCTAACTCTGCTCAGGCAGAGTCAACACCTGCAGAAGATGGAGTTGAAGATGCTGAGGTAATCGATGAGGACGCAGCCAACTAATGACTGAAGAAACAACTCCAGTTGTCGAAGAAACAAATGAAGATGTTGTAGTGGAGGCACCGGGTCAGGAGACTGACCCGGTTGCATCCCTTACAGCAGACCTTCAACGTCTTCAGGCAGAGTATGCAAATTATCGAAAGCGCGTTGAGCGCGATCGCGCCGTGGCATCTGAAGTAGCTACAGCTGCTGTATTAACAGAGCTATTGGCTACTTTGGATGATATCGAACGCGCAGCTAGCCACGGTGAACTCACTGGTGGCTTCAAAGCTGTTGCTGACCAATTAGCATCCATTACAAACCGCTTCGGACTTGAGAAGTATGGGGTTGAAGGTGAAGCCTTTGACCCACAGATTCATGAAGCGTTGATGCATGAAACATCTGCAGATATTGCAGTTGCTACTGCTACAAAGATTCTGCAACCTGGTTATAAGTACAAAGAACGCATCCTTCGCCCTGCGCGAGTTGCAGTTACCGAGCCGGAAGCGTAATTAACGATGGCAGCAAAAGATCTCTATGAGAAGGACTTCTATAAAGTTCTCGGCGTCGATAAAAAAGCGACTCCTGATGAAATTAAAAAGAAGTACCGCTCTTTAGCGCGCGATTTACACCCTGATAAAACTCAAGGTGACTCTGCGCTGGAAGAGAAATTTAAAGCTGTCTCTGAGGCATATGACATCTTGTCGGATGCAAAAAAGCGCTCTGAATACGATGAAGCACGTTCATTGTTTGAACGCGGTGGTTTCCGCGCACCAACCGGTGGTGGAAACTTTCAAGGTGGAGATTTCTCCGACATCTTCGGTGGTGGAAATCCACAAGATATCTTTGCAAATCTCTTCGGTGGCGCAGGAATGCGTCGCGGTCCTCGTAAAGGTCAAGACCTCCAAACTGAATCAACGATCTCATTTAAAGAAGCGATCTTCGGAACAACCCTTGAACTTAACTTAAGTTCAGGTGGAAAGAAGCAGAACATCACAGCTCGCGTTCCTGCTGGCGTCAATGATGGTGCAAAGATTCGCGTCAAAGGTAAGGGTGCAGAAGGTGAAGCAGGTCCAGGGGATCTATTTATTCTGCTGACAGTAAAACCCCACCCAATTTTTTCTCGCAAAGGTGAGAACTTGTTATTAACTCTCCCAGTTACTTTCGCTGAAGCAACACTGGGTGCAGACATCAAAGTCCCCACACTTGCAGGCGATGATGTCACTGTGCGATTAGCGGCTGGAACCCCTACGGGACGCGTACTTCGCGTTAAAGGTCGGGGCGTAGCAAAAGGTGCAACTGTCGGAGATTTGCTTGTCACCATCGATGTACAAGTGCCACGTCGTGTTGAGGGAGAAGCACTCGAAGCGCTCAAGAAATTTGATGAGCTAACAAAAGATCACGATGTGCGATCAGAATTTATTGCAAAGGCAAAAGCGTGAACGAGAAGAACGAACCTCAAGAGATAGATGACGAGAAAGGTCTCTATGTCATCTCTGTTGCGGCGGAACTTTCAGGTCTTCATCCACAAACTTTACGTCAATACGATCGCCTCGGTTTAGTTTCACCCAATCGCACCGAAGGTCGCAACCGTCGTTACTCTCTTCGCGATATTGCATCCCTACGTATGGTGCAGCGCCTTGTAGGTGAAGGTATTAATCATGCAGGTGTGAAGCGCATCATCGAACTTGAAACCGCGATGGCCAATATGGCGATCGAGGTTGCACAGCTACGCATCGAGGTAAATGCTTTATTAGAAGAGAACCCACCAAAGGCGTTAAAGAATCAGAAGAAAACAGAAGTCATTGTCTATGACGAAAAACCAAAGAAGAGATAAGGTCACACTATGAGCGCACGCGAATCCTTAAAGAATGAAATCGCCAACAAGGCAGTTGTTCATGGCAAAGTAATCTTGTCATCTGGCAAAGAAGCTGACTACTACGTAGACCTCCGTCGTATTACTTTGGATCACGTTGCTGCACCGCTTGTGGGTGAAGTCATGCTCGACCTTACTAAGGATCTTGAATTCGATGCAGTTGGTGGCCTCACACTCGGTGCGGATCCTGTTGCAACAGCGATGATGCATGTTGCAGCTCGCAACGGCCGCGCACTTGATTCATTTGTAGTTCGCAAAGAAGGAAAAGCTCACGGGCTCCAACGCCGAATCGAAGGACCAGATGTAGTTGGTAAGCGCGTATTGGCTGTTGAAGATACATCAACAACAGGCGGCTCTGTATTAACAGCAGTTGAAGCCCTTAAGGAGGCTGGCGCCTTTGTCGTGGGGGTAGCGGTCATTGTTGAGCGCGGTGCCAAAGATGCAATAGAGGCAGCGGGCTATCAGTACTACGCCGCCTACCAGCTTGCAGATCTCGGTCTGTAATTAAGAGAGATGGCGCTTTGTGCGCCACTCTTTAAGAACTTCTAACGCAACCGGAAGAATACTGACGAGAATAATCAGCGCGATAATCGGTAGTAAGTACTTATCGATTGAACCGCTGATCTTATTTCCTAGTACATAACCTGCACCAAGAACTAGTTCTGTCCATATAACGGCGCCGAGAACATTCCACATCAAGAAC
>JBJTMX010000046.1:0-5884 GCA_046070745.1 Candidatus Planktophila sp.
GGAGTCGTCAATGACTTCACCAATAACGGTGGCGTCTATCCAATCCCAGTACTTGTCTTTGCAGCATTCCAGTTGATGTTTGCAATCATCACACCAGCACTTATCTCTGGAGCAATCGCAGATCGCACCAAGTTCATCTCATGGTCAATCTTTGTTGCTATCTGGTCAACAGTTGTTTACTTCCCTGTAGCTCACTGGGTATTCGCATTTGGAAACAAGGTCGGAGACACAGTTACAGGTACAGGATTCCTCGCAGGCAAGGGTCTTGAAGATTTCGCAGGCGGAACAGCTGTTCACATCAATGCAGGCGCCGCAGGTCTTGCACTCGCAATCGTTCTTGGAAAGCGCGTCGGATGGCGTAAGGATCCAATGCGTCCGCACTCATTGCCATTGGTAATGCTCGGTGCAGGACTCTTGTGGTTCGGTTGGTTCGGCTTCAATGCGGGATCAGCCCTAGCTGCAAATGGAACAGCAGGACTTGCACTCCTTAACACACAGGTTGCTGCAGGTGCTGCAGTTGTTGGATGGCTTGCAGTTGAAAAGATTCGCAACGGTCATGCAACATCTCTTGGTGCTGCATCTGGTGCGGTCGCAGGTCTTGTTGCAATTACACCTGCATGTGCATTCGTGGCTCCTTGGGCAGCCGTAGTCATCGGTTTCATTGCCGGCATTCTCTGTGCATTGGCAGTGAGCTTGAAGTACAAGTTTGGCTTCGATGACTCACTCGATGTTGTCGGAGTTCACCTTGTCGGTGGAATCTGGGGATCACTTGCTATTGGTCTCTTCGGTACACATGTAGTCAACAGCATCGGTATCGATGGCCTTCTCTATGGTGGCGGCACTGATCTCTTGGTCAAGCAGGCTCTTGGAGTCGGACTTGTTGCAGGATATTCATTTATTGCAACGCTGATCATCGGATTCGCAATTGAAAAGACAATCGGATTCCGCGTAGCAAAGAATGACGAGATTGAAGGCATTGACCTTAAGGAACATGCTGAATCAGCATACGAATATGCAAGTTCATCACGAGGAGGCGCAAACCTATGAAGCTCATTACAGCAATCTTGAAACCATTTAAGCTCGATGAAGTAAAGGATGCGCTGCAAGCAGCTGGCATCACAGGAATGACTGTCTCTGAGGCAAGTGGCTTCGGTCGACAAAAGGGCCACACTGAGGTGTATCGAGGTGCTGAATACACAGTTGACCTCGTTCCGAAGGTGCGACTTGAAGTTCTTGTCGATGATGCAGATTCTGCAAATATCGTTGATGTCATCGTCAAAGCAGCAGGTACAGGTTCTATCGGTGATGGAAAGGTATGGACAACACCGGTTGATCAAGTTGTCCGCGTTCGCACGGGAGAACGCGGAACAGACGCAATCTAATAGAATCGCGCCATGGGTACACGAGAGAGACGAACGCGCTCTAACGAGAACGATCTCTTACTCTCTCAACTATTCGTCGCGAGCGGCGCAGATTCTGATGAGATAGCTATCGCCGCGGTCGGAAGTTACGGCCGCGGCGAACTATCTCCAGGTTCAGATTTAGATATCGTCATTATTCATACTGGTTCAGATAGCCAGAAAAAACTTTCAGATATCGTCAATGCAATTCTCTATCCATTATGGGATAAGAAAATCAAGGTTGATCACTCAGTACGTACGCGAAGCGAAGTACGTTCTGCCCTTGAGGAAGATCTCAAAGTGGCAATGGGTTTATTAGATATTCGCCTAATCTGTGGAAGTGCTGATTTAATTGCAGATGTTCAGGCAGATGCTCTGACTGCATGGCGCGAAGATTCAAAACGTTATTTGCCAATGCTCCGTTCCACTCTTGATGAACGTTATGAGCGCAATGGTGAGCTCGCATATTTACTAGAGCCAGACCTTAAGGAATCACGCGGCGGACTGCGCGATATCACCGCCCTTCGCGCTATGAATGCTTCAGGCGCCCTTACACTTCCGATGGAACGCATCAGCCAGGCAGAGTCTTTATTATCGACAGTTCGCGAAGCGCTTCATATTGCTAGCGGTCGCGATAAAGATCGCTTGCTCTTTACAGAGCAAGATAAAGTCGCAGAGGCTTTGCAGTATCTTGATGCAGATGCGCTCATGAGCGATGTCGCCCAGTCGGCCCGCGCAGTGGATTACCTGATGCAGATGGCATGGCATCAATATGACCACAAGGGAAAAGATGGGCTTGGGCGTTTCTTAAAGCGAGTGCGTTCTACTGAAGTAGCTCCAGGAATTTCCGTTGCAAATAAGGAAGTCGTAATAGATCCCACCTTTGACTTTGATGTAGATCCTGTCATCGGACTTCGTGCAGCAGCAATGGCGGCACAGTTGGGTCTACGACTCTCATTTGATTCTCTGCGCAATTACGGTGATGCTCTCGATGCAGGTAAAGGTGCTCTGCCAACTCCGTGGCCACGTGAAGCTCGCGAATATCTGATTGCACTCATCGGAGCAGGTCCTGCGATGGTGGAGATCTTTGAGGCGCTCGATCAAGAGGAGATCATCTTCCATTGGATTCCAGAGTGGAGGGGAGTGCGCTCACTTCCACAGCGCAATGTACTGCACCGCCATACAGTCGATCGCCATATGGTGGAGACGGCAGTTTCTGCTGCCGCCCTTACTCGCGAAGTACACCGCCCAGACCTACTTCTCTTTACTGCGCTCTTCCACGATATCGGAAAAGGCACAGAAGAAGATCATTCAATTCGCGGTGCTCAGCTCATTAAGCCACTTGCGGAGCGAATCGGTTTTAATCCAAAAGATATTGCGATTATTCAAACTCTGATCCAACATCATTTACTTTTATCAGCGACTGCCACTCGACGAGACCTCGATGATCCAGCAACTATTTCTGCAGTGGTGGAGAGCATTACCGACGTCGGTACTCTCGAGCTCTTGCATGCGCTGAGCATTGCCGATGGCGAAGCAACTGGTCGCGCTGCTTGGAGCGAATGGAAGGCATCGTTAGTTCGAGAACTTGTTCGCAAGACAAAGCTAGCTCTGACTGATAACACTGTGGTGCCACAACCTGAACTTCGTGCTGATCAAGTTGAGCGCGCTGCAGCAGGAAAACTCGATGTTCTTATTGAAGATCGTGGAAGTGTTTATGCAGTTGAAATCATCTCTCCCGATAGGACTGGACTACTTTCAATTGTCTCCGGTGTCTTAAATATTTTGCGTCTGGATGTTCGCTCCGCTCGCACAAAGACCATCGACTCAGTCGCTGTCATGGAGTGGATTGTCATACCAGATCCCAATGCGCCAGATCTATCACGTGAAATTCTGCATAAAGAACTCGTGCGCGGACTAGAAGGCGAAGAAAAGCTAGGAGAGCGTATTCGCGCCCGCATTGAAACCTATGCACAATTGCCAACCATTCCGGTTCCAGCACCAATAGTTGAAACTTTTCTTGATGCAGCAACAGATGCCACCATCATTGAAGTGCGTAGCCACGATAGACCTGCTCTTCTCTTTTCAATCGGTGACACTGTTCGCAAATGCAATATCGATATTCGATCTGCAATCGTGACAACACTTGGCGCCGAGGCTATCGATACCTTGTATGTCACAGAAATTGGCGGGGGAGCGTTGACCACCGAACGCGCAACCGAGGTCGCTTCGCGTATTCAAGCCTCTCTGAAGTAGTATCGCTCCACTATGTTTGATGCGCTCTCCTCGAAAATCTCTGGTGTATTCGGTTCACTTCGCAATCGCGGAAAGCTATCTGCCTCAGATATCGATAACACCACCGCTGAAATTCGCCAAGCACTTCTCGAGGCAGATGTAGCCCTTGCAGTTGTCGATCAATTTATCGAGAAGGTCCGTACTGGCTCACTCGAAATTCTTCCGACTCTTCAGCCAGGCGTCAATCAAGCCCAGGCAATCTTTGATTTAGTTAATAAAGAACTCACTGAGATTCTCGGTGGCGGTGCACGCCGCGTTCGATATGCAAAGAATCCACCAACCGTCATCATGCTTGCCGGTCTTCAGGGTGCCGGTAAGACAACTCTCGCTGCAAAGCTTGCAAAGTTTTACAAGGACCAAGGCGATACTCCGATTCTTGTAGCATCTGACTTACAGCGCCCGAATGCAGTTAACCAACTTCAAGTTGTCGGTGAATCCGTAGGTGTACCTGTATTTGCTCCAGAACCTGGCAATGGCGTTGGTAATCCTGTTCAAGTTGCACGTGACGGTGTTGCATTCGCAAAGTCAAAACTTCACAACATGGTCATCGTTGATACTGCAGGTCGTCTCGGTGTCGATGAAGATCTCATGAAGGAAGCTTCTGCGATTCGCGATGCTATTAACCCCAATGAGATTCTCTTTGTTGTCGATGCAATGATCGGACAAGATGCCGTTCGCACCGCAGAAGCTTTCCGCGATGGCGTTGGATTCGATGGCGTTGTTCTGACCAAGCTCGATGGTGATGCACGAGGCGGAGCGGCGCTTTCTATTGCTTCCCTCACTCAGCGCCCGATCATGTTCGTCTCTACCGGCGAGAAGATTGCCGACTTCGATATCTTCTACCCAGAGCGCATGGCATCTCGCATCCTCGGTATGGGCGATGTTGCCACACTTGCCGAACAAGCACAGAAGGCGTTCAACCCAGATACGACTAAGAAACTTGAAGAGAAGTTTGCGAGCGGTGAAGACTTCACTCTCGAAGATTTCCTTGAGCAGTTAGAAGCGATGTCGAAGATGGGCAATATGGGAAAGCTCCTTGGAATGCTTCCTGGCGCCGGAGCTATGAAGAAACAGATTGATAACTTTGATGAATCAGAGATCACCCGCACCAAGGCGATTGTTCAGTCGATGACTCCCGCCGAACGCCGCGACCTGAAGCTCCTCAATGGATCGCGCCGTGCCCGCATTGCAGCTGGTTCAGGCCGCGCTGTCTCTGACGTCAATAAGCTCGTTGAAAAGTTCACCGCGGCCCAGAAGATGATGAAGACGATGCGCGGGGGCAAGATGCCCGGCGGCATGCCACCCGGAATGGCCCTCCCACAAGGAATGCCTAATATGGCTCCACCCAAGATGGGTCAGCAGCCCCCAAAGAAAAAATCCCGCTCAGGCAATCCCGCTAAACGAGCCGCTCAAGAAGGTTAGTAATCCAGGTATTGGGCTGAGAAAAGCTAAGGTTCTCTCCGTAGAGATTATTTCTCGAGGATAGTGCTTTGCGGTCAGCCCATACCGCCGCGCCTTCTCAATTTCCGTATTAGAGGGGTTGGCTGGCAGAATAGGGCACCTGTTGAAGGGCCCTCTACCCCTACAACATCCAAATCCGCCGTCGGATGTCCATGTTACGCACCCCGCTGTAACTCTGGTCACGCTGACACACATTTTAGGAGCACTACCACTTTGGCTACAAAGATTCGTTTAATGCGTTTTGGAAAGATCCGTACACCGTACTACCGCATCGTCGTGACAGATTCACGCAAGGCGCGTAACGGTCTCTCAATCGAAGAGATCGGTCGTTATGTACCGGGACAAGAACCGTCAATCATTCAGGTTAACTCTGAGCGCGCTCAGTACTGGCTTGGCGTTGGCGCACAGCCAACTGAAGCAGTTGCAGCACTCTTTAAGGTGACTGGAGATTGGCAGAAGTTCAAGGGTCTTCCAGGAGCAGAGGGAACGCTCAAGGTTGCAGCACCAAAGCCAGCTAAGAGCATTGCATACGAAGCAGCTGTTAAGGCAGCAGCATCAGAGCCTGCAGAAGGCGCAACAACTCTGAAGAAGAAGGCACAAGAGAAGTTGGCTGCGAAGTCAGCACCGGCTCCAGTGTCCGAACCAGAGACTGTCACCGAGGTGGCAGGCGCTGTCGCAACTGACAATGCTGAAGATGCGACTACAGATGTTGCGGTTGAAACCGCAGT
>JBJTMX010000047.1:0-6469 GCA_046070745.1 Candidatus Planktophila sp.
GAAATGCCAAAGATGAAGACCCACAGTGGCGCGAAGAAGACTTTTCGCGTTACAGGTTCAGGAAAGATCATGCATGAGCGTGCAGGCAAGCGCCACCTTTTGGAGCACAAGTCATCACGTGTTACTCGTCGTATGAGCCAAGAACAGTCAGCAAAGCCAACAGTCACAATGACAGCCAAGCGCATGCTTGGTCTGAAGTAAGGGGGAATAACCGATGAGAGTAAAGCGCGGAGTACACGCAGCTAAGAAGCGTCGCACAACCCTCGAGCGTGCAAGCGGATATCGCGGACAGCGCTCACGTCTTTTCACAAAGGCGAAGGAGCAAGTAACTCACTCAATGGTCTATGCATTTAATGACCGCAAGGATAAGAAGGGCGACTTCCGTCAGCTCTGGATCCAGCGTATTAATGCAGCAGCACGTGAGAACGGTCTTACATACAACCGTCTAATCCAGGGACTTAAGCTCTCTGGCCTAGAGGTAGATCGTCGCGTTCTTTCAGATATCGCTACAAACGATCCAGCTGCATTCAAGGTACTTGTTGAAGTTGCTCGCACACATGTTGCAGCAGCTCAGAAGTAATCTTTAGTCAGCTATTTAAATCCAATGATAGAGAGCCTTCACTCGCCACATGTTGTGCGAGTGAAGGCTCTTCTTGGTTCTCGCGGCAATAAAGAGCGCCGCAATGCAGGACTCTTCGTAGCCGAGGGTTTACAGGCTGCACGTGAAGCACTCACTGCAGACGGCGCACCTTTTATCAAGAGCTTATATGTCACAAGCACAGGACTTCTTAAACTTTCCGACTTTGATCTCAATCAAGTTGATGTAGTTGAAGTAACCGATGCTGTGATGCAAGAAATGGCATCGACTGTTACACCACAAGGAATTCTGGCACTCTGCACAGTTCCACGTCGCGAACTTGCCGAGTTAGCGCCACTTGCATCCAAGAAATCCTCACGCGTTATCTACTTACATGAAATTCAAGACCCGGGAAATGCTGGCACCATCCTGCGCACTGCAGATGCGATGGGCGTTGATGCAGTAATTACGTCACCAGGTAGCGTCGATATGTACTCTCCAAAAGTTGTGCGTGCGACCGCTGGTTCACTCTGGCATATCCCTCTATTTGAAGACATTGCATTCACTGATGTAGCTCAACTACTTCCAGCATCAAAGTCTTTGTTGCTCTCATCTCATGCCAAGAAATCCATTCTTGAACTCAATCGCGAGGATTCCTTTATCTCAATCTTCGGCAACGAAGCTCGTGGGGTTGATGCGCAATCACTTGGAGTTGATGATTCTTCAATGACATCTGTAACGATTCCAATGGGAGGACGTGCTGAGAGCCTCAATCTTTCAGCGGCGGCTTCCATCGTAATTTTCACCCTCAGTTCACCGGTCGCAGGTTAGACTTCGCCCCATGAATCTTGATGAGATTAAGGGTTGGTTAGATCAGGCTGCAGCTGCTTTTGCCGCTGCCACCAACCTCGATGAACTCAAAGTAGCTCGCCTAGCCCACGTCGGAGATAAAGCTCCGATCTCACTTGCCAGTCGCGCACTTGGTTCGCTCTCTCCTGAAGAGAAGGCATCTGCAGGCAAGGTTATCGGCGAAGCCAAGGCAGAGCTCGGTCGCCTTCTCGCCACCGCAACAGAGAAGCTAGAGGCAGAGCGTGATACCCGAGTTCTAATTGAAGAAGTCGTCGACATTACTCTTCCAGTGCAGCGCTCTCATCGCGGGGGATTGCACCCAATCACGATTATCAAGAATGAAGTCTCAGACTTCTTTATCGAACAAGGATTCTCTGTTGAAGAGGGGCCAGAACTTGAATCAGGTTGGCTCAACTTCGATGCACTCAACATTCCAGCTGATCATCCAGCGCGCACAATGCAAGATACTTTCTACATTGAACCAGTTGAATCAGGAATGGTTCTCCGTACTCAAACTTCACCTGTGCAGATTCGAACGATGCTTACGCAAGAGCCACCGATTTATGTCATCAGCCCTGGCCGCACATTCCGCGCTGACGAACTCGATGCGACCCACAGCCCTGTCTTTCATCAGGTGGAAGGTCTTGTTATTGATAAAGGCATCACAATGGCTCACCTCAAGGGAACACTGGAAAACTTTGCGCGCCATATGTTCGGTGATGAAGTCACAATTCGACTTCGTCCATCATTCTTCCCGTTCACCGAGCCAAGTGCAGAAATTGATATTTATTTCAATAACCGCTGGATCGAGTGGGGCGGTTGCGGAATGGTCAATCCTAAGGTTCTTGCAACATGTGGAATTGATACAGAAACCTATTCAGGTTTCGCCTTTGGAATGGGCCTTGAGCGCACGCTAATGGTTCGCCATGGAATTAAAGATATGCACGACATCGTTGAAGGCGACCTTCGTTTCACTCGTCAGTTTGGAGTCGGACTGTAAATGCGCGCACCTTTATCGTGGATTAAAGAATTCGTTGAAATCCCAGAGACAATTTCTGCCGAACAAATCTCTGATGCGTTGATTCGCGTTGGTTTTGAAGTTGAAGAAATCATTGTGCAGGGCGCAGATCTCACTGGGCCTTTGAAATTTGGAAAAGTTCTCTCAATCGAGGAGATTACTGAGTTTAAGAAGCCTATTCGCTATGTAGGGCTCGATTGCGGAGAAGGCGAAACTCGTTTTGTAATTTGTGGTGCAACGAACTTTGCTGTTGGTGACATAGTCTGCGTTGCTATTCCAGGTGCCGTGCTTCCAGGTGACTTCGCAATCTCTGCACGTGAGACCTATGGCAAGACTTCTAACGGAATGATTTGTTCGGCTCGCGAGCTTGGAATTAGCGATGAGCATGCAGGAATCATGACCTTTGCTGAGGGTTCAGTAACCATCGGCGCAGATGCAATTGAAGCTCTCTCAATCAACGATGTCATCTTCGATATCGCTGTAAACCCTGATCGCGGTTACGCGCTCAGCATCCGTGGTGTAGCTCGTGAAGTCGCTGCGTCGCTTGGTTTGAAGTACACCGATCCAGTAGATGCACTTCGATCAGTGAAGTTCGAGAAAACTGGCACTGGCGTACAAGCGAAGATCGTTGATAAAGATGCAGCGAGCGTTTTCTACTTGCGCACTCTCTCTGATTTCGATCAATCGGCTCAGACTCCGCTGTGGATGCAGCGTCGCATTGAGAAGATGGGGATGCGCTCAATCTCGCTCGTAGTCGATATCACCAACTATGTAATGCTCGAACTCGGCCAGCCTCTCCATGCATTCGATGCAGATAAAATTTCTGGAAGCCTTGCAATTAAGCGAGCAGGTTCCGTTCAAAAGTTCACCACTCTTGATGGACAAGAGCGCACACTCAGCGCGGATGACCTGATGGTCTGTGATGATGTAAAGCCGCTCGCACTTGCCGGCACGATGGGCGGACTTGAGTCAGAGATTACGTCATCGACTACACGCATTGCCGTCGAAGCGGTTCGCTTCGATCCCGTAGCGGTAGCAAAGAACTCACGTCGCCATAAGTTGTCCTCTGAGGCATCACGTCGCCTCGAGCGAAGCGTTGACCCATCACTTGCAGAGTTCTCATCTGCTCGATTTGTGCAGCTGCTTACACAACTCTCGTCAGCAAAGCATGTTGAAACTGTTATTGATGGTGAGCCACGCTACGCGCCAATTGTGAAAGTCGATCCTGCATATGTTGCAGCAACTTTGGGAATCTCTATCACTCCTGCAGAGATTGCGACTCAACTTCGTGCAGTAGGATGCGATGTCAATGAGGCAACCTTCGAGGTAGACCCACCATCATGGCGTTCAGATTTACTGCAGCCAGCTGACTTCGTAGAAGAAGTAGCTCGCATGGTTGGTTATGACACGATTCCATCAATTCTTCCTCCGCGACCAAAGCACGCATCGCTTACTCCAACACAGAAGCGTCGACGCGCAGTTGCAACGATGCTTGCAAGCCGTGGCTTTGCTGAGGTGCAGACATTCCCATTCACAAACCAAGAGACCATTGATTCGATGGGATTCGTGGGTGAGCGCGCTGCGACATATCGCATTGCAAACCCAATGTCTGAAGAGTTTCCGCTCATGCGTGTTCATCTTGTTCCAGGGTTAATTGAAGTCGCTCAGCGAAATATCAGTCGCGGTGCAAAAGACTTTGCAATCTTTGAAATGGGATCGATCTTTAGAAGTTCACAGAAGTTAGTTTCTGCTATTTCTCCAGAACTTGGAAAGCGTCCAGTGCAGTCTGTCATCGACGCAATCTCTGCAAGCGTTCCGCCGCAGGCGTACCACGTTGCTGGTTTGCTTGTTGGCAAGACCGAAGCCACTGATTGGCAAGGACCAGCACGTGCCTACACATGGCAAGATGCCATTGCATATGCACAAGATATTTTGCAGCTCTGCAATCTGGAATGGACCATCAAGCGTTCTGATTTTGCTCCATGGCACCCGGGTCGCTGTGCTGAGCTCATTGTTGATGGCAAGGCCGTTGCCCATGCCGGTGAGCTTCATCCTCGTATCGTTGCAGCCTACGGTTTGCCAGAGCGATCAGTAGCATTCGCAGTGGGATTGAGCGCTCTTCCAGATACAGATTTAGTCCGACCATATTCTGTGGGCACTATGCCTGCGGCTCTTCAGGATGTCGCTCTCATTGTTGAAGCCTCCGTTGCTGCAGGCGATGTAGAAGCAGCGCTGCGTGCAGGCGCGGGGGAGCTTCTTGAGTCCATCACTCTCTTTGATCGTTATGACAAGTTAGGCGATGGAAAGATTTCTCTCGCCTTCTCACTCGTCTTCCGCGCTTCCGATCGAACGCTGACAGGTGCTGAAATCACCGCTGCCCGCGAAAGTGCAGTTCTTGAGGCAGAAAAGCGCACAGGAGCAACTCTCCGTACAATCTAACGAGTGCATATTTATGCAATTAGATGCATAAATATGCTAACTTTGAGCCATGAAAATCGGACTCATTGGCGGTAGCGGTTATGCAGGGGGAGAGCTCCTTCGTCTATTGGCGCTTCACCCACATTTCGAAGTAGAAGCGATCTCGGCACATTCCAATGCGGGCGAGTTGATTACATCAATTCACCCACAGTTGCAGAGCTATGCAGATCGTTCATTTACTTCATTTACACCTGCAGAGTTCGAGAAGTGCGAGCTAGTTTTCCTCGCCCTACCGCATGGTGAGTCAGCAAAGATTATTGCTCAGCTTCCAGAGAGCACAAAGATTGTCGATCTCGGCGCAGATTACCGTTTGAAGTCAGCGCAATCATGGGAGAAGTACTACGGCGGGGATTATGCAGGTGCATGGACATATGGCCTTGCAGACTTGCCAGGCAAGAGCGCTGAAATTGCAACGGTATCTCGCGTTGCCAACCCCGGGTGTTATGCAACTTCGATTGCCCTTGGTGCAGCACCTGCAACTTCATTCGCAGATTTCTCTGATGTTGTTGTCGTAGCAGCATCTGGCACTACAGGGGCTGGCCGCTCCGCAAAGATCAATTTAATCGCAAGCGAGGTTTCCGGTTCGCTCACTTCATACAAATTTGGGGGAATCCACCAGCACACTCCAGAAATCGAAGAGACACTTTCTTCAATCACCGGAAGTGATGTACGTGTCTCGTTTACCCCGATACTCGCTCCGATGCCACGAGGAATTCTCTCTACGATCACCGTCAAACTTACTCAATCAATCTCCATTGCCCAGGTAAGAGGCGCATACGAAAAGTTCTTTGCAGATTCTCCATACGTCCTACTCCTTCCTGAAGGTCAGATGCCAAAGACTTCTTCTGTGTTAGGTAGTAACTATGCTCATGTACAAGTTGCAATCGATGACCATACAAATCGCCTTGTGGTTTCAGTTGCTATCGATAACTTAGGTAAAGGCGCAGCAGCTCAAGCGCTGCATAACGCAAACCTGATTGCGGGATTCGAATCAACTGCAGGCTTGCTCGGAAATGGATTAGGTGCATGAATAAATCACTTCCACAAGGCTTTCGAGCCTCTGGAATGCACGCTGGACTCAAGTCATCAGGTGCATTTGATCTGACTCTTATAGAAAATACTGGACCTCGTTTTGATGCAGCGGCTGTTTACACAACAAATAAAGTGGTTGCAGCACCTGTTATTTGGTCACGTGAAGTCACCAAGGGCGAAATAGTTCGTGCTGCGGTGCTTAACTCTGGCGGAGCAAATGCGTGTACTGGACCTGATGGATTCTTGGATACTCATCGCACAGCTGAGAAGGTCGGAGAACTTCTTCAGATTTCATCCGGTGAAGTAGTTGTGTGTTCGACTGGTCTTATCGGGGAACGACTTCCAATGGAGAAGATCATCTCCGGAATTGAAAAGCTTTCAACATCACTTCATAGTGATTCACTTGAAGATGTCGCTCAGTCGATTATGACTACCGACACAGTTCCTAAGATTGCCCAGAACACCACCCAGGGAGTGCTAACCGTAAGTGTTGCAAAGGGGGCAGGAATGCTTGC
>JBJTMX010000048.1:0-4926 GCA_046070745.1 Candidatus Planktophila sp.
CGATGTCATCGAGACCCTCCATCAAGCGCCAGCGGGTGTAATCATCGAGATCAAAATTCAGCTTTGTATCTCCGTATGACACTGTGCGTGAATCAAGATCGACGGTGATGTGCGTCGATGGAGTTGCCTCGATTGTCGCCCACAACTTCTCAACTTCATCCTGAGGGATGATCACTGTGAGCAATCCGCCCTTGAGTGAGTTTCCGCGGAAGATATCTGCAAAGCGGCTAGAGATAACAGCCTTGAAACCGTAGTTCTGAAGAGCCCAGACTGCATGCTCGCGAGAAGAACCTGTACCGAAGTCAGGACCTGCGACAAGAACAGTTCCCTTCTTAAATGCATCCTGGTTGAGAACGAACTCTGGATCGTTGCGCCATGCAGAAAACAATCCATCTTCGAAGCCGCTACGTGTCACCCGCTTCAAGTAAACAGCGGGGATGATTTGATCTGTATCGACGTTTGAGCGACGAAGTGGCACACCTGTTCCTGTATGTGAAATGAATTTTTCCATGATGTTTTCTCCCCCTCTTACAAATCTGCCGGTGATGAAAGTGTGCCGCGAAGCGCAGTTGCTGCTGCTACCTGTGGGCTAACCAAGTGAGTACGTCCACCCTTGCCCTGACGTCCTTCAAAGTTACGGTTTGATGTAGATGCAGAACGCTCGCCGACTGCAAGTTGATCTGGATTCATGCCAAGACACATTGAGCATCCAGCATTGCGCCATTCAGCACCTGCATCGATGAAGACCTTGTCGAGTCCTTCTGACATCGCTTGTTGACGTACACGTTCTGAACCAGGCACAACCAACATGCGCAATGTTGATGCGATTGTCTTGCCCTTAACGATTTCAGCTGCCGCACGAAGATCTTCAATGCGGCCGTTGGTGCATGAACCCAAGAAAACAGTGTCAATCTTTACTTCTTTAAGGGGTGTTCCAGGTGTGAGACCCATGTACTCAAGTGCATTCTTTGCAGCAACTTGATCTGTCTCGGAAGCGAAATCTGATGGGCTTGGAACATGTGCTGAAAGCGGAAGTCCCTGACCAGGGTTAGTGCCCCATGTTACGAATGGCTCGAGTGCATCGCCATCGATTTCGACTTCAGCATCAAATTTCGCATCTGAATCAGTAAAAAGTGTGCCCCAGTAAGCAACGGCTGCTTCGAAATCTTCAGGTGCATGCGGCTTGCCCTTGATGTAATCAAATGTCTTCTGATCCGGTGCAATAAGTCCTGCACGAGCACCTGCTTCGATCGACATGTTACAAACGGTCATTCGACCTTCCATTGAAAGTTCGCGAATTGCCTCACCGCGGTATTCGAGGATGTAACCCTGTCCCCCACCTGTGCCAATCTTTGCGATGATTGCAAGAATTAAGTCCTTAGCTGTTACGCCTGGCTTTAACTTTCCATTGACATTGATTGCCATTGTCTTTGGACGACGTGATGAAAGTGTCTGAGTTGCAAGAACATGCTCTACCTCAGATGTTCCAATACCGAATGCAATTGCACCGAATGCACCGTGTGTTGACGTGTGCGAGTCTCCACAAACGATTGTCATTCCGGGCTGTGTAACTCCAAGCTGTGGTCCAACAACGTGAACAACTCCTTGATCGACGTCACCCAATGAGTGAATGCGAACACCGAATTCGGCGCAGTTGTTGCGAAGAGTATCTACCTGAAGCTTTGATACAGGATCTGCAATTGGCTTCAAGATGTCGAGTGTTGGAACGTTGTGATCTTCTGTTGCAATAGTTAAGTCAGGACGACGCACCTTGCGATTTGTTAAACGCAAGCCATCAAATGCCTGTGGACTAGTCACTTCGTGAATGAGGTGGAGGTCGATATAGAGCAGATCTGGCTCGCCTTCAGCTGAGCGCACAACATGCTCTGCCCAAATCTTCTCTGCCAGTGTCTTACCCATAAAAGCCTCCAATAATTCTTCTAGCTAGATATTGCCATCCCATTTGGTGAGATGTTAATATCACTTCATGGACAAGAAGAATAGCGGAGTCGGCGTATTAGACAAAGCCGTGGCGATACTTGGAACTCTCGAGTCAGGGCCGCACTCGCTGGCAGAGTTGGTGGCTGTGACGGCAATCGCCCGTCCCACCGCGCACCGACTTGCGGTCGCCCTTGAGCACCACCGTCTCGTTACTCGCGATCTCAACGGTCGCTTTGTGCTCGGCCCGCGCTCTGCCGAACTCGCTCTCGCCGCTGGCGAAGATCGCCTCATCGCAGCCGCTGGTCCCGCTCTCGCCGCTCTTCGTGACGCCACTGGCGAATCAGCACAGCTGTATAAGCGACAAGGCGATGTCCGTCTCTGCGTTGCCGTAGCCGAGCGCCTCTCAGGTCTTCGCGACTCTGTCCCTGTTGGAGCAGCTCTGACAATGCAGGCAGGGTCTGCTGCACAGATTTTGATGGCGTGGGAAGACTCCGAAAAAATTCACCGAGTTCTGAAGAATGCTCGCTATACCGCAGCACATCTTTCGGCCGATCGTCGCCGCGGTTGGGCTCAATCAGTGGGTGAACGCGAAGCCGGCGTTGCCTCTGTCTCTGCTCCAGTTCGCGGCCCCAACGGCAAGGTCATTGCCGCGGTCTCAATTTCTGGCCCCATCGAGCGTTTGGGGCGACAACCAGGCCGCCTCCATGCAGCGGCAGTAGTTGCTACAGCTGAGCGCCTGACGGATCATCTCAAACACAGCAAGTAACCATCTACAATCTCTGACTATGCGCAAGGTAGCCCGGGTTCTAAGTCTTGTGCTGGCTCTTACTCTTGTCACTCCGTTTCTAAACCCTGCACAAGCAACCGTTGCCAGCGGTGTCGGAGTAGTCACCAACGGCCTCGTTTTTGATTTTGATGCGGCAAATCCAAACGGTGGATCCGGTACTGCGATGACAAACCTTGTTACCTCCAATAGTGCGGTCTCAGGCACTTTGCAGAGCGGAGTAACTCGATCTTCGTTAAATGGCAATACCTACGTCTTTGATGGCACTAGTTCGAGCTATGCCACGGTCTCGATTGGCGCAACCGATTTTTCATCGGGATTTTCACTGAGTTTTTATGCCAAATTTCTCTCACCCGTCGCCAATGACCACACCTTTGAGAGAGTCATCGATTTCGCTAATGCAGCCGCAACAACTGGTGATGCCAACTACTCGATGTGGGTTGGTCGATATTTAGATACCAACGACCTCTCGATCGAAGTCTGGAATGGCACAACGCGACCCGGAAATTGTCGAGCTATTGGAGCTATCCAGCCGGGCGTTTTTGCTCATTACGCAGTTACAGTCAATGGGTCAACCTGCACCTTCTACCTTAATAAAGTGGCGCAAACAACTACCTACTTAGGATCTGGTTATATCAATCCCCCAGCTATCACGCGAAGCTCGGCCTTCATTGGTAAGAGCAACTGGGTAGATGATTACTTCAAAGGTGAAATTGGCGAAATTGCCATGTACAACTCCGTGTTAAGTCAGAGTGATATCAATCAAAATTTTAACTCACAGACTGATGTAACCCCGCCTACTTACACTGGAGCATCAACGTTTTCACCTAACGAAAACCAATCCGCCGTGTCGACTCTTACTGGAGGTGAGGCGGTTACGTTTCTCGAGTACACAACCAGCGGTAATTACAACGTTTTTTCGGTGACATCCGGCGGTGTTCTTACCTTCGATTCTCCTCCAAATTATGAGTCACCTAATCCGAGTAACACCTTGTATTACTACTTTTACATCATCGATCTCAATGGCAATGCAGCGCTCAATGTGGTCACCATCAATGTCCAAGACGTTGCTGAATTCGCCACTCTTACCTCTCCATCGCTAAGCGCTGCGCCTTATAAAGGAATCTTTGTCACAATCACCGTTACACCGACTGTCGCGGCTGGAAGCCCAGCCGGCAAAGTAACCTACCTCGTTGCGGGCAAGAGAATTCCAGGTTGCTATAAAAAGTTATTTACCTCAGGAAATTCGACATGCACCTGGAAGCCGCCATCTATGGGATTTGAAGAAGTGACAGTGAGCTACACCCCTGCTAATACTGAGTATGCAGTAGCCACAGTTAAAAAATCTTTTTTAGTCTTTAAGCGAACTAATCTTCGGTAAAAATTCCTAGTTCACGGACTACACGCGAAATAATTGAGAAAGTAAAGCCTTTTCGTTGTAAAAGCGATTGAATCCGACGAATCTGAACATCACTTTCCAGGCGTGACATGGTGGAGTACTTTTTCATGGCAAGGCTAAATGCTGATTCATATTCGGCATCATCATCGATACTTTCAAGAGCGATATTGATCTCTTCCTGAGTGACACCTTTTTGGCGAAGTTCAGTTGCAATAATGCGCTTAGAGATTTTTTTATGTTCGTGTCGCGAAGTCGCCCACGCGAGAGCGAACTCTTGATCATCGACTAAACCGGCCTCTTGAAGTCGATAGATGGTGGCGTTAGCTACCTGATCGTCCACTCCGCGGGCTTTAAGGTGAGTGAGCAGCTCCCCCTTACTTTTTGCACGCGCAACCAACGCATTGAGTGCGATTGCATATGCAGTTTCGTAAGGGTCGGAGCTGCTCTCTACCTTCTTGTATTGAAGAGAAATTAGAAATCAACCTCTGCTACTGCGTCATCGATTTCGGCAATGAGTGCTGCATCAACCTCGACTGGAACAAAGCTTGCGCGGATTTTATTTTCAATATCGTTGGCAAGATCTGGGTTATCGAGGAGGAAGTTACGTGAATTCTCTTTACCCTGACCAAGCTGGTCGCCTTCGTAGGTGTACCAAGCGCCTGACTTCTTGACGATGCCAAGGTCAACTCCCATATCGAGAAGTGAACCTTCGCGAGAGATACCTGTTCCGTAGATAATGTCGAACTCTGCCTGCTTGAAAGGTGGAGCCATCTTATTTTTGACAACCTTGACACGTGTGCGG
>JBJTMX010000049.1:0-2666 GCA_046070745.1 Candidatus Planktophila sp.
GGAGCTCAAGGCGATAATTGCTGCTTTGACCACGCTCTTGAAGTCAGAGGAAGCCATGCGCAAGCAGGTTTCTGATGAGTTAACTGCTGTGTCGAAGGCGTATGCGGTACCGCGTCGCACTCGTCTTGCAAGTGCGTAAACTGCACCAGTGATTTCTACTTCAGCGCTCGAACTCCGTGCTGGTGCACGCCTTCTTGTCAGTGGCGTTAACATTCGCGTCAACAGTGGTGACCGCGTAGGTTTTGTCGGTCGTAACGGTGCCGGTAAATCAACTCTGGCAAAAGTTCTCGCAGGTGAAACACTTCCAGCAGGTGGTGGAGTTCAACGCACTGGAAAGATTGGCTACCTCCCCCAGGATCCACGTACTGGCGAAGATCAAGGCACGGCGCTAGATCGCATTCTCTCCGCTCGTGGTCTCGATGAGATTGCAAAGCGCATGACTGCAGTTGAGCTAGAACTTTCCACAACGGAAGGTGCCGAGCTTGAGAAAGCACTCGAGCGCTACACGCGCGTTGATGCAGAATTCAACGCAGCAGGCGGTTACTCAGCAACAGCCGAGGCCGAAGCAATCGCTTCTTCCCTCGGAGTTTCCGAAGATGTCTTCCATAATGAAATTGCAACACTTTCTGGTGGTCAACGTCGCCGTATCGAGCTCGCTCGTATCTTGTTCTCAGGTGCTGAAACACTTCTTCTCGATGAGCCCACAAACCACTTGGATGCTGATTCGATTATCTGGCTCCGTCAATATTTAACTAACTACGCAGGTGGACTCGTCATCATCTCTCACGATGTAAATTTGATTGAGACCGTTGTCAATAAAGTTTTCTATATCGATGCCAACCGAAATGTAATCGATGTCTACAACATGGGCTGGAAGCAGTATCTCTTGCAACGCGAAGCAGATGAGCATCGTCGAAAGAAGGAGCGCGCAAATGCGGAAAAGCGCGCAGAGATACTGCAGAAGCAGGGCGAAAAGATGCGCGCCAAGGCATCGAAAGCGACTGCAGCTCAAGGCATGCTGCGCCGTGCTGAGAAGTTGCGCTCCTCACTCGATGATGTACGTGTGGCCGATAAGGTGGCAAAGCTTCGCTTCCCAACACCTGCTCCATGTGGCAAGACTCCCCTATCGGGTGAAGAACTTTCTAAGAACTACGGATCGCTTGAAATCTTTACCGACGTTTCATGTGTTATCGATAAGGGATCACGAGTTGTCATCCTCGGTCTTAATGGTGCCGGTAAGACAACACTGCTTCGTATCCTGGCCGGAGAACTTGAATCAGATACTGGCAAGGTTGAACATGGTCACGGCTTAAAGATTGGTTACTACGCACAGGAACACGAATCTTTGGACTTCGAGCGCACCATTCTTGAAAACATGATGTCTGCAACGCCAGATATTCGCGAACCTGAAGCCCGCAATGTTCTAGGTTCATTCCTCTTTGCAGGCGATGATGTCCATAAGCCAGTCAAAGTTCTCTCTGGAGGCGAAAGAACCCGTCTGGCTCTTGCAACAATCGTTGTATCTGGCGCCAATGTTCTTCTTCTCGATGAGCCAACTAATAACCTTGATCCAGCATCTCGTGAAGAAATCCTTGCAGCTCTTGGTGAATACCAAGGTTCTGTCGTGATGGTCTCTCACGATGAAGGTGCTGTACAGGCTCTTAAGCCAGAGCGAGTGATCTTGTTGCCTGATGGCGATGAAGATATCTGGAAGGACGAGTACTTCGACCTCGTATCTATCGATTAATTCTTTCCATGAAAAAAGCCCCGTCGTTATTGACGGGGCTTTTTTCATTAAGAATTAAGCGTCGATGGAATCGCGATCGATCTCGGCGTTAGCGATGAACTCCTTGCGCGGAGCAACTTCTGAACCCATCAAGAGCTCAAACATGGCTTCAGCTGCAGCTGCATCAGTGACTGTGATGCGGCGAAGTGTACGAACATCGGGATCCATAGTTGTTTCGCGGAGCTGATCTGCATCCATCTCACCAAGACCCTTGTAGCGCTGAATTGGCTCCTTCCAACGCTTGCCGTTCTTAGCAAGGTCAGCAGTTACCTTCTTCATCTCATCATCTGAGTAGGTGTAGATGTAATTACCCTTCTTGCCGCCGCCACCCATGACCTCAATACGGTGCAATGGTGGGATAGCTGCGAAGACGCGACCTGAATCAATGAGTGGGCGCATATAGCGATACATCAAGGTAAGGAGCAAGCAACGAATGTGTGCGCCGTCTACATCAGCATCTGACATCAAGATAACGCGACCATAGCGAGCATCATCGAGTTCAAATGACTTTCCTGACCCTGCACCGATCACCTGAATAATAGATCCGCACTCTTTGTCATCGAGCATCTGTGACAGTGATGCCTTCTGAACGTTGAGAATCTTTCCGCGGATTGGCAAGATTGCCTGGAACTCAGAGTTGCGTGCGGCCTTTGTTGTGCCCAGCGCAGAGTCGCCCTCAACGATAAAGAGCTCGGTTCGTGTGACATCTTCTGAGCGACAATCAGATAACTTCGTTGGAAGCGCGGATGACTCAAGCGCATTCTTGCGGCGCTGAAGATCCTTATGCGTACGTGCGCTAATGCGGGTACGTGATGCGCCAGCCACCTTCTCCATGATCAACTTGCCATTGGCTTTGTCGATGCGACGACTTGTTGCAAAG
>JBJTMX010000050.1:0-10730 GCA_046070745.1 Candidatus Planktophila sp.
TGATGCACGTTTCTTTACTAAGAATGCCGACACAATTACAGTCCAGTCAAATGAATTAGGAACGGTTTACTTGGTAAATCAAGCGGTCTCGGTAACAAATCTTGCAAGCATTACGTCGGCAGCTTCTAGCAACAAAATTTCTGCCTCTATTTCTGCTGTGAATACTAATACGACGATGACAGTCGGATATCAGGCGAATGGTCTTTATAACCTTTATGCTGCTGATTCAGCTGGAAATCTCTCAACAGCTGTAATTGGAACAATTAGAATCGACAATACAGCGCCGACTGCTGCTTCCATTACTGTTAATTCTTCAGGTACCGCCATTATTCTGACTGCGAGTGAAACTATTACTAACTCTGCTCAAGTCACCACCTTCTATACAGTTTCAGATAGCGGAAGTGCTCTATCAATTACAGGTACTTCGTTTGCTGGAAATGTTGCAACTTTAACTCTCTCAAGAGCCATTCCAGCAGGCGCAAATGTGTACTTCACTTATAACAGCGGTGTTGGACTTGCGAGTGGACGTTGGATAGATCAAGCTGGAAATGAAATGGCAACAATTTCCACTCGCACCATTACCAACAATTCTTCGGTTCCGATAACCGTTACATTATCAGTTTCGGATTTGATCTATAAAGGTTCCTCTATCTCGATTAGCGCTTCCGTCACGGTCGAAGGATTGGTTACTTTCACGCTAGCTGGGAAGAGAATTGCAGGTTGCCTTAACAAGGTTGCAACAGGCACAACACCGATATCTGTCACCTGCACCTTTAAACCAGCGCTTAATGGGCGACAGATTTTTAAAGCCAGCTTAGTTCCGACGCTGAGCGCTTATCCCACTACGTTTTCAACGGTAGATCGGTTTATCCTAAAACGCACAACACAGCGCTAGTTTTTCTCTGATACCTGCTTCAGGACTGCGGCAACCATAGGCGAGAGGTTGTCTGTATCCGTTGGTTCATCGCTGAGTTTCACGATCACTGTGTCATGTGGAATATCGATGTAGACAAATTGTCCATGAAGGCCAAGCATCAGCGAAACTCCAGGATACGGGTGCCAGAAGTAGGCGCTGTATCCCCAGTCATTATCGAGGCGAGTTACCGGAGTAGTGATCCGTTTCATCCAAGACTTACTGATTACCTCCTTCTTTGTAAATGGAACCAGTCCATCATTCATCACCAATTGACCGATGCGTGCATAATCGCGCGCTACCGCATTAAAACAGCAGAAAGTCTTTTCATAACCTCCGACCTTGTCGACATTCCAGGTAGCGTCAAAATCTGCACCAATCGCTTGCCAAATATTTTCAGTGAAATAGTCGGAGACAGATTGGCCGGTAACTTTCTGAATAATCATGCCCATCATCTGTGGATCCACGCTTCGATAGATGGAGTCTGTGCCGGGTTTGAAATCCATTTTACGATTATGTTTTAAGAACCAAGGAATATCGGTACTGGCATACATCTGCGCGATAGCAACGCCCCAACCAGATGGGCCTGACGGATAGTTATCTGAGACTCCGACGCCAGATTGCATATCAAGCAATTGTTGAACGGTGATTCTGTCAAAGTCGCCACCTGTCTTATATTCAGGAAAATACTTTACGAAAGTATCTTTTTCGGAGATCTTTCCTTGATCGATGAGCTGACCGACCACTAACGAGGTCATTGCCTTTCCTACAGAATATGAGGGCAGGCGAGTCGTGGCATATTTCTTATCCTTGTAGTACTCGTAGCTCAGCTTTCCGCCACGTACAACTAAGAATGCATTGGTGTGCGTTACATCGAGAAACTGCTGGAATGAGACTTTCTCACCGCGATAGGTCACATCGCCAAAACTTTCTTCTGCCCCCTTCTGCCAAGGAGAAAAACTAGATGGTGCAGCAACAATCCAATGACTTGGCATCAATTCGGGGGTCTTCGATGCCGGCGCAAGACCTAACTTGATTGCAGCAATCGGTTCTGGATAGTGAATCGCTTTGGTAAGCCCAAAGAGAGCTAGGTAGAGCGCGACAAGAACTATGACTGTATTGCGGGCGACCTTAAATAATGTAGACACATCTTCAGGGTAGCCCCAAGTAGACTTCCTGTCATGGATTCAGTGACAGTTGTTGCAGCTCTGGCGGATAAGGCGCGATTTGCTGCGCGCTCACTTTCAACGGCAAGTGGCTCAGAACGTAAGGTCGCACTTGAAGCTATCGCGCAGGCGCTGATTGCTCGCTCTGCGCAAATCCTTGAGGCAAATGAACTCGATATGGTCACAGCGCGCGCGGACAATATGCACCCGCAGATGCAAGATCGCCTGCTTCTCACAGAGGCTCGTATCGCTGCTATGGCCGATGGTGCTCGCCAGGTTGCAGCAATGCCAGACCCTCTCGGCCGAACCTTAAACGAGTCAACGCTTCCAAACGGACTTCATCTTCGCCAAACATCCGTGCCATTCGGAGTTATTGGAATGGTTTATGAAGCCCGTCCCAATGTCACCGTTGATGCCGCAGTCATCCTTTTGATGTCAGGCAATGCAGCATTGCTACGTGGTTCTTCCACTGCGCGCAATAGCAATGAGATTTTGATTAATGTAATGAAAGATGCGCTTGCTCGTACAAAGATTGATCCAGATGTCCTCCAATTGATTCCATCAGATGACCGATCAATCGTGAAAGCACTCCTAACTGCACGCGGTAAAGTCGACCTAGTCATTCCGCGTGGAAGCGCACAACTGATTCGTATGGTTGTCGATGAAGCCACAGTGCCAACGATTGAAACCGGCGCTGGCGTCTGCCACGTATTTGTTGATGAATATGCAGACATCAATAAGGCACTTCCAATCCTCTTGAACTCAAAAACTCATCGTCCATCTGTCTGCAACGCAGCGGAGACTTTGCTTGTACATAAGATAATTGCCCCAACATTTTTGCCACTCGCACTGAAAGCGCTTCACGATGCAGGCGTTGTACTTCACGGAGATGCAACTGTTCAGAAAGTTGCAGAGAAATTTAATATTCCTTCAACGCTTGCAACCGAAGATAATTGGTGCACGGAGTATGGAATCCTTGAGATGAATGTTGCAGTTGTTGATTCTGTCGATGGTGCATCCGATCACATCGCCAAGTACGGCACTCATCACACAGAGGCTATCGTTACAGAAAATCAAGCTTCAGCAGATCGATTTATCGCTCTTGCAGATTGTGCCGCAGTCATGGTCAATGCATCTACACGATTTACCGATGGCGAGCAGATGGGTTTTGGCGCTGAAATTGGAATCTCCAATCAGAAGCTCCATGCACGTGGACCCATGGGCCTTGAGGCAATGACGACCACCACCTGGATCGTGACCGGGACGGGGCAGATTCGCTCATAAGGCGAGCCTTTTATAGACTGCGCGCATGAGCACACTCTCTCGCGATGATGTCGCAAAGTTGGCAGGTTTAGCCCGAATTGAGATGACCGAGGAAGAACTCGTCAATCTTGCATCACAGTTCGGAACAATTCTTGATGCTGTAGCTCGCGTACAAGAGCTCGATCTGGATGGCGTGAAGGCAACATCGCACCCACAGCCACTTGAAAACATTGCACGTCCCGATGTCGTGCAGCCAAGCCTTTCACCAGAGGAAGCACTCTCAGGTGCACCAGCTCAAGAGGAACAACGCTTCCGCGTTCCACAGATATTAGGAGAGGAGTAAGCCATGATTTTTAAGACAGCAACCGAGATGGCTGATGCGCTCTCTAAAAAAGAGATTTCCTCAGTTGAATTAACGCATTCACACCTCGATCGCATCGAGGCAGTCGATAGAGATGTCAAAGCATTTCTCCATGTCGATAAAGAGGGTGCGCTTGCCCAAGCTGCTGCAGTAGATGCAGACCGTGCAGCAGGAAAGAACGTTGCTCCACTTGCTGGCGTTCCACTTGCCCTCAAGGATGTTCTTGCAATGAAGGGCGTACCAACAACTGCAGGTTCAAAGATTTTGCAGGGCTGGAAGCCGCCGTATGACTCAACTGTTGTTTCAAAGCTCAAGGCTGCGGGTGTTGTCATCCTCGGCAAGACCAACATGGATGAGTTCGCAATGGGATCATCTACTGAGAACAGTGGGTACGGACCAACATTTAATCCGTGGGATTTATCTCGCACGCCAGGTGGTTCATCAGGTGGATCATCTGCCGCCGTTGCTGCATTTGAAGCACCACTAGCAATTGGTTCAGATACCGGTGGATCAATCCGCCAACCAGCCGCGCTTACGGGAATCGTCGGAGTCCGCCCAACATACGGTGCGGTCTCGCGCTACGGTTTGATCGCCTACTCATCATCTCTTGATCAAGCAGGACCATTTGGTCGCACAGTTCTAGATACTGCGATGCTTCATGAAGTCATCGCAGGTCATGACGCACACGATGCAACATCAATTGATGCACCAGTTCCATCTGTAGTTGCTGCTGCAAAGAGCGGTGACGTAAAGGGAATGAAGATTGGTGTAATTAAGCAGTTGCAGGGCGAGGGTTATCAGAAGGGCGTACAGACACGCTTTACCGAGTCTCTTGATCTCCTTGCTTCCCTTGGCGCGGAAATTGTTGAAGTAGATTGTCCGTCTTTTGAATATGCACTTGCTGCGTACTACTTGATCGCGCCATCTGAGTGTTCTTCAAACCTCGCACGGTTCGATGCAATGCGTTACGGACTTCGCACAGGCGATCAAGGTGGAGCATCAGCAGAAGCTGTTATGGCCGCTACTCGCGACGCTGGCTTCGGTCGCGAAGTAAAGCGCCGCATCATCCTTGGTACGTATGCACTTTCATCTGGTTACTACGATGCTTACTACGGCAGCGCCCAGAAGATTCGTACCCTCATCATTCAAGATTACGCAAAGGCTTTCGCTGCCGCGGATGTTTTAGTTTCACCAACAGCGCCAACGACTGCATACAAGATCGGCGAGAAGGTCGACGATCCAATGGCGATGTACCTTGGAGACGTTGCAACGATTCCAGTAAACCTTGCCGGAATCTGTGGAATGTCATTGCCTGCAGGTCTTGCTGAGGAAGATGGCTTGCCAGTTGGATTCCAAATCATGGCGCCTGCGATGCAGGATCAACGTTTGTATCAAGCAGGTGCAGCGCTCGAGGCAGCGCTTATCTCTAAGTGGGGAGGAGCTCTGATTACAAAGGCTCCCGCACTTCAAGAAAGGCATTCAGCCTTGTCGACAGTGACACTGGGAGGTGCCAACTAATGGCGCTGAACTATGATGAGGTTGTCGCAAAGTACAACCCAGTATTAGGTCTTGAAGTTCACGTTGAACTCAACACTGAATCAAAGATGTTTTGCTCATGTGCAACAACATTTGGCGCAGAACCAAATACTCAGACATGTCCTGTCTGTTTGGCGCTTCCAGGCGCACTTCCTGTAGTCAACGAGAAGGCGATCGAATCAACAATCAAGATCGGACTTGCTCTCAACTGCAAGATTGCACCTTATAGCCGTTTTGCACGTAAGAACTACTTCTATCCTGATATGCCGAAGAACTTCCAGATTTCTCAGTACGACGAGCCAATCTGTTTCGATGGATATGTCGATGTTGAAATCGATACCGATGAGGGACCAAAGCAGTTCCGCATTGAAGTCGAGCGCGTCCACATGGAAGAAGACACAGGTAAGTCACTTCACGTCGGTGGTGCAACTGGTCGTATTCACGGTGCGGATTACTCGCTGCTCGACTATAACCGTGCTGGAATTCCTTTGGTTGAAATCGTTACCAAGATCGTTCCTGGCACAGGTAAGTACGCGCCAGAAGTTGCAAAGGCATATGTTGCAGAACTTCGTGACATTCTTCGCGGACTTGGCGTCTCTGATGTAAAGATGGAGCAAGGCTCACTTCGTTGCGATGCCAACGTTTCATTGATGCTCAAAGATGCAACAGAGCTCGGAACTCGTTCAGAGACTAAGAACGTTAACTCTCTCCGATCAGTCGAGCGAGCCATTCGTGGTGAGATGTTGCGCCACGCTGAAATTCTTGAAACCGGTGGCAAAGTCAAGCAAGAGACTCGTCACTTCCAGGAGGACACAGGGCTCACACGTTCTGGTCGCTCAAAGGAGCAGGCAGAGGATTACCGTTACTTCCCAGATCCAGATTTGGTTCCAGTAACTCCAGCTGCTGATTGGATTGAATCACTTCGCGCAACTCTGCCAGAGCGTCCATCAATTCGTCGCAAGCGTTTGAAAGATCAGTGGGCTGTTCCTGATAAGGAATTCGCTGCGATGGTCAACGCTGATGTTCTCGATATCGTTGAAGCGACAGTGTTGCTCGGTGCAGATGCCACAAAGGCACGCACATGGTGGCTCGGTGAAATCTCACGTATTGCAAATGATCAAGGTGTAGATATCAAGGAACTTTCAATTACACCTGCACACGTTGCAGAGCTCATTGCGCTCGTTGCTTCAGGAGAACTCACAGATAAGTTAGCTCGCCAAGTCGTAGAAGGCGTTGTCGCCGGCGAAGGAACACCTTCTGAGGTTGTTGCAAAGCGCGGCATCAAGGTTGTTAACGATGATGGCGCACTTATGGCTGCAATCGAAAAGGTTTGTGCTGCGCAAGCAGATACTGCAGAGAAAGTTCGCGGGGGACACCTTCCAGCTGCGGGCGCTCTCATTGGTGCAGTTATGAAGGAGACGGCTGGCCAGGCAGATGCAGCCAAGGTCCGCGAGCTGCTTCTGAAGTTCCTCGGTCAATAAAACTCCAATAAAAAACCCCGCCGAATAATCTCGGCGGGGTTTTTTGCTTATCTAATCATTAGTGCATTGCTCCGCCTTCAACTTCAACAAGTGAATCCTTGCCAACGTTGATGAAGAAGAAGAGGACTAACGCTCCTGTGAAGAGAAGTCCTGCGCTGACCTTAAATGCAATTGTGTAACCGTGCGTCATAGCTGCAAAGGTTCCAGCCATATCGTTTCCAGCGATTGCATTAGCTGTCATATATGTAGTTGTTGCTGTTGCGGCAACTGTATTGAGGAGAGCAGTTCCGAGTGAGCCACCGATCTGCTGTGATGTGTTTACCATTGCAGATGCAACGCCTGTGTCATGGCCTGAAATGCCGTGAAGAGAAGTTGACGTCAATGGAATAAAGACAAGTGCCATACCGCTCGACATAATCAAGAGTGATGGAACCACATGTGTTGCATATGAAGTCTCAGGTGTAATGCGTGTGAGGAGGAGTAAGCCAATACCTGAGGCGACAAGTCCCGGAACCATCAATGGCTTTGGACCAAACTTTGGAAGCAACTGTGATGCAACGCCTGCAAAGACGATGATTCCTGCTGTAAATGGCAAGAATGCAAAACCTGATTTCAGTGGACTAAATCCAAGGATTACCTGAAGGTAGAGGCCGAGGAATAGGAACATTGAGAACAATCCAGCACCAACAACAAGTGATCCAAGGTAAGAACCACCACGGTTGCGCTCTGTCAGTACACGAAGCGGCATCAATGGATTTGAGACCTTAGATTCAATCACTACAAAGATTACGAGAAGCGCAACTGCTGCTCCGAGGAATCCAATTGTGTGTCCATCTGACCAACCATTTGTAGCTGCCTGGTTAAAGCCATATGTAAGCGAGAAGAGGCCTGCAGTTGCAGTTACAACACCAGGAATGTCGTAGGTGTTATCACCTTCAGCCTTTGACTCGTGAACGAACTTAAACGCCAGGATCGCTGCAAGCGCTGCGATAGGCGCATTTACACCGAGGCACCAGCGCCATGAGAAGAACTCGGTAAGTGTGCCACCAAGGATGAGGCCGATTGCTGCTCCACCACCAGAGATCGCACCGAAAACACCGAATGCCTTTGCGCGCTCTGAAGGAACTTTAAATGTCTCAGAGATGATTGCAAGAGCTGCAGGAGCAAGAAGTGCGCCGAATACACCCTGAAGTGCACGTGAGCCATAGAGCATGCCCTGGTTTGTCGCGAAGCCACCAAGTGCTGATGCACTTGCGAATCCAATGAGGCCAACGATGAAGATCTTCTTGCGACCGACATAGTCTCCGATACGTCCACCGAGAAGAAGGAGTGAACCAAAAGCGAGTGTGTATGCAGTGATAACCCACTGCTGGTTCGCATCTGAAATATTCAAATCAATTTTTGCGCTTGGAATCGCAATATTCATGATTGAGCTTTCGAGTACGAGCATGAGCTGTGAGATGGCTCCAACAAAGAGCGTTCTCCAGCGATCTGGTGCTTGGCCCTTGATATGGCCCTGTGCGTCGTGAGTCTCACGACTTATTGCGTTTGTCATTTCTCTCCTATTTTCTATTCTTTTAGAAACTACTTATTGAGTGCCGGGATAAGTAGTTCATCCACTAGTTGCTCAATAAACTTTTTATCTACTTGTTGATGGGTGATGAATATTCTGTGAGTAATGATGGAAGGCACGACATCAGAGAGAAAAGCGATATTTGCTTTCTTCGAAATTTCTCCACGTTTGATTGCACGTTCGAAGATCTTTGAACTTTCACTGTCGGCTTCGATGGGGCTGTTCTGGTTGAGCAGTTTGCCAAGCTCTGGATCTCGGTGAGCAATCGAAAGCAGGCTCATCATCAATTCACCTTCAGGTCCCTTGAGTAATTTCACATGCTCAGTAATAAGTGAAATTAAGTCACCTCGTAGCGAGCCTGTATTGATCTGGGGGAGAGAGCAGGATGCATGTTCACGCATCGCAGCCATCAGGATTTCTTCCTTATTTTTAAAGCGGCGATAAATTGTTGCCTTACCTACCTGTGCGCGTTGTGCGATGGCCTCAACGGTTGTTCGGTCATATCCAACTTCGCTTAAAACTGACAATGCTGCTTGGTGTATCGCCTCATCACGAGCGCTATCCCGGGGGCGCCCAATAAGTGAGACAACTTTGGTCGCTGGACACATCACTGAGAGCCTCCTCTCTGAATTCACACAGTTGTTACGAAACGGAACAGTATCGTATCGTAAGTAGTGCAGCAAAGCTCGCTACCGCCTACGATTAGGGCATGTCGACAATGAAACCCCGCTCAGGTCTTGTAACTGATGGTCTCGAGCGCGCACCAGCTCGAGGAATGCTCCGCGCCGTAGGTATGGGGGATTCGGATTGGGTCAAGCCACAAATCGGCGTTGTCTCTTCCTGGAATGAAATCACACCGTGAAACCTTTCATTGGCGCGACTAGCAACTGCATCACGTAAGGGCGTTATCGATGCCGGCGGATTCCCAATGCAATTCGGCACCATCTCTGTCTCTGACGGAATTTCAATGGGCCATGAAGGCATGCACTTCTCATTGGTCTCTCGCGAAGTAATCGCAGACTCTGTTGAAACAGTAATGCAGGCAGAGCGCCTCGATGGAATGGTGATGTTTGCAGGTTGCGACAAGTCACTTCCCGGAATGATGATGGCAGCAGCTCGTATCGATGTGGCTGCAGTATTTGTTTATGCAGGCTCGACACTTCCTGGCCAAGTTGATGGCAAAGATGTCACGATCATTGATGCATTTGAAGCAGTCGGCGCATGTGCACGTGGATTGATTACACAAGAGCGCGTTGATGAAATTGAAAAAGCAATCTGCCCAGGTGAAGGTGCTTGTGGCGGAATGTACACAGCAAACACAATGGCAACAGTCGGAGAAGCAATTGGTCTCTCATTGCCAGGATCTGCCGCCCCACCTGCTGTTGATCGTCGTCGCGACGGTTACTCAGAAGCTGCTGGAGCTGCTGTCGTTAACTTGATCGCAAAGGGTATTACTACCCGCGATATCTTGACAAAGAAAGCATTTGAAAACGCTATCACTGCAGTTATGGCTCTCGGTGGTTCAACAAACGCTGTATTGCACTTGCTCGCAATTGCACATGATGCAGATGTTGATCTGACGCTCGAAGATTTCCACCGCATCGGTTCACGTGTTCCATTGCTCGGCGACCTCAAGCCATTCGGTAAGTATGTAATGTCAGATGTCGACAAGGTCGGCGGAATTCCTGTCGTGCTTCGCATGCTTCTTGATGCCGGGTACCTTCATGGAGATTGCCTTACTGTCACAGGTAAGACAATGGCTGAAAACCTTGCAGACATTAACCCACCTCTTGCAGATGGTGATGTCTTGCACCCAATCTCAACTCCACTTTCAACAGATGTCGGAATCACAATTCTCGGTGGCTCATTGGCAACTGAAGGCGCTGTATGTAAGACAGCCGGAATCGGCATTGAAACATTTGAAGGTCCTGCACGAGTCTTCGAGCGCGAGCAATCTGCGATGGAGGCACTTGAGAACGGAACCATTCAGGCAGGCGATGTCGTTGTTATTCGCTATGAAGGTCCTAAGGGCGGACCAGGAATGCGCGAGATGTTGATGATCACCGGTGCAATCAAAGGCGCGGGACTCGGTAAGTCCACATTGCTTCTCACCGATGGTCGATTCTCAGGTGGCTCAACAGGTTTATGTGTAGGACATGTGGCACCTGAGGCCGTTGATGGGGGACCGATCGCATTCATTAAGGATGGCGACCGCGTTCGCATCGATATCCCTAACCGCACATTGGATTTACTCGTAGACCCAGCCGAGCTCGAGGCTCGCAAGGTCGGTTGGAAGCCACTGCCACATAAGTACACGCGTGGCGTGCTTCACAAGTACTCCAAGTTGGTGGGATCAGCCTCAAAGGGCGCAGTCTGCGATTAAAGAGAAAGTTGGAGGTGAGATTCGCATCTCAATAATTGAAACGTGAATCTCAAC
>JBJTMX010000051.1:0-2661 GCA_046070745.1 Candidatus Planktophila sp.
ACCTGCACAATATTTCCTGCAGGGTCGAGTAATTCAAGCGCAAGTGTGTATAAAACAGGGCTTTCAGCAGACCAAGCAGAGACTTTTGGAATCGTTGTCTCTAAGAGAATGCGACCCGGTGTAGGTGGCTCAATCTTTGCCATCGCATCGAGAACTGACTTTGGAAACTTTCCATCCCAGTGTTCTGCAACAAAGAAATCACGGCTTGCATTGCGAAGGTCTTCAGGAATTTCAGTCCAGATTGGTGGCACAACAGTTGAGAGCGTGCCACTGACGGATGCGCTCTTTACCTTAGGCAACTCTTCAATACGTGCACGAAGTGTGTAGCCCGCTGTTGGTTTACCTCCGACAGAACCGATGAATGCTTCAACCTTAAGCGTTCCGGTTGAATTGTCAGCTTTCAAGCCTGCAGTTGTATAGAGACGTTCAATATAAACATCGCTAGTTGCGTATAACTTTACCGAGCGAGTAATGCCACCATGCCACCACTGATCTTGATCTTCAATATATGTTGCATCAGACCACTTTGTAACATCGATACGAAGGACGTTCTTGCCGCCCTTTAGAAACTTTGTAATATCGAATTCAGCGGCAAGGCGTGAATCTTTTGTCATACCCACGATTTCACCGTTGACCCAGACCAGCGCCACCGATTCATAACCACCGAGGTGCAAGACAACTCGTTTGTTCTCCCAAGAACCTGGAATTTCAAAGTCGCGCTCGTAAATACCTGTTGGGTTCTCATCAGGAACGTTTGGGGCTGTGTGATCAAATGGCATCTGCACATTTGTGTAGATCGGCTTATCAAAGAAGACCTCTGACTCAGGCTGCATCGTCCAGAGCCCAGGAACCGGAATCGATGCCCAACGCTTGCGGACCTGATCGGTTGGCTTCCGTAGTAATTGGAAGCGCCATCTTCCATCGAGCGAGAGTTTTTCGTATTGCTCGATATTGAGCATCGGAAGACGATTGATCGCCGTGGTCTCTGGGCTGGTCCAATATTGAGGCATCATGTTGGAAATCTTCCCACGTACGCGCGCTAAGAGATAGGCAATAGATGCAACTTCTGTGAGAAATTGCCCTTTTTTATACGGCAAAAACGCGATTTTTAGAATCCGCCATCTAATGCCATAATTACGCCGTTCAAAAAGCAGTACGCCTCCTTAGCTCAGTGGTAGAGCAGCTCACTTGTAATGAGCAGGTCATCCGTTCAAATCGGATAGGGGGCTCCAGTATTTTCTAGGCGGTTTTCTCGCTCTTCTTAAAGCTGGCAATAATCGCAATTGCCAAGACAACAACAATTACTGCCAATGACAACAGCGTTGGAATCTTAAAAAGTGCATGGCTAATAATCATCTTCGCACCCACCCATACAAGAATCACTGAGAGACCTTCTTTGAGGTAGACAAACTTCTCCATCAAGTTAGCAATCAGGAAGTACATCGAGCGCAGTCCTAGAATTGCAAGTGCATTTGATGCAAATACTAAGAATGGTTCTTCTGTCACAGCGAAGATTGCCGGAATTGAGTCAACAGCAAAGACGAGATCCATAAACTCAACCATTACTAGTACGAGAAATAGCGGAGTGAAGTAACGCAATCCATTGTGCACCACAACAAACTTTTCGCCGTGGAATTCAGGAGTCATGCGCAGTTTGCGTTTAAGTAGTTGGTAGAACTTCGAATCGTTGAGATCAAACTCTTCTCCGCGTTGAATAAACATCTTGAATCCGGTGTAGATCAAGAAGGCGCCGAAGATGTAGAGAGTCCAAGCTGCTTCTTTTATCAGCGCAGCTCCTGCAAAAATCATTGCGCCACGCATCACAAGTGCGCCAAGGACGCCAAAGAAAAGCACGCGGTGCTGGAAGCGGCTTGGTACAGCAAGTGCACTAAAGAGCAATCCCCATACAAAGACGTTGTCTACCGCGAGAGATTTCTCAATGACATAACCACTGTAATACTCGAGCGCGTATTCGGATCCACTAAAGAACCAGATGACTCCACCGACCGCAATCCCACAGGCAACCCAGATAGATGACCAAATGGCAGCCTCTTTAAATTTGATTTCCTGATGACCTCGGTGAAGAAAGAGGTCCAAAATAAGCATTACGGCGACAAAGCCCAACAGTGCGACCCATGCGATTGTTGTTACATTCATGACGACTCCTTGTGTAGTGCTCTTTCGAGCTCGGTACACAAGGTCTCTGCCGCCGAATACTTCGACCTAGGAACCGGTTGTTTTCACAACGTATTGACGACGCCTAGCATTGGGAATACTCCCCTTGATTGGCTAATCATGAAGGATTGAATAACCAGACGCAAATCGGAGCACCAGTACATACCTGCGCGTTCACTTTAATTCGCTTAAAGTTGGCCCCATGAGCGCCTTTCCTGCAGATGCCTTTAAAGATCTCACTGAAGCAAACTCTGAATACATTAAAACTTTTAAGTATTCGGATCTGACGGGTGTTGCACAGAAAGGTCTGGCAATTGTGACCTGTATGGACTCACGCATTAACCCCCTCTCGGTTGTGGGGATGCGTTCGGGTGATGCCAAGATTCTTCGCAACGCGGGAGCTCGAGTTACAGAAGACGTTTTACGTACTTTAGTTCTTGCTACCTACCTTTTAAATGTCAATCGCATTTTGGTTATGCCACATAC
>JBJTMX010000052.1:0-19125 GCA_046070745.1 Candidatus Planktophila sp.
GCACATGCAGATGACGCTTCCGATCGCGCCGCAAAAGCTGCAGGTATTGCCGCCCGATGGAATCCAATCTTTGATGCACAACAACTTCGCATTGATGCAATGGCCGCGGGCGCGAAGAAAGACAAAGAAACTCTTAAGCAATACAACGCACTGGTTCCAGACTTTGCCGAAGTTCGCCGCGTTATTAATGAAGGCCTTCGCAGTGCAACAAGTGATCTCGATGCAGTCTCTGGCTATGCCGAGGAAGAGACTGGCGAATTCGCATCAACGATTCCGGCGTTAGAAAAACTCATCGCCAGCATCAAGACCATCTCCTGCGTGAAGGGCAAAACGGTCAAGAAAGTCACCGGCCTTACGCCTAAGTGCCCTGCGGGTTATAAGAAGAAGTAGCTCGTAGGCTAAACTTCACCCACGTTCACTTATTAGTTCAATCGATAAGAGAGCGCCGACAGCCAGCCGGAGCTTCACCCAGACTCTCCGGCCTACACAGCGGATGGAGTCCACAATGGCCGTAGATCGTCTAGAAAATATCGTTTCTCTCTCAAAGCGTCGCGGCTTTGTCTTTCCTTCATCTGAAATTTACGGCGGACTCCGCGCATCATGGGATTACGGCCCACTCGGTGTTGAGGTAAAAAATAACGTCAAGCGCCAATGGTGGAAGTCCATGGTTATGGGTCGCGAAGATGTGGTCGGTCTCGACTCATCAGTGATCTTGGCTCGCGAAGTATGGGAAGCATCAGGACACGTTGCAACATTTAGTGATCCGCTGACTGAGTGCACCGCATGCCATAAGCGTTACCGCGCAGATCACCTTGAAGAGCAGTACGAGGCGAAGCATAAGAAGAAGCTTGAGTCATTGTCTGAGATGAATTGCCCTGCCTGCGGAAATAAGGGTCAGTTCACAACTCCAAAGCAGTTCTCTGGTTTGCTCAAGACATTCCTTGGTCCAGTCGAAGATGAATCAGGTCTTGCGTACCTTCGCCCTGAAACAGCACAGGGAATCTTTATTAATTTTGATCAAGTGATGACAACATCGCGTAAGAAGCCACCATTTGGTATTGGCCAGATTGGTAAGTCATTCCGTAATGAAATTACTCCAGGAAACTTTATCTTCCGTACTCGTGAATTCGAGCAGATGGAGATGGAGTTCTTCGTTGTTCCAGGAACAGATGAAGAGTGGCACAAGTATTGGATTGAGACTCGCCTTAACTGGTACAAGGATCTTGGAATCAATCCAGAGCGTCTTCGTTTATTTGAGCACCCTAAAGAGAAGTTGTCTCACTACTCAAAGGGCACAACAGATATTGAATACAAGTTTGAGTTCAACGGAACCGAATGGGGCGAGCTCGAAGGAATTGCTAACCGCACAGACTTCGACCTCAAGGCTCACTCAGCTGCCTCTGGTAAGGATCTCTCGTACTTCGATCAAGAGAAGAACGAGCGCTGGACACCATTTGTTATCGAACCTGCAGCAGGCGTTGATCGCTGTGCGCTGACATTCATGATGGATGCGTACACAGAAGATGAAGCACCTAACTCAAAGGGCGAGATGGAAAAGCGCGCAGTGATGAAGTTTGATCACCGCATTGCACCTGTAAAGGCTGCAGTTCTTCCACTTTCACGTAACGCTGACCTTTCACCAAAGGCACGCGATCTTGCAGCGCAGCTTCGCAAGAACTGGAATATCGACTTCGATGATTCAGGTGCAATCGGTCGTCGTTACCGCCGCCAAGATGAAATCGGTACTCCGTACTGCATCACTGTTGACTTCGAAACACTCGATGACAATGCAGTAACAATTCGCGATCGCGACACAATGGAGCAAGAGCGCATCTCAATCGATCAGGTTGAGTCATGGCTTGCACCAAAGCTTCTCGGTTGCTAACACTGCATTGCTAAAACCACTCGCGCTTCCGCTTCGGGACGGGGTACATCAGGTCGATCCTCCTGTTGTACTCGCCCCGATGGCAGGAATTACCAATGCACCGTTTCGCATGCTCTGTCGCGAACAAGGCGCTGGTTTATTTGTCTCCGAAATGGTTACTGCGCGCGCACTATTAGAACGAATCCCTGAAACTCTTCGCATGCTTGAACCAGGTCCCGGCGAGTGGCCGCGCTCTGTTCAGCTATATAGCGTTGACCCGCACCACATGTCTGAAGCGGTAAAGATGATTGGTCGCGAAAACTTAGCCGATCACATCGATATGAACTTTGGTTGCCCTGTTCCAAAAGTAACTCGCAAAGGCGGGGGAGCAGCCCTTCCTTACAAGCGCAAACTTTTTAGTGCAATTGTGCAAGGCGCAGTAGAAGCTGCAAAGCCTTTTGGAATTCCTGTAACTGTAAAGATGCGTATTGGTATCGATACAGATCACCACACATATTTAGAGGCAGCAAAATCTGCAGCAGAAGCCGGTGTTGCATGGGTTGCACTTCACGCACGCACCGCAGAGCAGATGTATGAAGGCAAGGCAGATTGGCCTGCAATTGCAAACCTTGTGGAACATTTGAAACCAACAGGTGTGCCAGTCCTCGGCAACGGCGATATCTGGACAGGCGCTGATGCCGTTGAGATGGTCCAACGGACAAATTGTGCAGGCGTCGTTGTTGGTCGTGGCTGCCTTGGTCGACCATGGTTATTTGCTGACTTGGTTGCCGCTCTGCAAGGAAGCCAATCACCAGTGCAGCCAACCCTCTTTGAGGTCCGCGAAGTCATGTTCCGTCACGGCGAACTCATCGTCGATTACTTTGAATCTGAAATCCGTGGCTGCCGAGATCTTCGCAAACATATGGCTTGGTATCTCAAGGGATTCCGTGTTCCGAGCGAACTCCGTCGTCAATTTGGAATGGTCTCTTCTCTTGACGAGCTTCGATCATTACTCAATCAATTGGAAGATCAACCATATCCAGTCGAAGTTGCTGAAAAGCCTCGTGGTCGTACAATTCACGGTCGCACACCAACGCTGCCAGATGGATGGCTTAAAGATCCCGACGAGATGATTCACCTTGATGCAGAAGATATGTTCTCAGGTGGCTGATGTTTAAACTCATTCGTCGCATTTTTGTATTGGTGCTCACGCTTGTAATTGCGGTCCCTGGCTATGCGCTCTTCGTTACATGGAACGCAGCACACCATCCAACAACGCGAAGCGCTGAAGCAATCCTTATTCCAGGTGCAGCGCAGCTCAACGGAGCGCCCGGTGATGTACTTCTTGCGCGCTTGCAAGAGGCAAAGCGCGTCTATGAACTAGGTCTTGCGCCTTTGATTATCACTGTGGGTTCTGGTGCACCCGGAGATCGCACCACCGAAGCTGCCTCAGGAGCATATTGGCTTCGCCATAATGGAGTGAAGAGAAGCGCGGTAGTTTCTATTGCACTGGGTCGTGATACCCGCACTCAAACTATTGCGTATGCCGCTGAGATGAAGAAGCGCAATCTAACTAATGTCATCATCGCAACGGATCCATATCACTGCAATCGCACTATTACGATGGCGAAAGATTTAGGGATCACCGCAACATGTTCACCAGTACAGAGTGGCCCGAACTCTCTTGAGAATTCACGGATGCGTTACTTGGCTCGAGAGGCAGGGGCGTATTTGGCCTACATCACGCTCGGTCGCCGCGGCATCAATATCAGCGACCACCTTCCCAATAACCCTGTAACCAAGCAGGGCTTATAAGGTGTACCCGTGAGCAGCCAATTACAGGGATATTCAGCGAGCGATCAAGATCGCTTCCTTGATGAACCAGCAAAGCGTGGCGGCCGTACAGAATTTATGCGCGATCGTGCACGTGTCATTCACTCTGCCGCTCTTCGTCGTTTGGATGCAAAGACTCAGGTTGCCGTCCCATGGGAGAACGATTTCCAGCGCACACGTCTTTCGCATTCACTTGAATGCGCACAGATTGGCCGCGAACTGGGTGAATCACTGGGCGCAGATCCTGATCTTCTAGAAACAGCATGCCTTTCACACGACTTAGGTCACCCACCATTTGGTCACAACGGTGAAGAAGCACTTGCTGAAGTTGCTGTTGATTGCGGCGGCTTTGAAGGAAATGCACAGAGCTTTCGATTGCTTACTCGCATAGAAGCAAAGACTGTTGCACCTAACGGCAAGAGCATCGGACTTAATCTCACTCGCGCATCATTAGATGCAGCAACAAAGTATCCATGGAGCAATGAAGTTAACCCTCGTAAGTTTGGTGTCTATGCCGACGATGTAGAAATCTTTAACTGGATGCGTCAAGGTGCACCAGAAGGACGTAAGTGTATTGAAGCGCAGATTATGGATTGGTCTGATGACTGCGCATACTCAGTACATGATCTTGAAGATGCAATCTTTGCTGGCCAAGTTACTGTCAATGATTTTGAGCGTGACTTTGATGTCCTGCACTCTGTGATGGCAACCGATTACAAATCAGATGCCACAAAAGAAGAGGCAGCTGCTGCGCTCGAGCGCCTGGCTTCACTTTCTTGCTGGCCACGCGGATTTGATCGCACACATGCATCTCTTGCGCGTTTGAAAGATACAACCTCACAGTTAATTGGCCGCTTTGTAGGAGCGGCAGAGCGCCAGACCCGTGCAATTCACGGTGCAGGAAGCCTTTCGCGCTACAGCGCAAACCTTGTGATTCCTCGCGAATCAGTTATTGAAGTTGATCTCCTCAAAGCAGTTGCAGGTCACTATTTAATTAATGCAGCAGCCTCTCAAGAACGTTACGAGAAACAGCAAGTGGTTATCCGCGAGCTCGTTGAGATGTTGTATGCAAAAGCACCGCTTGAGCTCGACCCAATCTTTGAAGATGATTGGAAGAACGCGGCCAATGATGCTGCCCGTCTACGTGTTGTCATTGACCAGATTGCCAGCCTGACTGACCCTGGTGCCTACGCCCTCCATGCACGTTTAAGTGGGCTTTCGCAGAAGTCGCGGTTAAGGTAGCAACATGAGCGGTCGCATTAGAGATGAGGATGTCCAGTACATCCGTGAGCGCGCGCCTATCGATGAGGTTGTGGGCGATTACGTGCAACTCAAGAACGCTGGCGGGGGACAGAAGAAGGGCTTGTGCCCTTTTCACGACGAGAAGTCACCGTCTTTCCATGTAACTCCCAGCAAGGGTTACTTCCACTGCTTTGGTTGCCAGACAGGTGGCGATGTCATCGCTTTCTTAATGAAGATTGATCACCTCTCATTTACAGAAACAATTGAGCGTCTTGCAGATCGCATGGGCTACACACTTCGTTACGAAGAATATTCAGGCGGACAGAAAGCTCCTGTCGGAAACCGATCCCGTTTAGTAGCAGCACACTTGGAAGCCGCAAAGTTCTTCCAGCACTTATTGAACACGTCACCTGATGCAGCAATTGGTCGCGAGCTTCTTACCAAGCGCGGATTCGATCGCGCAGCATGCGAAGCATTCGGAGTTGGTTATGCACCCAATGGATGGGATGTTTTAACGAAGCATCTTCGTGCACTCAATTTCACAATTGATGAGCTTGAGCTTGCAGGGCTCTCAAAGATGGGCGAACGCGGACCGATTGATAAGTTCCGTAATCGCTTAGTGTGGCCAATTAAGGATATTACCGGCGACGTAGTCGGCTTTGGTGCTCGCAAACTTGCCAGTGATGAAGAGGATCAGGGACCTAAGTACCTCAATACATCTGAGACTCCGATTTATAAGAAGTCTCAGGTGCTTTATGGCCTTGATATGGCGAAGAAAGAGATTGCCAAGAAGCGCCAGGTAGTAGTTGTTGAAGGCTACACCGATGTGATGGCATGCCACTTAGCGGGCATTACTACTGCTGTTGCAACATGTGGAACCGCATTCGGCGCAGACCATATTCGCATTATCAGGCGCCTACTTATGGATGATGATGCCTTCCGCGGCGAAGTAATCTTTACATTCGATGGTGATGCAGCTGGCCAGAAGGCTGCAATGCGCGCATTCAACGAAGACCAAAAGTTTGTGACTCAAACATTCGTAGCCGTTGAACCAGATGGACTTGATCCATGCGATCTTCGCCAACATAAAGGTGATCTCGCACTTCGCGATCTGATCGCACGTCGTATTCCTCTCTTTGAGTTTGCAATCAAGACAGAGCTCAAGCAACATAACCTCAATACAGCAGAAGGGCGCGTCAATGCACTCAATGCGACCGCTCCACTTGTGGCGCAGATTCGCGATAAGTCTTTGCGCCCTGAGTACACACGATTGCTCGCTGGTTGGTTAGGCGTAGAAGTTGAAATCGTTTCTCGCGCAGTTGCTGCCGGTGCTCGCAATATTCCTGCACAGACATCTAGCAACGAAACTCATGGGGATGAAGCGCAGAGCGATACATCGTGGCGTCCAGATCCACTTGAACCAACGTTGATGCTCGAGCGAGAAGTTCTTAAAGCACGCGTACAACTTCCCGCACTCGTTGGTTCATGGATAACTATCGAAGATGGATCTTTTACTCATCCTGCATACAAGTCGCTTGCCGCGACAATTAATTCATTGGGTGCGACTCGTTCATTTACAACAGAGGAAATTGCAGACCCTCAGATGAAGGCGCTCTTTACAGAATTGTCTGTCGAGCCAATCCGCGCTGAAGGCGAAATCACCGAACGCTATGTCGCAAGTATTGTCGCCCGCCTTCGCGAGGTCGGAATCTCTCGTGCAATCGCAGATCTCAAATCCCGTCTTCAGCGACTCAACCCCGTGGAAAATGGAGATGAGTACAACGCAGCTTTCGCCCAGTTGGTCGCCCTCGAAAGCGCCCGCCGTAGCCTGCATGAATTGGCGGTCGGAAGCCTTTAATTTTGGCCCACCCGCCAGCGTGCGATAGAGTGCGCTCCGCACGAAGCCATTCCCTGATAGCTCAACGGCAGAGCAGTCGACTGTTAATCGACAGGTTCTTGGTTCGAATCCAAGTCAGGGAGCCCAGTATTTAAGGCTCAATTTTCCAAAAATCTTCCAATTTCCCCGACAGGAAAATCTCAGAATTCTCGGGCAATATCTGCCACATGAAGAACTTCAAAACAGTCATCACATTTGTAGCTGGAGCAGCAGTCGCCGGAACAATGGCCACAGCCGCAACCACATCTCCGACAGTCACAGCGTGCGCCGATACCCGCACCAAAGTTCTCTATCTCGCCACCAATGGCGCATGTTCTGCCAACCGGACCGCCGTTGTTCTCGGTGGCGCAGGTGGAACATCGATTGATGCTAAGTCAATCGCATCCCTTGTTACCCCTTCCGTCGTATCTATCAAGGTAGTTGCGACAGCAGGCAGCGGAAATGGTTCAGGATCTATCTATAAGACTTCAGCAACATCTAGCTACATCATCACCAACAATCACGTTGTTGCAGATGCTGCTACAAACGGAACAATTACCGTTGAACTCGTCAGTGGAGATCAGTACAAAGCAACCATCGTTGGTCGCGATGCCAGCTACGATCTTGCAGTCTTGAAAGTCAACGTAGGTAACCTTCCAGTCATTGCAGTCGGTGATTCTTCTCAGGTCAGCGTGGGAGATCCAGTTCTCGCAATTGGTTCACCTCTCGGACTTGCCAACACAGTGACCAGCGGAATCATCTCTTCTCTCAATCGCCCAGTAACAACAGGTACTACCGATTCTCAGTCATATGTTGATGCAATCCAGACAGATGCAGCGATTAATCCAGGTAACTCTGGTGGAGCGCTCGTTGATGCCCAAGGTCGCATCATCGGTGTTAATTCTGCAATTGCAACACTGAGCAGTGGCAGCACCAGCGGAAATATCGGACTTGGATTCTCAATTCCTATCAATGAGGCAAAGCGCATCATCGATGAAATCATTGCTACAGGTAAATCAACACGACCTGTTCTCGGTGTCTTCTTTGATTCAACCTACACAGGAGCCGGTGCAAAGATCAGCAAACTCAGCGCTGGTGAAGGTGCAGAGAAGGCTGGTATTCCGGCCGGCTCCATCATTCGCGTCATTGATGGCGTAAAGATTCCTGACGCAGAAACTGCCATCGTGCGCATTCGTTCAAAGGCGCCTGGCACGGTAGTTTCTGTAACAGTTGATCTCCCAACAGGTGGTCAGAAGACTTACTCAGTCACTTTGGGATCTGCGCCTAGTTCGACAAACTAAAGCGTTTGAGCTGAAGCGCCAGCGCTAGGCAAAGATGTGAAGAAACGTGGAGCCTTGAAGCCCTTGTCAGCATAGGCTTTCTTGATTGCATCTTTTGTTGATTCAATCTGATCAGCCTTAATCAAAGCTATGGCGCTTCCACCAAAGCCGCCACCGACCATGCGAGCACCTAGTGCGCCAGCAGTTCGGGCTGCATCTACTGCCTCATCGAGCTCTACACATGAAACGGTGTAGTCGTCGCGAAGTGAGTTATGGGATTCGTTGATCAGGCGACCAAGAGTCGTGAAGTTATTTGCGCGTAGTGCTGCGACAGCATCTTTGACGCGCTGAATCTCGGTGACAGCGTGACGAGCACGGATGTATTCAGTTTTAGTAATCTCCAATTTACGTGAATTGAGTACATCCATCGTTAAGTGGCGCATAGATGGAATACCAAACTTCGCAGCTACTGATTCACACGATGCACGACGCTCGGCATAACCACCGTCGACAAGAGCATGATGCGCTTGGGTGTCAATGATGAGAAGTTCAAGACCTGCGGATGCAACATCAAAGGGAACTGATTCGGTAGTGAGGTCACGGCAATCAAGGAGAAGGGCTGAACCTTCACGGCCCATAAGTGAAACCGATTGATCCATGATGCCGCACGGCACACCGACGTAATCGTTCTCGGCCTTCTGTGTTGCGCGAGCCATATCTTCAAGTGACTTACCGAGGTTAAAGAGAGTATTAAGTCCAACAGCAACAGAGCATTCAAGTGCTGCAGATGATGAGAGACCCGCACCTGAAGGGACGGTGCCATCGACCAAAATATCTACGCCAGATGAGATGCCCATGGTCCAGATAACACCGAGAACGTACCTCTCCCAATCACCAGCGCTGCCTGGCTTTACATCGTTAATGTCGATGGTGAAGATGCGGTTCTTGCGTTGCTGGGATGCAATACGTACAAGGTTGTCGTTATTGCGGCTGATTGCTGCATAGGTGCGATCTGCAATAGCAAAAGGAAGAACAAAGCCTTCGCTGTAATCAATGTGCTCGCCGATTAAGTTAACGCGACCAGGTGCCTCTGCAAGGACCTCAGCCCTGTGTCCAAAAAGTTCTAAGAATGAATTCTCGAGGCTTGCCATTGTTTACAGCTTTACATCTTTCAACTGCTGAGCAGATTGCTCTGGCTTCATATCCATAATGAATGCGCCCATGGCGGATTCTGAACCTGCAAGGTACTTCAGCTTTCCTGGAGCACGGCGCACTGATGTGATCTGCCAGTGAAGGCGCAATACATCTCGACCTTGGCGGACAGGTGCTTGGTGCCACGCTGCGATGTAGGCCATCTCGATACCGAATACTCCATCAAGGCGCTGCATGACTTCAATGGCAATCGATGGGAATGAATCACATGCTGCAGGGGAGAGCTCAGTGAGATCAGCAACTGGCTGAAGTGGAACTACGTGGATTTCAAATGGATAGCGTGACGCATATGGTGTGTAAGCAACCCAGTGTTCGTTGCGAGCAATGATGCGTACGCCATCACGAAGTTCGCGAGCAAGCACATCATCAAAGAGAACTTGACCTGTCTTCTCTTTATGTTCGCGAGCAACTGCAAGCATCTTTGTGACGCGGGGTGGAAGGTATGAGTATGCGTAGATCTGACCGTGTGGGTGGGCGAGTGTGACGCCAATTTCTTCGCCACGGTTTTCAAATGGAGCGATGTGCTCAACATAGGCAAGTTTTGAAAGTTCTTCTGTGCGATCGCGCCACGCCTCAAGCAGTGTGCGCACGCGCTGAGGTGAAAGAGTCTTGAAGGAGCCACCGTGATCGCCTGTAAAGCAAATGACTTCACACTTTCCTGCAGCAACACCTTCATCAGTATCTGCACCGACTAAATCCGGGAGCGCGAAATCGCCCGTAGGCGGACGAAGAGATGGTGAGCGGTTATCGAAGACAACTACTTCATATTCAGATTCAGGAATTTCAGTGAGGAGCTCACCTGTTGTTGGGCAGAGCGGGCATAACTCTTTAGGCGGCAAAAAGATGCGACCTTGGCGGTGAGCAGCCATAGCAACCCACTCATTGACCAATGGATCGAGGCGGAGTTCACCGATTCCTGGCTGCTCTTCCTTCTCACGATGATCTGCAACTGTGCGAGATTGCCCTGCAGTGTCGTAATAGCGAATAGTGCGACCATCGTTCATGGTGCGATCGGTACGAATGACGCCTGCTGAGAGCTCTTTAATCTCGTTCATAGTGGCGTAAGCCTATCTCGGCTACGCCCAATTAAGGGTGCGTTCGATTGCCTTCTTCCATCCGGCATAGCCCACAGTGCGAGTCTCCTCCGATGTTGTTGAATTCCAGCGACGAGATTGCTGCCATTGTTTCTTCAATTCATCAGTATTCGCCCAGACTCCAACAGCAAGGCCGGCTGCATATGCAGCACCAAGAGCGGTGGTCTCTGTAATAAGAGGACGAGTGATATCGATTCCCATGATGTCTGCCTGCATCTGCATGCAAAGAGAGTTGGAAGTAATTCCACCATCGACTCGCATCTCGGTCATTGGAACACCAGAATCTGCAACCATGGCATCCATTACATCGCGAGTTTGATAACAGATTGCTTCAAGAGCGGCGCGTGCAAGGTGTGCCTTAGTTGCTGCACGAGTTAGTCCGACAATGACACCGCGCGCATCGCTGCGCCAATATGGTGCAAAGAGACCAGAGAACGCCGGAACAAAGTAAACGCCTGCAGTATCAACTACTGATGATGCCAGTGCTTCAGTATCGGTAGCATGAGTGATGATTCCTAATTGATCGCGCAACCATTGGATTGCAGAACCTGTGACAGCAACTGATCCTTCTAGGGCGTATCGTGCTGGTTGATCACCAAATTTGTAGCAAACAGTTGTAAGCAAACCATTTTTGGATCGGAAAATATCTGTGCCGGTATTAAGAAGTGCAAAGTTTCCGGTGCCGTATGTTGTTTTCGACTCACCGCGATCGAAACAGACCTGACCGACCATCGCCGCTTGTTGATCGCCCAAGATTCCAGCGATAGGAACTGCAGCGCCGAGTGGACCATGTGGTGTTGTGTGGGCGTAGATCTCGGATGAAGATTTGATTTCAGGAAGTATTGATCGAGGAATCTGCAGAATCTCGAGAAGCTCGGAATCCCAATCAAGACTTTCAAGGTTCATCAATAAAGTACGGCTGGCGTTGGTGACATCGGTGAAATGAGCGCCACCTTGTGTTCCGCCTGAAAGGTTCCAGAGTAGCCAACTATCGATTGTTCCAATCATCGCAGTGCCATTTTCGATTGCAGTTCGAACCGCAGCAGAATTTTCGATAAGCCAGTGCATTTTGCTGCCCGCAAAATAAGGAGCAACAGTGAGGCCGCTCTTATGAGTCAAAGTCTGACGAGCTTCTGGAGAGAGAGTTTCTAGGTACTCTGCAGTGCGAACGTCTTGCCAGACGATGGCGTTGTGAAGAGGCTGGCCGGTAGATGAATCCCAAGCAACTGTTGTCTCACGTTGATTGGTGATGCCAATTGCCGATAGCTGTGAACCTATGAGGTTTGCCTGCTTAAGCGCCCCAGAAATAACTTCCTGGACGCGCTCCCAGATTTCGGCGGCATCATGTTCGACCCAACCGGCTTGAGGCAAAATCTGGCGATGCTCTAATTGATGTTGACCGACAACCTTGCCGCTCTGATCGAAGATCATAAAGCGAGAACTACTGGTTCCTTGATCCAAACTTCCAACGAATGCCATATCCTTAAGCCTACTCAATCGCTTCGGAAATCGGTATACCTGCCATGTTTTCATCTGAACTTAGCCCCGAACAACGCGATGCTGCCATTGCGGCCCTTGTCCGCGAAGAATTCGATGTTCTAGTAATCGGCGGCGGAGTCACTGGCGCTGGCGCAGTTTTAGATGCAGCTTCTCGTGGATTAAAAGTCGCTCTCGTTGAAGCGCGCGATATCGCATCCGGCACATCAAGCCGTTCAAGCAAGTTGATTCATGGCGGCCTTCGTTACCTTGAACAATACGATTTTAAGCTAGTGCGTGAAGCACTTCACGAGCGTGAACTCATGGTTTCATCTCTTAGCCCGCATTTGGTAAAGCCAGTCGGTTTCCTTTATCCGCTTCATGAAAAGGCAAAAGATCGCGCATACGTTGGTGCCGGACTTGCGCTCTACGACGTACTTCGTGGATTCCAGCGCGCACTGCCATGGCATAAGCACATGTCGCAGAAGAAGATTGCCGAAATCGCACCATCGCTTCGCCAGGACATTGTCACTGGTGCAGTTAAGTATTACGACGCACAGGTGGACGACGCTCGCCACACCATGATGATTATTCGCACCGCACGTCGCCACGGAGCAACAATCGCAACTCGTGTTGAGGTTGATCAACTTATTCGCGACGGTAAGAAAGTTGTCGGCGCAACAGTCACCGACACTGTCACCGGGAAGAAGATTAAAGTTTCCGCAAAGTCAGTTGTGATGTGTGCCGGTATCTGGAGTGATGAGATGCATGCCAGGTTTGATCTCAAGCCAGGCTATGGCGTGACAATGTCAAAGGGCGTTCACATCGTCGTTCCAGGTGACGCGATTAAGTCGAATACTGGCATCATCTTAAAGACTGCCGTCTCTGTTCTCTTCCTTATTCCTTGGGGCGATAAGTGGATCGTGGGAACAACTGATACTCCGTACGATGGAGATCGCGCCCACCCACATGCAACAAATGAAGATATTCAGTACATTCTTGATCAGGCCAATAAAGTCCTTGATCCACAGCTCAAGCGTGAAGAAATCATTGGGGTCTATGCAGGACTTCGCCCATTGGTAGCTAATTCGAAAGATTCAACAACAACCAAGCTTTCTCGCGAACACACCACAGATCGCAGTGCGCCAGGTTTTGTCAGCATCGCAGGCGGTAAATACACCACATATCGTGTGATGGGCAAGGATGCGATTGATCTTGCAGTCACTGATTTGCGCCGACTTGTTAACTCTTCTTGCACAGAGAAGCTCCCGATCGTTGGTGCTGATGGATACTTTGCTTTGACTCAACAGACAGCTCAAATTGCTGAGGAATATGGCATCGATGAGAAGTCAGTGGGTCACCTGCTCAACCGTTACGGCTCGCTTATCAGCGAAGTCCTCGGGCTCATCGTTGACGATAAGAAGCTTGCAAAGCCGCTCGCTACAGACTTGCCGTATCTCAAGGCAGAGATTGTCTATGCGGCAACGCATGAAGGTGCAATGTCTGTTGACGATGTGATTTCACGTCGTACACGTCTTGCCTTTGAAGCACCAGGTGCTGGCGCAGATTTAGCTGACGATGTTGCAGCGTTAATTGCGCCAGTCCTTGGTTGGAGTGCTAAAGAGAAGAAAGCATCAGTTGCTGATTATCGCGAGCAGGTAGAAGCTGAAGTAGATGCTCTACAGCAGCTACTCAATTCTTAATCTGATTCTTGCATCCATTTGAGGTCACAGGTTTAGGTGTTGCCTTTGGTGTAGGGCTTGGCGTTGGAAGTGGCGCAGCTCCTTGAGTCAGAGTAAATGTCACTGGAACCATGACATCAGCATGAGTCTCTGAAGGATCATTAAACCGCAATTGGCCGTTCCATGTTCCAGCTAAATCTGTCTTCAACGAAATCTTCCAGTAACCACTGGTTGCACGCACAACTGATTGAGTAAATTTAAAAGGCAAAGCATTTGGTCCAGATACAAATTTCACATCTCCCGTAACTACTGGAGAGCTATCTGGGCGTAGTACTTGCAGTGAGAAAATCACATTCTTATCGGTCGATGATGCAGCAACATAATCAAGAACCATTGTGGATGTTTCACCGTGAGGCATCATCTCGGTTTGATCAGGTACCCATGTACCGGTGGCAAGGGCCAGGAAAGCATCCTGCGTGCCACGGAAGATGTTGAGATCTACGCGAGTACCTGGGACTCCATATTTAGGTGCGATTCCGCATGATGTGTACTGCCAGACCACCCACTGTGATTTACAGGCAGCAGTAGTCCACGAGTGCACATAGCAACCCACGCTCTTCATGCCAGGTTGAGCTGTGGGAATATGTGGATCAATTGCATATTGAGCAAGCCACAGTGGATATTGAGCAAGCTCCTTATCGCGACTCATCGCAGATTCAAGAAATGTGGGATATGAGTAGAAGATCGGCGTGCGACTAGTCTTTGCTTTCACCGTTGCCATAAACGTTTTTGCCCAGAGTGTTACTGCTGTACGAGTTGCCCGCTGAGAGCACGACTTATTACTGCGATAGCGCACGCAGTTATTTTCTAGGTCGAGTGCGTATGGAAGATCCATCTCGTTATAACCGCCGAGAGATGCTAATCGCCAGACAGCTTTCTGCGCCTGCACAGTTGCATCTCTGGTGATTGCAGAAGGAGTTGTGACATCGGGCAAGAGCGCGTAGTGATAGAAACCTGTATAGATGCCATTCGCCTGTGCGCCACTGCGATCTCCTGCGAGATATTTGACGGCCAATAAATCTGCATCTTGCCTGGAATCCGATGCCTTAATCATCACAAAGCGCAGACCTGCAGCGCTCATCTTCGAAAAGTTAATGGGCTTATCACCTGGATGTTGCCAGCGACTGATGTCTGCGCCGTGAATGCGATTACCAGGCCCGGCCATTGCAAGAACGGATTCTTGTGGCGCAGCTACTGATGGAGGAGCGGTAATAGGAAATGCGAGAAACGTTGCTGCAGATAGACCTGCGATTGCCTTCTTGGTAAACATTTACTTCTCGAGCACCACTACTGATATTCCAAAGATGTCGCGGATTGCGCTCTGAAGTTGTGTCGCCATGCGAAGGCGGGCTTCACGATAATCATGGCCAGTTGCAAGCTTTGCTGGATCTGAGAAATCAAGGGTCAGGCGACCGTTACTAAACGAGTCAAGGCGGCCGTCGAAGAAAGCCATCCATGCCACTCGGTTATTGCGCTCGAGGAGATCTAGTACCTCATTCCAACGGGTACGAAGATCTGCGAGGGTGATTTCTGTGGACACACCCCGACTTTACCTCAGTCGGCAGTAACTAGATTGCGTGCTCGCGTGACGAACCGAGCCAACGGAAGTACTCGGTGGCAAGGATGACGCGCATATTACGGCCGCGCTCATGGACGACATGAAGGTGCTGAGCAATTCGCGTGATGGTCTGCTCGACAGATTTCTCGCTGACATAGCGGGCACGTCCGATATCAGAATTGCTCAAACCCAACGCAAGAAGTCGAAGTGTTTCAACTTGAATATCAGTCAAAGAATTGAGCGCTGAATTCCAATCGTTGGCAAGCCATGTAGTGCGCGCACCTTCTTTGAGGGATGCATCAATTGCGAGTCGGATTTCGCGGAGTTCATTGAGAGCTGACTTTTCAAGGATCTGAACTCCTTGAGGAAGCTCATCTTGAGTGATGCCATAGAGGCGAAGATCAGGGGAGTCAGTCAATAGGACTATGCCTAGTGCAGGCGATAATTTCTTCACGCTAATGAGGAAGTCGATGCAGGAGCGATCGCAACCCTGGAAGTTGAGAATCACTGCATCAGGGTGGACTGCGCGAAAGAGCTGTGTGGCGCTATTGGGATCAGCTGCCTGGCCCACCACGTCGAGGCCTTGAAGCTTGAGCGAATCTGACAAAGTTGCGAGTTCGAATCGATTGCAATCGAGGATAAGAATGCGAGGCTTTTCAATCTGAAGTGTTGTCATGGTGTGACGGTAGCGAGAAAAGTGAGGGTAGAGAGCGGATGTGATGCTCTTGTGAAGATAACGTGAAGTTACGCTCGGGTAAGTGCGGTCTATTTGAGGATTGAAGCTATGACTTCTGAAATCTCTTCAACAATTCGTGAAGCAGATATCGGTCCACCCTTTGACGCCTTCACCGCTGCAAGGTTATGAATCAAGGCACCGGTCGCCGCGACATCTGCAAGACGCTTCATATCGTTAAGAATCTCAATATAATTCGTTGCAACCAATGCGCCAATAATTCCTGCGAGAACATCACCGCTTCCTGCAGTTGCAAGCCATGGCGTTGCAACAGGAAGTTCGATCACATATTCGTTCTGCGCAACAACTGTGCGAGAGCCCTTCAATAGAACTGTGACCGCCAATAACTCTGAGGCTTTCTGCGCCCATTCGCGTGGGTTTGATTCAATGAGTTCGGCGCTTGCAATTACGCCACGTTGTGCAAGAAGGCGAGAAAGTTCGCCTGAATGTGGAGTAATCAACGTCGGTTGTTCAAGAGAGCCTGCAAGATGAAGAGCGCCAGCATCGAGAACAGTGGGAACGCTCTGACGATCGAGAAGTACAAACCAACGATGGCGAAGCCAGGTTGTGAAATCGCTGTACTTCTTCGCGTCGATGCCAGAACCAGCTAGCCAAGCAGTGACAGGACCTGGTTGCACCAACGCTTCAGGAGCGGTGTGCAGCACTAAGTGCGCAAGACCTGAATTGCTATGAAAACGAAGAACGCCAAGTCCAGTTGCAAGGGCGGCGTTGGTTGAAAGAACTGAGGCGCCTGGATACTTTGCAGAACCAGTGATGACGCCTAACGTTCCGCGCGAATATTTATGGTCGAGTTCGCTTGGAACGATGAGGCATTTTGCCGCATCTTTTGCTTTCCATACCTTTGTGGACATGGTTAGTAGTTTAGGCGAACTTACCGATCTTGTAAGACGCCAAAGTACTTACGGGACGTGATTGACCGCCGTGCTGTCCATTAAACATTGACGATCCATCAATGCCACAGAGAGCTTTAATCACCGAAGGTCCACCTGGGTGCCGGTTAATCCACTTTGTTAAGTCGTAAACATTTCCGTTGATGGCAGACCAGCAACTTGCAGCTGAAGCATGCTTCTTTAAATCGGATGCACTGTAAGTTCCTGCAACTTTGCTTGTGGCAGTCGCTTTTGGCGTCGCCTTTGATGACGCTGCAGCTGAGGCGGTGGCTTCAGGAAGTTTGCCCTGCCACACAGCTTGGGCGCCAGTATGGCCGGTAAGAAATGTAAGTCCAAGTACGGCAATCGCCGCGATAACTGTTGCGTGCCCAATCGGAGTGACAACACGTGAGCGACGACCCTTCGTGGAGCGATACCAAATGAGAGTAAGTACCATCAAGACAAATGATGTCGCGGTTAAAAGAGTTGCATAGTTTGAATGTTTCACTGGTGTTCCTATCTTCTCTGCCAGAGCCTCTCCGGATTGCTTTGCCACTAATACCGCCGCGGATCCAAGAACGATTCCGACAGTTGTGATGAAGGAGTATTGTCCCTTCAGCTTTGGCATGTAAATAAGGGCAATCAGAGCCGTTGCTGCAAGTGGCAAGATAACGACTGCAAAGTGAACAATAAGCGCATGAACTGGCAGACCGTTGATTGAGTACAAGAGTGATTCCATAGGTGTATTAAGACATACCTCATTGAAAATTCAGGATGATTTCGGTGAATAGTGGCTGAGAGATTGCCGATAGTATTGAAATATGCGCAAATCCCTAGTGTTACCCCTCGCTCTGCTTCTTGTGATGCAGAATTCAGCGATGGCGGAAACGCCCCTCAACTCCGATCAGAAGATGGTGTTGATAAAGACTATCGGAGGAACGATTTCTCCAAAGTCTGTCTTGGCATCAGATAGTGGCCTCATTAGCGCGCAGAACATGATGTACAACCACAGCGTGACTATCTATGACGCCAATAAGGGCGAGCTCATCGCCACCGTTGCCGACTCCGTCGTGCTTTCAGATTTCGGTTTCAAGCAATATTCCGGCACCTACAAAGGCGCTCCCGTAGAAGGAGCCTATTCGCCTGATGGAAAGTACCTGTACTTCACTAACTATGCGATTTACGGCAAAGGTTTTAATAAGGAGGGCCATGATGTTTGTTCTCCAGCATCTGGCTTCGATACTAGTTTTCTCTCGCGTATCAACTTAACGACGGAAAAGATTGATGCAGTTTTTCCCGTTGGTTCGGTTCCTAAGGTTGTCAAAGTTACTCCCAATAACAAGTACATCCTTGTCAGCAATTGGTGCTCATATACAGTCACCGTAATTTCTGTTGACTCAGGTAAGACGGTCAAGTCAATCAAGATTGGCCGCTATCCGCGTGGAATTGCGATCAGCGATGACAGCCAATACGCCTATGTTGCCGAGATGGGCGGATCTAATATCCATCGCATTGACTTGAGTAACTTTTCAAAAACTCTTGTACCAGTGGGATCCAATCCTCGCGCAGTTGTAATCTCTCCGGATGGCACCAAGCTCTATGTGACGATGAATATCTCAGGAAAAGTTCAAGCATGGGATCTAGTCGGCAACAGAACCATAAAGAGCGTGAAGACAGGTGAAGCTGCTCGCAGCCTCGATATTTCAAGTGATGGCAGCGCTCTCTTTGTAGTCAACTTTAAGAGCGATACGGTGTCAAAGGTGCGCACTTCGGATATGAAGGTTATTCAAACTATTAAGGTCTGTAACGAACCAATCGGTGTTACCTATGACTCTTCCACAAATCGCACTTGGGTTGCCTGTTACGGGGGAGCCTTAAAGGTATTTGCTAACAATTAAGTGTGGCGGGTCGGGCTCGAACCGACGACGACCGAATTATGAGTTCGGGGCTCTAACCAACTGAGCTACCGCCTCCAGTGGTACTGGATGAGAGCGTAATTCTATAGGTTTATGAGTGCGCCTCTGCCCATGCAGCTTCGAGGGTTTGGGTAAATGCCTCCAGTGGTTGAGCCCCAGAGATGCCATATTTCATATCGACGACGAAGAATGGAACGCCTGTGGCACCAAGTTGGGAGGCAAGAGAGCGATCTGCAATAACCTCATCCTTAAACGCGCCACTGTCAAGAACTGCACGGATCTCAGTCTCATGTAACCCCGCTGAAGTTGCTACCGCAACTAAATCGTCGTGACTAAATAATGGATGTGATTTTTCAAAGTAAGCCGAGTACATCGCTTCGAGCAGTACATCCTGTTGATTGATTGTTGC
>JBJTMX010000053.1:0-2751 GCA_046070745.1 Candidatus Planktophila sp.
CTGCAAATGCTGGTGCATGCGCAAATGATGAGAATAAATTCCTTGATTACCACCTAGGTATGTATGCAAACCAGCCAGCGACAGAGAATTCAGGTACCTGGACAAACGATCGCATTATTGGAATCGCTGAGGCATCTGGCATTAAGAGCGATTCATTCTCTTCATGTGTCAAAGATGGAAAGTACCTTGGATGGGTATCAAAGGTTGCAGAAGCTGGCTCAAAGTCAGGCGTAAATTCAACACCAACTGTTTTCGTTAATGGCAAAGAGATCGATCGCAAGACCGAGTACTTTGATGCAACTAAATTTAAAGCAGCTGTAGAGCGCGGTTAATATGCATCGCTCAATTCCAACACCGAGCGTCTCGGTACTGGAACTCGGGCCTTTCACTGTGCATGCCTATGCTCTCTGCATCATCACAGGCGTGGCAGTTGCAATCTGGTTGAGTAACCGCAGATTCACTTCTGCATTTCCAGAAGCACGTGGAGTTGTTGGTGATGTTGCAATCGTTGCAGTTCCTGCTGGTGTCTTAGGCGGACGTCTCTATCACGTAGTAACAACGCCTGAGAGATTTTTCGGCAAGAACGGACACCCCGAAAACATTCTCAAGATTTGGCAAGGTGGACTTGGAATCTGGGGAGCTATTGCACTCGGAGCCCTTGGTGCTTTTCTTTCCTATCAATCAATCGCACGCAGAAAAGAACTTCCCACCTTCCGCCACTTTGCAGATGCAGTTGCACCCGGAATCGTCTTTGCTCAAGCGATTGGTCGTTGGGGAAATTGGTTTAACGCAGAGTTATTTGGACGTCCCACTTCTGTGCCGTGGGCGCTAGAAATTCCACGGTGGGCGAGACCATCTGGATATCAAGAATTTGCGACTTTTCATCCCACCTTTCTCTATGAATCCCTCTGGTGCGCAGCTGTAGGTGCGCTCCTTCTTCTACTAGGCAGGAAGTTGGCAGCGGGTCAGATCTTCGCTCTCTACGTCGCTTCTTACTGCATTGGTCGCCTTGGATTTGAACTCCTTCGCATCGACGATGCGCACCAGATTGCAGGAATTCGAATCAACGTCTTTGTTGCCCTGCTTATTGGGGGAGCAGCACTCGCTGCCTTCCGCGGTTTTTCTCGTTCAACACGGTAAGGTAGAAATATGGGTCTTGAAGATGTCTATCTCCGCAATCTCGAACATAGAGGTCATCGCGCTGGCTGGCTTCGTGCAGCAGTTCTCGGTGTTAATGACGGCTTAGTCTCAACCGCATCACTGATGGTCGGTGTAGCAGCAGCTAGTGCATCACTAGATAATGCAAAGTCGATCATCATCTCAACCGGTGCTGCTGGAATCGCAGCAGGCGCGCTGTCGATGGCCGTTGGTGAATACATCTCTGTCTCATCGCAGACAGATATTGAAGAGTCAGATCGTTTACTTGAAATCGAGCACCTTTCAATTGACCCTGAAGGTGAGCTCGAAGAGCTTGTAGAGATTTATAAAGAGCGCGGATTAGAAGAAGATCTCGCTCGCCAGGTTGCTGTGCAACTGACAGAGAAAGATGCGCTCAATACTCACCTTCGTGATGAGCTCGGCCATCATCCTCATAGCAAGGCTCGACCAGGTCAGGCCTCTATCGCTTCGGCTCTCTCCTTCGCACTCGGTGGCCTCATTCCATTTGCAGCAGCTTTTGCCCCCACCCTTGGAAAAATCTCTTTCTCTATCGTGGGCTTCACAATCGTCGGATTAATCATCGCTGGCGCTATCGGAGCAAAGACTGCAGGCTCCAAGCTGCTCATCCCAACCCTTCGCGTCCTCATCGGTGGCTGCCTCGGCATGGCAATTACCGCGGGAATCGGCCAGCTCTTCCACGCCTCTGTGGCGTAAACGCCCTCAATAAAGTAGTCATCGCGCCCTTGGGGTTGCTACCCTTCGTGACCTAAGGCGGGCCATCGTTGTCACCGTTGAACTCTTGAAATTTAAGAAGGCAAGGACAACGACCATGGTGCTTCACAGCAATTACCCAACCCCACAAGGTCTCTACAACGCAGCCAACGAGCATGATGCATGCGGCGTTGCGATGGTGGCAACGCTCAATAAAGTTGCAACGCATGAAATCGTTGAGAAGGCACTTACCGCACTTCGTAATCTCGAGCACCGCGGTGCATCAGGGGCTGAACCTGATTCAGGTGATGGCGCAGGAATTCTTATTCGCGTACCAGATGCGTTCTATCGCGCAGTTGTAGATTTCGATCTTCCAGCTGAAGGTTCATATGCAACCGGTATCGCATTTGTAGCAAAGGGAAAAGATCTCAAAGGCGAGATTGAAAAGCTAGCGACAGAAGAAGGACTCACAGTTCTTGGATGGCGCGCACTTCCTATTAACTCATCTTCACTTGGAAAGACTGCGCTCTCAGTGATGCCAGATTTTCATCAAGTATTCGTTGCGGGCAAGAACAATGAATCAGGAATTGCCCTTGATCGTAAGGTGTTCTGTCTTCGCAAGCGTGCTGAGCACGATCTCGATCTTTACTTCCCATCACTTTCATCACAGACAATAGTCTACAAGGGAATGTTGACTACAGGTCAGCTTGAAGAATTCTTCCCAGATCTCAGCGATGATCGCGTTGCTTCACCTCTCGCACTCGTTCACTCACGTTTTTCTACCAATACATTCCCATCCTGGCCGCTTGCTCACCCTTATCGCTACATCGCCCATAACGGTGAAATTAATACGGTCAAGGGAAACCGCAACTGGATGCGCGC
>JBJTMX010000054.1:0-9671 GCA_046070745.1 Candidatus Planktophila sp.
AGAGCTAGTTTGCCAGGAGCGGATGAACTCTTCCGCAATACAGTACCTGCACTCTCTGCAGTTCGCGAAGTTATCTCCGAACCAGTTGCCGCACCATCAGTTGCACCTGTAACTCAATCTGCACCTAAAGCGAAGAAAGGCGTGCGTTCAATTCCTCGCCGTCGAGTAACTCAAGCTGATAAGTCACCATCAGGTCGTGAACGTCACGATGAGAAAATTACCGTCTACCTCTCCCCTGATGAGCTCTTCGATCTCGATCAAGCGCGTCTCATGTTGCGTGGAGATTTAGGGCTTGCAGTAGATCGCGGTCGCATCGTTCGCGAGTCAATCGCAGTAATTATCGCTGACCTTGAGTCAAAGGGAGAACAGAGCATTCTTGCTCGCCGTTTACGCGGTCTCTAATACTTATTTAGATCGAGGGTGCGCGAGAGAGTAACTTTCGCGCACCTTATCTATTGTTACCAACGTATAAATCTGAGTTGTTGTAACGGAGGCATGTCCAAGCAGCTCTTGCACCACTCGAATATCAGCGCCACCATCTAATAAATGCGTTGCGTAACTATGCCTAAATACGTGTGGAGAGACTCGACCTTCCAAGCCAGTTGCCTTTGCAGCTTTCAAGACTGTGCTCCACGCTGATTGTCGGGTCAAACGCGTTCCGCGCGAATTTAGAAAAAGTGCTCGTTCGTTCTGTGAATTCTTTGCTAGCAAACCAGGACGCAAGCGCACCACATAATTCTCGATAGTTTCTTTTGCAAACTTTCCAAGTGGAACTAAACGTTCTTTTGATCCCTTGCCACGGAGTTTGAGAATCGTGATCTCTTCGCCTTCAAATTTGTCGGTTGAAATATCGCTCATATCAATTCCCACAAGTTCAGCCACACGGGCGCCAGTTCCATAGAGAACTTCAAGAATCGCGCGATCGCGAAGAGTGGATGGAATTGCTGGGTTATCTGCTGATTCAATCAGACGTGAAACTTCTTCGACTGAAAGTGCCTTAGGGAGCTTACGGGCAATCTTGAATTGATTTATATCGGTCATTGGATTGGAAATCTGATATTCAATAGCACAGTACTTATAGAAACCTTTTACTGATGAGAGGAATCTATTTATGGATGAGGGCGACAGTCCGTTCTTGGAGAGTTCGCCAACCAGAGTAGAGATATCTGACTCAGTGAGTGAATCATATTTCTTCCCTGATTCAGCAAGTCCCGCTTCAAACTTAGTGAGATCACGCTTATAACTTTCAATCGAATTCCTTGAAAGTCCTCGCTCGATTGTTAAGTGATCGAGATAAGAAGTTATTGCAAGGTCACATTGAATAGCCATGGGCTACCGCAACCGCCTCATAGCAAACTTTTCCTGCGTGAACATTGAGCCCCTTAGCAAGAGCTGAGTCCTTTGCAATTGCAGCTTCCCACCCATTATTAGCGAGAGAGAGCGCATATGGAAGAGTCGCATTTGTCAGCGCATATGTTGATGCAACCGGAACGGCACCTGGCATATTTGCAACGCAGTAGAAGATTGCATCATGAACCTTAAATGTTGGCTCAGCATGTGTTGTTGCTCGTGAATCCTCAAAACATCCACCTTGATCGATAGCGATATCAACAAGAACTGCCCCTGGCTTCATGCCCTTAACCTGCTCGTTTGTCACAAGCTTTGGAGCCTTTGCGCCATGAACAAGCACTGCGCCAACGACGAGATCGGCGGACTTTACTTCGCGATCAATTGCGCCATATGTAGATGCAAGAGTTTTGATGCGACCATTAAACATAGTGTCGATATAGGCAAGGCGTGGAAGTGAGCGATCGAGAACGGTGACATCAGCGCCCATTCCCATTGCAATTACCGCAGCGTTAAGACCAGCTACACCGCCGCCAATCACAACAACTTTACCTGGAGCAACTCCTGGCACTCCCCCAAGGAGAACGCCGCGACCACCATTTGGCTTCTGAAGTGCAGTTGCCCCCACCTGTGTTGCAAGACGACCAGCTACTTCAGACATCGGTGCAAGCAATGGCAGAGTTCCGTTGAGTTCAACAGTTTCATATGCGATTGCCGTTGTTCCACTGGCGATAAGGGCATCGGTACATGCCTTGCTTGCTGCTAGGTGAAGGTATGTAAAGAGAATCTGTCCTGCGCGAAGACGTGGGTACTCAGCCTCAATTGGCTCTTTCACCTTAAGAATCATGTCTGCATCGCGCCAGATCTTTTCAACATCAGCTTCGATGGATGCACCAGCTGCGATGTACTGCTCGTCGGTAATTGCAGAACCGAGACCTGCTCCTTTTTCAACGACAACAGAGTGGCCCGCGCGAATAAATTCCGAGGCTCCTTCAGGAGTAAGTGCTACACGCGCTTCGAGGACTTTGATTTCTTTAGGAACACCGACGAGCATGGTTAGCCTTTCTTGGCGATTGCTGCAGCGATAAGACCCGCAAACAATGGATGTGGACGCGTTGGACGTGAACGAAGCTCTGGATGAGCCTGCGTTCCGACATAGTATGGATGGGCTTCACGTGGAAGTTCAACAAATTCAACTAAGTTCTTTTCCGCAAAGATTCCGGAGAAATTGATTCCTGCTGCAGCAATCTGATCGCGATACTTGTTATTGACCTCGTAGCGATGGCGGTGGCGCTCAGAAATCTCAGTTGAACCGTAAACCTCGGCGACGATTGAACCTGGCGTTAATTGAGCCTGATAAAGACCAAGTCGCATAGTGCCGCCCATGTCGGCATCTCCTGCCACGATATCCATCTGCTCTGCCATTGTTGCAATTACATGCGTACCGCTATCAGGAGTGAACTCTGCAGAACTTGCATCTGCAATTCCTGCAAGATTGCGAGCTGCTTCAATCACCATACATTGCAATCCGAGACAGAGACCAAGGGTTGGAATCTTATTTTCACGCGCAAACTTAAGTGCGCCTAACTTTCCTTCGATTCCGCGAATACCGAATCCACCTGGAACGCAGATTGCATCGAGTGTGGAAAGTTCAGACTTCGCGCCATCTGGTGTTTCACAGTTATCGCTAGGAATCCAGAGAAGTTCTACCTTTGCATTATTTGCAAAACCACCCGCGCGAAGCGCTTCGGAGACGGAAAGGTAGGCATCTGGAAGATCGATGTACTTTCCAACGAGGCCCACACGAACGTGGTGTGCTGGATTGTGTACCTTCTCGAGAAGTGCATCCCATTCGCCCCACTGAACATCATGGCCACCAAGGCTGAGACGACGCACGATGTATGAGTCAAGGCCTTCGTGATTGAGAACCTTCGGAATGTCATAGATTGATGGAGCATCTACTGCTGCAACAACAGCTTCAATGTCGACATCGCACATCAACGAAATCTTCTTCTTAATACCTTCAGGAATTGGACGATCGCAACGGAGAACAATGCCATCTGGTGCAATACCGATGCTGCGGAGGGCTGCAATTGAATGCTGAGTTGGCTTTGTCTTGAGCTCGCCTGACGGACCGATGTATGGAACCAGTGAGATGTGCAAATAGAAAACATTATCGCGACCAACTTCTTGGCGAATTTGTCGTGCAGCCTCTAAGAATGGTTGTGACTCAATGTCGCCGACCGTTCCACCGATTTCAGTGATAACAACATCGATATCAGGTGAGTCATTACCGAGCATGCGCTCTTTAATTTCATTGGTAATGTGAGGAATTACTTGAACCGTTTCTCCAAGATATTCTCCGCGACGCTCGCGTGCGATAACTCGTGAATAAACCTGACCGGTTGTGACGTTGGCTGAACCTTCAAGGTTGCGATCAAGGAAGCGCTCATAGTGGCCGATATCGAGGTCGGTCTCGGCTCCATCATCGGTGACAAAGACTTCACCATGCTGGAATGGGTTCATGGTCCCTGGATCTACATTGAGGTATGGATCGAGCTTCTGCATCGTGACGCGGATTCCGCGGGCCACTAGAAGACGGCCGAGGCTGGATGCGGTAAGACCTTTGCCTAGACTTGAGGCGACGCCACCTGTTACGAAGATATGTTTTGTGACGTGTCCATGGCTATTGTCTTTTTGGCTCATGGAAGTCGAACCTATCATCGATTTACGTCTACACCTCGCATCGAAAGGAGTTCTCCAGCGTGTTCTAGGGCACTTGAGGACTCTTCCAGACCTGCAAGCATGCGGGCAATCTCCTCTACCCGCTGAGAATCAGAGAGCTTTTCAACCCCTGATTCAACGATCGAGCCGTCACTGCGCTTTTCAACACGGAAATGGGTATCTGCCCATGCGGCCACTTGTGGAAGGTGTGTCACGACAATGACTTGGGCGCTCTGAGCGAGCAAGTGCAATCGACGGCCGACCTCAATCGCAGCCTTTCCGCCAACGCCGGCATCAACTTCATCAAAGATATATGTGCCGACTGGATAAGTCTTAGCGATAACGACTTCGAGCGCCAACATGATGCGCGACATTTCACCGCCTGATGCGCCTTTACCGATTGCGACCTTCGAAGCGTTGGCATGTGCCTTTATAGAAATGGAAACTTCATCCCATCCATGAAGTGTGAAATCACTCTCTTTCAACGCACTAGAGAATTCTGGCGTTTCTACATCGACGATCAATTGAGTATGCGGCATAGAAAGTTGTTGCAATTCATCTGAAACAGCATTGGATAAAGCGAGAGCCGCCTGCGTCCGAGCGTTCGTCAATTTTCTAGCCGAGGAGATTAACTGCTTCTTTATTGCAGAAAGTTCATCTTCAAGCTCTGCGATACGTTCATCGCCACCCTTGAGATCGGCGATACTTTCTCGACCGCTCTTTGCACGGGCGGCGAGTGCAACCATGACTTCATCAGGCTCGCCAGCGCTACCCCACTTCTTCACAAATGCGGTTAACGCTGCACGACGTTCTTGAAGTTCATTGAGTCGATCTGGATCTGCTTCTAACGATGATAGATAAGAGGACAAATCACGTACTGCTTCGTCCAGCAAATAGAAGCTCTCTGCGACGCGATCAGAAATCTCATCAAGTCGTGAATCGCGACCTTTAGCAGTTTCAAGAAATCTCTTTGCAGCTCCAAGTGATGTAAGCGCACCTGAGTCTTCATCTGAGGTTGCTTCATGAGCTCCTGTTGCTGCAACACGCAAATCCTCAACACTTGATAACCGTGAAATCTCATCGATAGTTGCTGCAACTTCACCGCGCGTTGCCTTGAGGGAGCTCCATGATTTAAGGAACTCTTCCAGCTCTGCAATCTCTTGATCACGAGCAGACGTTGCCATTTTCATCGCTTTGATGCGCGCCTTGAGTTCAGAATAGGAATCGTAATTATTCTGATAATCAGAGAGCGCTGCAACAATCGGGGCTCCACCGAAACGATCGAGAAGTTCGCGCTGACGAGCAGGTTTGATCAATTGTGTGTTTGCAGATTGGCCATGAATTTCAATGAGATGCTCAGATAATTCAGAGAGAGTGCTTGCTGGGACTGTCACTCCATTGCACTGCGCCTTGCTCTTGCCTTCGGAAGTAACGGAGCGAGTGAAAATAAGGGCATCATCTTCAACTGCGCAATCACTTTCTTCAAGAGAGGCTAACAGCGCTGGATTTACCTGGTTTGTGCAAGAGAAAGTTGAAGTTGCAATCAGTCGATCCTGTCCATGGCGAACGAGTGCGCTATCAGACTTACCACCTAGAACGAGATTGAGCGCAGTAAGGATCATTGTCTTACCAGCACCGGTTTCGCCAGTCAGAACATTGAGGCCGCGACCGAGTTCTAAACGAGACTCTTCAATGATGCCGAGGTTGCGAATAGAGATCTCTTCTAGAAAGGTGCGATCACTCACCACGCCATCCTTCGACAGGAAGCTTGAACTTCGCAACGAGTCGGTCGGTAAAGAGAGTTGGCTTCACATGCGCCAAGCGAATTGTGTGAGGATTACGAGTGATGACAACTCGATCACCTGCAATCAGAGGCAACTTGCGGAGAGCATCAGCTGATAAAAGGGCGACATGCGACTCGACGGTAACAACGATTTCAGATTGAGTTGAAACCACCATTGGACGCGAGAAGAGAGCGTGCGCCGAAATTGGTAGAAGTACGAGTGCGTCGATTTCCGGCCAGAGTACGGGTCCTCCAGCGCTAAATGCGTATGCAGTAGATCCAGTTGGAGTGGAACAGATCAAGCCATCACAACCCCAATGCGACAAAGGGCGACGATCGATCTCGACAAAGAGTTCCACCATTGTTGTGCTGTCACGTTCGACAGTAATTTCGTTGAGCGCCCAACCTTGAGAGATTTCTTCTCCATTACGGATTACGTTATAGCCAAGAACCATGCGACTTTCATAAACGTATGTCTTATTGATAATGCTCTCAGCAGTCGCGGCAAGGCTTGGCTTCTCTACCTCTGCCAAGAAACCAACATGCCCCAAGTTGATTCCTAGTAGTGGAATATCACGGAGCAAAGTAACTTCAGCGCCGCGAAGTATCGTTCCATCGCCACCAAGAACAACGGCAATTTCAACATCACCAATTGCGTCGACAGAAACTGACGTGACGCCAGGAATAGAAACTTCTGTTGGTGAAACAATTTCAAAGTTTTCTGCGGCTAACAGTGCAGCTAATTCGCCAGCAGCATTTACCGCTTCTGGGCGTGAAGGATTTGCAAAGAAGACTGCGCGACGAAGTGTCATGCTGGACCATCTGCGATTGCGCGGTCGAGATCGACTTCACTAATTGCTGGCGCACCACGACGAAGCCATAGGAAATACTCGACATTTCCTGCAGGTCCCGGAAGTGGGCTTGCTGCAATGCCCATCGTGCCTAATCCAACATCGTATGCAGAATCTGCAACATCGAGCACCGCGGCTTTACGAAGTTCAGGATCGCGAACGACTCCCCCTGCACCAAGTTTCTCGCGGCCAACCTCGAATTGAGGTTTAACCATCAAGACAAAATCTGCATCAGGCCGGGAGACGGCAGCAAGTGCTGGAAGTACGAGCGAGAGCGAGATAAAGGAAAGATCTGCAACTACGAGTTCAATTTCTTCGCCCACTTGATCGCCAGTGAGGTGTCGGATGTTGGTGCGATCAAGAACTTTGACGCGCTCATCAGTGCGGAGTTCCCACGCAAGTTGCCCGTAACCAACATCGACTGCAACGACTTTCTTGGCGCCGCGACGGAGCAATACATCAGTAAAACCACCAGTGGACGCCCCCGCATCAAGACAGGTCTTACCCTCAACGGCTACCTTAGTAAAAACGTCGAGCGCTCCTGCAAGTTTATGTCCGCCACGAGAGACAAAATCATCACGATCACCTTGAATTACGATCGATGTTTCTGCATCTACTTGTGTAGCTGGTTTGGTCGCAGGAATTCCATTGACGAGAACAGAACGTGACTCAATGAGGTCGGCAGCTTGTTCTCGTGAACGTGCAAGTTCGCGACGAACAAGTTCGGCATCAAGGCGAGTCTTCATAATGCAGTTACCTTTTAAAGACCATCAATGGAATTAAGTGAGTCCTGCAACTTCTTATGAAGCGCCTCAAAACGTGCTGCACGCTCAGATAGATCAGATGCGTCGATTTCTTCTAACTCGAGGCGAACTCCATCGACGATACTCTCTTGAACCTGATCGCCATCAACCTGATTTACATTCTGATTCATTGCTTACTCGCCTTCTTAGCAGGTGCTTTCTTTGCAATCTTCTTAACGGCAACCTTCTTTGCCGGCGTCTTCTTCACGGGCGCACGCTTCACCTTAGACTTCTCAAGTTCAGCTACTCGCGCAAGAAGAGCTTCATATTCATCGCGCTTAATAAAACCCATCTTTGCAACATGGGCTTCAACTTCTTCTGCAATCTTTGCCTTGAATGATTCGGCGCTCTCGCGAGCCCAGTCATTAAGAGCGGAGGCGGCCTCAGTGGGAGTGAGCTCACCTTCTGTAAGTGCGTTGAAATGACCCCTCAAAGTTGAGAAGAGTTCTCCCGCTGAGTTCTTTGCCATAGCCGAAGAGTATCGGTTATATGCGACAAAGTGCCCGCCAATGGCTCGTTATAGCCGCGTGATGCTCTCGCCCTCAATCTGCCAACGACTCGCAAGACCGGCAGGGCCTTGCCAAAATCTGCGCCGGACTGAACCGCCGACTTCGACCCACTCCCCTGGCTTCAACGAGAGCGCGGTACGACGAGATTTAGCGCTCCACGCTGCGATGTCAAGAGTATCGACGCCTTCGCGTTCGGCCCGGGTCACAATGAGGCGGAATTCAACAACATGCTCGCCACTAGGTAGTTCGCGATGAGTCGCCTTGGCTGAGACTCGACCCCGCAACAAACAATCGTTGAGAGAATAGTCAACATCTTCTACATCTGAATTTTTATCTTTTTTCTTCGATGGCACAACTTGCCTCCTTATTTATATGGAGGCAGATTCTTATTGATTGCGAGATAGTGAAAGTGAACTTTGGAGATGGTTGTGGATGAAATTACTGCTCGGCTCTTTCAGCCGCATCGGTCTCTTCATCCTCATCTAGCGCTGCACACTTTGCAAACCACTCACGTGCTTCTTCCACGCGACCTGATGCAGCTAATGCATCTGCATAGGCGTAGCGAATTCGCAGCGACCATGGTTCGCGATCGTTTTGAAGTTCTCGACATTGCAATGTAACAACTGCAGCATCGAACTCGCCGAGATCGCGACGCGCACCTGCTGCAACGATGCGCATTTCGATTTCTTCAGGCTTGGCAAGGCGTGAAACCTCTGGAGAACCAGCCATTTTCAGGGCCTTGAGAGGGTTTCCGAGTCCTCGTTCGCAATCTGCCATCACAGGCCATGATGTAACATCACCTGAGATTCGATTTGCGGCACGAAGTTCCTTCAGTGCAATTTCAAAATGACCCGCGCGGTAAGCCGCGTATCCAGCAGTTTCGCGAACAACTGCAAGACGCCCTGCATGATACGCAGCAGCTGTTGCGTGCTTATGTGCAAGTTCTGGATCGATATCCATATAGAGATTAACGCAGACCATATGACGTGCAACAACTTTTGCGTTCTCCGCAGAGAGACTTAATAGTTCTGCACGTACGCTCTTCTCGAGCTCTTCACCGGTCACGTGCTCAGGAATATCTGGTTCAAAAATTCGTGGACGAACGCGAGATGGATCGCGATCCATTGGAGTTGGACGGAAGCCACGTGGGTCACTGACAGAGCGACCATCTGAAACATTGCGGGTTGCGCCGGCGCGATCATCGCGACCGCCACGACCAGCGTTACGAACTTCACCTGGACGTGAAGGACGGCGTTCGTCAGAACGTCCGCCGGTTGAGTTAGGACGATCTCCGGGACGTGATGGACGATCTCCGGGACGTGATGGACGATCTCCGGGACGTGAAGTTGAAGGTCGTCCTGATGATGGACGGCCCGAACCTGATGGAGGTGAAGTTGGACGACCCGAATCCGGGCGACGTGGACCTTCGTTGCGATCGTTCATTTACTCTCTCCCATCGAGGTAATGATCATTCTCAGAAAAACAGAGAAATAAAAAAGGGCGCTGATTGCTCAGCGCCCTTTTTATAATGTAAGTCCGGCATCGTTCTACTCTCCCACAAGGTCACCCGTGCAGTACCATCGACGCTGTGAGGCTTAACTTCCGGGTTCGGAATGGGACCGGGTGTTTCCCTCACGCTATGGATGCCGAAACG
>JBJTMX010000055.1:0-2815 GCA_046070745.1 Candidatus Planktophila sp.
CGCAGGAACGACGAGTCCTAACTTTGCTTCCTAACCAGGGATTCGAAGGCGGCCTTGGCGTTTAACGAAAGATAAGCGTTTGGGCTGTTCTTCGTCGTAAAAGATTCTCAATTTGTATTCCAACGCAACCATACAGCTAAATTTAATTCAACTACTTTTGGTTGAAGAAAAATGCAAGAACCTGCTCCGCATAATTACTTGGAAGCTTAGGGCTATGAGATCCACGGACTATTTTCCAATAAGTAACAGGTGCCTTGCATCCTGAAAGTGTTTCAACAGTTGTCTCTGCGCCGGCAATCTGTGGTTCAAAATCTTTCTTCGAAAGCGCTACCTGTTTTATAGATTGTGCTGAACACCCATTTACCTCAGCAACTCGCTGAAGAGTTTCTGTGGCGCTGGTATAGGCGCTCCCATTCATCACTCCCCCATCTATATCGATGGTCCTGTCAGCGCTGCCATGAATCTGAAGGAAGGCAAAGGGTTTTGATGATGCGCACTTGAAATCGCGATCCATGGCACCGGCCAGTGAAACCACTCCCGCTATTGCACCGGTAGTGCAGGCATAGGTGAGAGACATAAAGGCGCCATTGCTGTGGCCGATTAAATAGATGCGTGAACGATCTACCGGAACTTTTCTGGCGATTTCATCAATTAATGAAGAGATATAGGCAACGTCATCTACCGGTGCACCTGATTTTTGGCAGCATGCTTTAGCCGCATTCCAGACTCGCTTGCCATCGGCGCCGACTGTGCCATTGGGGGCGATGTAGATCATTCCCAATTTCTTGGCAACTGGTGCCAGCTTCATATAGCGCTCTTGGTGGGCGCCACTGGTTGATGCGCTATGCAACATGATCAATAACGGTGAAGGCTGTGAGGTATCCGCAGGCAGATTGACGGTAACGGGACGGTCGCCGCCGACAACGAGGGGCGAGGCTGCAGCGAAGGATGAGGTACTGCATGCGATGAATATCAGCGCAGCGGTAATTGATGCTTCTTTCACCTTCACGCTCCTAATCTAGCGAATCGAAGTAACGGCGACCTTTAAGATAGGAAGGTGAGAACGCATTTAAATAAGTGGCGATACGTGCCTCTAATTCTTGCCTTCGCACTAGTTGCGCCCGCAATTGCACATGCCGTGGATTACACAGTCACCACTGCAGCTGGAGGCGGAGCAACAGGCTGCGGAATTACAGCCGCTTCAGGGTCGACCATCAGTGTGAGCAATCCTTGGGGCATCACTGCCGACCGGCAAGGAAATGTGTATTACACCGATACGGCTCGACACGCTATTTGCAAGATAGATTCTTCAGGATTGATTACTCGAATCGCCGGAACCGGTTCACTCGGGCTAGGTACCGACAATGTTCAAGGCACATCATCGACCGTCAGTAATCCTTACAATATTGCTGCAGATTCAGCTGGAAATGTTTATGTTCCTGAGTATTACTCGTCCACCGCTGCAATTCGAAAAATTTCTACTAGTGGTGTGATAACTACAATTTTCAATACCGGTCATAGCACTACGTATGCAGGAGATGGCGGCCTAGCAACTGCCGCAGGAGGATCCTCACCTCTCGGAATTGGGGTTGCGCCAACTGGTGAAGTTTATTTCACCAATTATGGCGATTACCGTCTTAGGAAAATTGATACAAGCGGAGTGATCACGCGCATCGCAGGTGACGGAGGTGGTACCTATTCCGGTAACGGATCTCTCGCTTCCTCCGCCTCAATTGGGTATGTATCAGGTATCGCTGTCACATCTCGAGGTGATCTCTTGCTCGCAAGCTATTCATATTGCGTGCGAAAAATCGATGCGATAACAGGAGTCATTTCGCAATTTGCTGGAAGCTGCAGCGTATCCGGACATACTGGAGATGGCGGCTTGGCTACAAGTGCTACCTTTTTAAATCTTTGGGGCATTGCAGTTGATGGCGCCGATAATGTCTACTTGGCAGAGCGTGGTGGTCAAACAATTCGTAAAGTCGATGCTGCAACTGGCATTGTCACAACCATTGTCGGAATTCATGGCAGCAGTGGTTCTAACAATGGCACCACGGCTACTGCAACTATCGGCAGCCCATATAGCGTGACAATTGCCGCCAATGGCGATATGTACATTGCTGATTTTGGAAACAATCTCATTAGAAAAGTTGCTGGAATCGGGGTTCCATTCACCTCATCAACGGCAACCTTAACTTTCAATTCGATTGTGAAATTTAATACCGCAAGCAATTTACAAATTACAGGAGGGCAGGCAGGAAGAGTAACTTTTTATGCCAATGGGAAGCGCATTCCTAGCTGTATCTCTCTGGTTCACTCTGGAAATACGACATGTGCATGGAAGCCAGCCTCACATAGCACCTCAACCATCTATGCAGTGATAAATGCCTCAGGAGTCTTTACTAAGAGCAACGTACTCAATCTCAGTTCAAGTGCTCGAACCAATAATCGATAATTCGTATTGAATTACTTCTTCTCAACATCCTTGAGTACTTGGTGGATCTCTCGCGCAATCTGCTTTAACTCAGCTAATTCTTGATTGGCGATACTGCGGGCCTCTTTAGCTAATTCAAATTCACCAAGAGAAGCTTCATGGGTTTCATTGATCTTTTGGGCCACGGCATCGGATTGCGCCTGTTGGCCGACCATGATAATTGAGAGTAAGACCAACTGTAGAAATGTCTGCGCGACCCAAGCGACGATGACTAGCGGGTCACCGCTACGAATGGCAGCCGGCAGTGAGATAAGTGCAATCGCGGCAAAGATATAAGCGCACCACATGGTGGAGACAACGGCGGTGATTTTCTCTGCT
>JBJTMX010000056.1:0-15022 GCA_046070745.1 Candidatus Planktophila sp.
GTTTGTGTAGACGTAATCATTGAGGGCGTAGGTAGAGACTTTATCGTTTCCAGCTATACCAACCTTAGAAAAGAAATCCTTCATCGCAATTACAGTAAAAGTTTGACGTTTCTTCAAAAATGGTTCGTAAATTGAAATTGATGTTGACTTCAATGTCGCAAGTTGTTTAGCCGTATATGTGACCTTCTTGCCACCCTTGGAAACAGTAAAGATAACGTCGTTGGGACCAGCTGGATCGACAGTAGACGTCCCGTAAGGATTTGTAGACTCGGCTGCGTTAGCACCTTGTGCAACTGTAAGTAGGAGCGCCAGAGCGATAATAGTTGATGCGAATTTCTTCATTTTCTCTCCGTTCTTTATTTAACCGTTAAAAGGCAGCCCTAATATTGTGCGAACCTTTTCGCGGATGGTTGCACCACGAAAAGGTTTGACTACGTAAGAGGTTGCCCCAATAGCCAGTGCCTTATCAATATCTTCAATTGAAGACTTTGCAGTGATCATCATGACTGGGACATCCCTATTCTTTCTCTCAGACCCGGTACGGATTTCAGTGAGAACTTCTAACCCAGAGATACCTGGCATCATGACATCCAAGAGGACGAGATCGATCTGGTTTGCCTTCAAAATAGAGAGGGCGCTAACACCATCTGAGGCAGAGAAGACGTGAAAGCCATCGGCGTTGAGGATATGCACAACTAGGTCACGGACATCTTCGTTATCGTCGACGACCAGAACCCTTGCACTTTGAGCCATTTGTGAACCTTCCTTCACCTTTTAGTGATGCTCTTAGGGTAAAACGCATTTATACGGAAGACCAGCAATAATCGGAGAATTCAACGATTGTGTATCTCTGGAAAGCAAATCGTGAAGTTATCGTGAGGTTCGGCCTCTACCTTCCTGCCATGAGAAGAGAGAAGATGCGAAGGGTTCGCGGCGCGATATTGCTCGTTATTGCTCTGGCAATTGTTCTTGCGCCATCAATTCTTACCGGCTTCTATGGTTATGGGTTCTCACCGATTCTTACCGGCTCTATGCGGCCAACGGCCGCACCTGGTGATCTCTTTATTACAAGATTGGTCCCTGCCTCCACGCTTCACATAGGAAATATCATCGCCGTCAATAATCAGGTAACCGGTACTTACTACGCACATAGAATCCATGAGATTCGCACTATCAATGGTTCACTTCGAATCATCACTAAGGGTGATGCAAATCAGAGCCCAGATCGTGAACCTCTGATGATTGCACCAGCTCAAGAAGTTTCAAAAGTATTCAAGACGATTCCGCTAGTTGGTCGCCCACTTGTTTACCTGAACACTGTCCAGGGTCGTCAAAGCGCTGCAACTTTTTTAGTAATAGCTAATTTATTAGGACTATTTGTCTTTCTCTTTAGGAAACAAATTATTCAATCATTGACTCCAGAGCGGGTATATAAAGAGTTATACATCGAAGCGCAACGTAATAACGAGCAATATCGCGAAATTATTGACAACTTGCAAGAATCCCTTGCAATCGAAAGAGAAGAAATGGCAGGCAATTCACGATGAAACCAACGGCTCATGTGCTCTCACGCACCGCTGGAAGTTTGGCGATTAAAGTATCAATAGTCATCACTGCAGCAATTGGAGGAACAGGATTAGTTGCATCCAATGTATTTGCAGCGCTGACCGCTACAGCTACAAACACATCTGGTGGCTCGGTCACATCAGGAACCCTCAAGCTCATACTTGCGCCATCTGCCGTCGGTGGTATCACGGGAGGTTTTACAACTGCAATTACAGGTATGGGCCCTGGCGACACCGTCAATCGCTATATAGATCTGAGCAATACTGGCACTTTGGATGGTGCTTCTCCTACTCTCCAAATCGTCACCTCAGATACCAACACCTTGGTCAGTAGCTCATCTGCTGGCCTACAAGTTGCAATAACCGCTTGTTCAGTTGCGTGGACAAATACCGGCACCTGCTCTGGCACTTCAACTACTGTTCTTGCATCTACTCCCGCATCGACAATTAAGAGCGCGGCACAGAATCTAACGCTCCCTTCTGTTCTGACTGGCAGTGTCAATTACCTCAAAGTGGCAACAACACTTCCAGCTGGCACTGAAAATGTTCTCAATGGTGTTCTTCCAGTTGGAACAGTGCAAGGTCTCACCGCAACTCTTACCTGGACCTTTGTGATCCAAGAACGTGCAGCAACAAATACAAATAGCTAATTGATGTACCAGATTCACGGAGAGCTATCGCTGGTGGAAGGAGAGGGAGATGAATTCAGGAAGTAGAACGACATCTCTCGTCGCCGCTGTGATGGGCGCGATACTCCTCGCGCCCATCCAGTCACCAAGCGCCTTCGCTGCAAATAGAGCGACCGCCACTCATTCAGCAATATCGGTCTCTACAGGAACGATGGCAGTCTTTTCAGCAGATACTTACACCGCAACAAATCCAATGGCCGCACTAGTAACACCAGTAATCAATGGCCGTGCAAAAGTTTTCTATCTCATTAATGGTGGAGATTTCGGTATCGCTCGCTGGACCATTACTTTAACCCTTCCAAGTGGCACATCCATTGCAAATTTTCGTCGCTGCGATCTCAATGTCAGCTTTATAGCCAACGATATCTGTGGGAGTGGGACATATACCGCTCTAACAATTAGCGCCAGCACTGCGACCACCTTCATTATTACGCTTCCAGCAGGTTCGTTCTATGCCCTACAGATTCGACAAAATAAGAACACCAATATGACTGTCAGCGTCTCAGCGAGCACCGCATTTATTAGTGATGCGGGTCTAACCAACTCATAACCCCCGCTAAACTTTCCCTAGGAAGATGTAAGGGGTGGGAATTGAAGAGTTACCGAATTGCAATTGTAGGCGCGGGTCCTGCTGGATATTTCGCCGCTCAAGCTCTTCAAAATCTGGCTGACGAGAATCAGTCCTTTGCTATCGACATGATTGAGCGCCTTCCTACACCTTGGGGTTTGGTGCGCAGCGGAGTTGCTCCAGATCATCCAAAAATTAAGACCGTTTCCAAGGTCTTTGAGAAGATTGCGACGACGGAAGGTTTTCGCCTCTTTGCAAATGTAGAGCTCGGCAGCGATCTCACAATCGAACAATTGCGCGAGGGATACGACGCTGTTGTGATTGCAACAGGATCTGCAAAGGGAAAGAAGCTGGGTATTCCGGGAGAAGACCTTCCAGGATCTATGTCAGCTGCAACATTTGTACCTTGGTACAACGCTCACCCAGATTTTAAAGATGAGTCAATCGATTTAACTTCTGAGACGGCTGTTGTAATCGGTGCTGGAAATGTAGCGATGGACGTAGCTCGTATGTTGGCACTTGAGCCATCAGAGCTTGATCCAACAGATACAGCGGATCACGCAATCGAAGCCCTTCGCAGAAGTGCTATTCGCAACGTTGTACTTAGTGCGCGTCGCGGCCCAGAGCACGCAGCATTTACTGCGCCCGAACTACGCGAACTTCCAAAACTCGAGCACACCAATGTTGTGATGCTCCCTGGCGATATCGCCGCAGCGATCGTGCGTGCAGGTGATGAGATCGAGAAAGATACAAAATCAAATCTTGATGCGATGACCCTCATTGCAGAGCGCGATTCAACATCACACGATCGCACACTGACATTCCAATTCTTAGCAACACCAATTGAAATCAAGGGCGATGGCAAAGTTGAAGAAGTTGTATTCCAACGTACCGGGGGAGAAGAAACCTTTTCGATTGAGTGCGGACTCGTAATTACTGCGATTGGATACGAAGCAGCATCTCTTGAAGGAATTCCATACGAGCGAGGTAAAGTTGTGAACAACGAGGGCCATGTCGATGGAAATCTCTACGTTGTTGGATGGGCAAAGCGTGGACCATCTGGTGTTATCGGAACCAATAAATCAGATGCCGCTGATGTTATGAAGCTGCTTGTCTCTCATCTTGATGCTCCTAAAGGGACGGGTGATGTCTATGAAATTATCAACCACAATAAGGTTGTGACACAGATGCATTGGGAGCAGATCAATGCGGCCGAAGTTGCTGCGGGTGAACCGCTCGGAAAGCCGCGTAAAAAGAGCGTTTCTCGCGAGGAACTGCTCAATTTGGGTGGGCTCTAATAAGAAGGTATTATTTGCGTTCTACAAAAGAATAAGCGTGCGTAGCTCAACGGATAGAGCATCTGACTACGGATCAGAAGGTTAGGGGTTCGAATCCCTTCGCGCGCACAAGTTAAGCCTCGAGTGCCTTTCACACTCGGGGCTTTTCTCTTTGGATAGGGTGCAGGTATGAATAAACCGCGGATGGCAGTTTCAGTTGCCTTTTTATCCAATGGAATCGCAGCAGGATCATTTATGGTCCGAATACCGGATTTCAAAGAGAAAATTGGAATTACCAATAGCCAATTTGGACTCTCTCTATTCATTCTCATGATTGGCGTCTTGGTTGCAATTAAGAATGCTGGGGCTCTCGCCGCCAAGCACGGAAGCCGCACAATAGTTATTCCAGCGACCTTAGCTATGGCGCTAGTTATGTTTATCGTTTCTCTCACCTCCACCTATCTGACATTCTCTCTTGCACTTTTGGTATTTGGATTTACCTTGGCGACGCAAGATATTTCTATGAACGCCCACGCAATTGCAGTTGAGCATCAGTACAACGCTCGATTTATGAGCACCTTTCATGCGATTTTTTCAATTGGTGGATTGATAGGTGCATTAATTGCAGGCATTTTTGCAGAGCTTGAAATCGGGCTCAAGATTCATGCTCTTATTGTAGGAATTCCGATCGCCATTGCTGCGATGGCTTTTCGAGCTTGGTGGCTTCCAGCATCAGTGGATATTCATTCCGTTGAACAAGATCAAAAGAAAATGAGGCGCCCTAAAATTTTTTGGATTTTAGGAATTCTTGGTTTCTGTGGCCAGGTAGGCGAAGGAGCGGCGGGAGATTGGGGCGGAATTCTTGCCCGAGATACTTTCCAGGTCTCACCATTTCTCTCCGCGGTTCCATACATCGTCTTCTCTCTCACCATGGTCATTGGGAGGCTATTCGGCGATCGAATTACAACACGTTTCTCTGCGCCAGTAGTGCTCTCTTGGGGTGGATTAATTTCAGGCGGCGGATTAATTTCAGGTCTCATCATTGGCGGAATTGAAGGAGAAATATTTGGTTGGTTTTCACTTGGAGCAGGGCTATCAATACTTATTCCGATTCTCTTCTCGGAATCAGGACGGATAGCTCGCGAGAATTACCCAGGGAAAATCGCACCATCCGAGGGTGTAGCGATGGTCTCGGGGATTGCATACTTTGGATTTATGGCTGGGCCACCAATGATCGGGTTTATATCTTCGGTAATTGGACTTCGGTGGGCCTTGCTTATCCCCGGCGTACTTGCCCTGATTTTAGGTTTTGCTGCCCGCCCTGCAATTAAAAGCTAAAGCTCTAACCATTCATTCTTTATGGATAGAGCCCACGAAGTTTGTGGGCTTCTGCAACGCGCTTAACACCAATCATCATTGCTGACTCACGCCATGTCAGATTATTTTCTGACGACATTGACTCAACTTCGCGAATAGCTTTCATCAGTTGCGAATCAAGGTTCTGATAAATCTCATCTGCATCCCAGAAGAATGCCTGCTTATCTTGGACCCATTCGAAGTACGAAACGATTACGCCGCCGGCATTGGCCAAGATATCGGGAACAACCAATGTGCCCTTATCTTTCAGAATCGCATCGCCTTCTGGTGTTGTGGGTGCGTTGGCACCTTCAACAACAATCTTTGCTCGAATAGATGGAGCAGTATGTGCAGTAATTGCATCGGCAAGTGCGGCAGGAATCAACACATCTACATCGAGCGCGAGAAGTTCTTCATTGGTAAGGCGATCAGTGCCTGGAGCATCAAGATTGCCATGCTCTTTAAAGTGATCCCACAACTGGCTGACAGAATCAAAGCCTGTCACTCCTCCATGAACATCACTCACTGCAACAACTTTCAGGCCCATTTTCTCGAGGCCAACTGCTGTCCAGTAGCCTACTTTTCCGAATCCTTGAATAGCAACAGTTGCATCAAGAGGGTTGATTCCCTTTGCAATTAAAGCTTCACGAGTTGAGATGGCAACACCGTCACCAGTTGCTGATGTGCGGCCGAGCGATCCACCAAGTGAAATCGGCTTACCAGTCACAACGCCGGGTACAGAGTAACCAGCGTTCACTGAATATGTATCCATCATCCACGCCATATTACGTTCATCTGTTCCCACATCAGGTGCCGGAATATCTCGTTCTGGGCCGATGATGGGAAGAATTTCAGATGTGTAACGACGTGTAAGTCGCTCATTTTCCATCGCAGAAAGTGTTGCTGGATCTACTGCGATTCCACCCTTTGCTCCGCCGTATGGAAGGTTTGTCAGCGCGCATTTCCACGTCATCAACATAGCAAGAGCTACAGTTTCATCCATATCGATATCGGGGTGAAAGCGAACACCACCTTTTGAAGGGCCTCGTGTAGTCGAGTATTGGACTCGGAAGCCCTTATACATTTCGACATTTCCATTGTCGCGGCGCAAAGGAACCGCAACTTCGAGGACGCGACGAGGAGTAGACAAGGTCTGCCACTCGTTCTCTGGCAGGTCGAGCTGTTCAACAGCGCGACGCAACTGACGTAGTGCGGTATCTAGTGCTGACTCCATTGTCAGATATCCCTCTTCTAGTCTGGCCTTTTCTACTGTGGTTTTATTTATTAACTGCGAAGAGCTTTAGCAAATTCTGCAAAGTCATCAACCAAAATGTCGATCTCGGTCTGTGTATGTGCCAACGAGATCAACCATTGCTCATCAAGTCCTGGAGGGGTGATGATTCCGCGGTTGAGTGCGAAGAGCCAGTGAGCCTCAGCAACACCAAAATCTGTTGCCTTGTAATCACGGTAGTTACGAACAGGCGACGTTGCCCAGGTAACACAACCCTTAACACCGAAACCAACAGTGTGTGCTGGAAGTTGGAACTCATCAATAATGTCGCTAATACGCTCGAGCGCCTGAAAGTTCAACTGCTCAGCTGCCCCCAGAGTTTCCTCCGTTGCAATTCGATCAATTGCACGGACGCCAGCCATAGCTAGTGGATTACCATTAAAAGTTCCGAAGTGAGCCATTTTGTTATTGGTAACAAAATCCATGTACTTCTTCTTGCCACCGAATGCAGCAAGTGGAAGTCCGCCACCAATTGATTTAGCAAGAGTGATGAGGTCTGGTTGAACACCAAGGCGCATTGCGGCACCGTGTGCACCAGCAGTAAGTCCTGTCTTTACCTCATCAAAGATAAGAACAACGTTATATTGATTGCATAATTCGCGAACGCGCTCGAGATAACCCGCATCTGGGAGAACGATTGCAAGGTTTTCAAGAACTGGCTCGACGATAAAGCAGGCTAGCTTCTTTGCATTCTTCTTAAACATCTTCTCAAGTGCTGGGATGTTATTGAAAGGAACGACATAGATGTCACCAGGAACAAGATTTGAATCAATGTATGGAGTTGGTTTTTCAGGATTACCAATCTTGTCGACGGGTGGCTTGCTTGAAACTACGAATGGATCGTAGCTACCGTGATAACCACCTTCGATTTTTAAGATGCCCATCTTCTCGGTCGCAGAACGCGCTACACGAACGGCATACATAGTTGACTCTGTGCCTGAGTTGGTGAAACGAACCTGATCGATTCCAAATCGCTTACAGATGCGCTCTGCTGCATCAGTTGAAGTTGGAGAAGGTGTTACAAAGAGCATTCCTTTTGTCAGGGAAGATTGAATTTCTTCGACTACAACAGGGTTGAGATGGCCTGCGAGCATTGCCCCAAAGCCCATTGAGAGATCGAGCAACTTACGGCCATCGACATCCGTCATGTATGCGCCTTCTGCGCTGGCAATCGAGATTGGGTATGGATCCCAGTGTTGGAAGCTTGAAGTCACGCCAAGAGGCAGGGATGAGAAAGCACGCTTGCTCTCGACCTCAGATGCCTTGGTGTTCTTTGTGAAGAGCTCCCACTCGGCAGCAAGAACTGAAGCTACCTTTTCTGGAGAAATCGGAGTGGATGTTGATGGGACTCGACGATATGTATTCGCATGTGGTGCAGTTGTCATTTGAAACGCTGTACTACAAAAGCCTCTAACTTAGAAGCGGTTTTGTTATGTACTCTCCTTTGAGGTCACGTCTTAACGTGATGGGCAATTATCTCCGAAGGGCAATAAAGTTGCAACTATTGCGATACCACCGTGGCGATAAGCATGTTTACAATGAAATCATCCCACTTTTCTTGTTTCATGGGCATCGGAACGATGTCATCAACAATTTTGCCTAAGGTATAACTTTGAATAAATACAGCTACAACTCTCGCATCGAGATCACTCCGAAAAAGCCCTTTATTTTTTGCTTCTTGCACCAAGTCTTCAAGTGCAGTTGTTAAGCGTTCTTGTTCAATTCCTAAAGCCTGTTGGAAACGAAGAGAGGTCTCGGAATTAGCCAATGTTCGCGCACGTTGAAAACGTGTTGCCTTGTAATCTGAGGACTGTGTGAATACCGTCAACTGACGTAGACCCGAAATCAAATCATCGCGAGATTTAGCGGCAGACAAGATTGGCACTATTAAGCCGATACTTCGGTCCACCCACTGTGCATAGCGATAAACTTGAGCCGCCTCCAGAAGTTCACCGAGATCTTCAAAGTGGTGATACAAACTTCCCTTTGAGATTCCGGACTTATCCAAAATTTCATCAACCTGAATTGATTCTGGAAATCTATTGTCGAGCAACGAGACAGTAGTCTCAATGAGCAGAGTCTTTGTTGGGTGAATCGATTGCGGCATAGCGCCAATTAAACTCTTTACTTAGAAGTATTGGTAGCCTTTACCATCATGACGAAGCCAACAATCATCCTTGCAACTAGTAACGGCGTAGGTATGGGCCATTTAGTTCGGGCAACTGCAATTGCAACTGAGCTGAAGAAGTATGCAAACCCGATAATCGTCTCCATGGCCGGTGGAATCGCTGAAATTCCTGAATATCTTGGAATCCCAGTCGAATATATACCCGGTCGCGATCGAGGTTGGATGCCGCGCGAGAAATGGGATGACTATCTGCGCGATCGATTAATGGCACTTGTCGATGAAACTGGCGCGACAGTCATGTCCTTTGACGGCGTCGTTCCTTACCCAGGAGTCATTGCCGCAAAATTCTCACACCCAAAGTTGGCGCTGGTCTGGGTTCGTCGTGGTCTGTGGCAGAAAAAGCCACAACGTTTCGTTCTTGGAATGCAATCAAAGATGATGGATCACATCGTCGAACCCGGCGATATGGCGCGTGCATATGACTTTGGTCCAACTGCAGAACGCAATGATGCAACGATTACAGCACCAGTGTCACTCTTTAAAGAGTCTGAGGCTCTCTCACGCGAAGAGGCTCGAAAGGTTCTGGGGCTTGATCCCGATCGCCCTGCAGTATTGGTTCAACTAGGTACTGGCGATAGCGATGTCAACGAGAAATTAACCGCTGCCCTTTCGGGATTGATTGGCTGGAAAGATCTACAGGTTATCTTGACTAAGCAACCGCTCGATAAAAATGGAAAGTCGCTTGCACCAGAGGGTCTTGATATTCGAGTTGTCCGCCACTTCCCATTGGCCCGAGTTTTACATGCATTCGATGCAGGTGTATCTGCAACAGGCTACAACGGCTTCCACGAAAATCTACCAGCCTGTTTGCCAACAGTCTTCGTTTCAAATATTCGCGGAACTGACGATCAAGAGGCTCGAGCACAGTGGGGCCATGACTTTGGTTATGCGATTCGCGGTAACCAAGCAGATCTCCATGACATCACTGCTGCTGTAAAGAAGTTACAAGATCCAGCAGTTCGTGCCAAGCTTGCTGCGAAATGCAGAGAACTTCCGGCAACGACTGGTGGAGAAGAGATAGCAAAGATTCTCTTCGAACTCGCAACTAGAGAAGAGCCAATGCGGCCATCATGGTTTACCTATAATCGCTTAAAGATTCAAGATCACATCAATCGCGGCAAGCGCCATATTGCTTATATGGGCCTTCGTCGTCTTGGTCTTCTTTACCGCATGATTAATCCACATATTGTCGTAAATGTTGTAAAGCAAGATCCACCTGTGTGGGGATCCCAGACAACTGCAAAAGATTTACATCTACTTATTAAGGCTGATGCACGCTTTGAGCATCTCATCGAGGGTGCATCTGATGCATATATTGAGCGACGTAAGGAGATTGCGGAGAAGGCCTACGGCCACCGTACTGAGATTATTAACACCAAGAAAAACGCTCAATAATTTTTTTCACACTGCAACATTCGCTAAAGCAAGTTAACCTTTCGCGTTATGAGAGCAGAAACTTCAACACCTGTAAATGAAATCATCGCTACGCGTCGAAGCCCGCGGTCACTTAATGAAAGAGCTGTAATTTCAGATGGCGATCTTCTCGCAATCCTCGAAGCGGCACGCTGGGCGCCATCGGCTTTTAATGGGCAGCCTTGGCGTTATTTCGTAGGCAAGCGCGGCGATGAAGTATTTACGCAGATTCTCTCTTCCCTCGGCGAGTTCAATCAGATGTGGGCTCGCAACGCATCTGCACTAATTCTCGTTGCTTCTACAACCGTTAAGGGTGATGGAACGCCATATAACGATTATCTCTATGACTGTGGACTATCCGTTGCTCAGTTATCAATTGAGGCACATGACCGTGGTCTAGTTGCACATCAGATGACCGGCTTCGATAAGTCTGTTGCCCAGGCAGCAGTCGGAGTTCCGACAGAGCTTGCGCCAGTAGTCGTTGTTGCAGTGGGAACCCAAGATGCACCAGAAAAGTTATCTGGACCAATGCTAGATCGCGAGCTTGCAAAGCGTGAGCGGCTGCCACTAGAGACAATCGTGCTTAAAGGCCTACCTTCTTAAAAGCGTGAACGGATCTCCCAGAGATCTTTAAAGACGGGGTTAAAGAGTGTGCTCGCTAAGTACTGCACACCACTGGATCCACCAGTGCCCATCTTTGCCCCGATAGTGCGTTCAACCATCTTTACATGGCGATAACGCCATTCTTGAATTCCTTCATCGATATCAAGTAAACGCTCTGCAACCATTGCAGCTTCAGCATCGTTGCGATGGAGCTCGAGAAGTGAATCTTGAACAGCTACGTTGCTCTCGTATGCAACAGACTTTGGGCGTTCAAGAACCTCTTTTGGAATTGTGAACCCGCGACCTGCTACATACATCAAGAATGAATCCCAGATCGAATTTACTTCTGTAATTTCTCCAATCTCTGCCTGCATATGTTCTGGCAAATGACTTGCCATTTTGCTATCGCGGCGACCAAGAAGCGCCTCTACTTTGCGAAACTGGGCAGATTGAAATCCACTTGATGAGGAAAGGTATCCACGGAAAGCGTTGAACTGCAGGGGTGTCATCGTTTCAAGGATATCCACCTGAGTAACACAGACCTTCATGATTGTGCGGATACGACCAAGAAGAGCTAACGCGTAGTGAGAATCACCCGACTCCATCGCCTTCGCGGCTGCTCGGAATTCATGAATTAGCTGCTTAAACCAGAGCTCATATGTTTGATGGATGATGATGAAGAGAACCTCATCGTGCTCGGGACCATCCGAAAGTGGCTTCTGTAGCTGAAGAAGTTCATCTACCTGCAGATATGAGGTGTAGGTCAACGCGGATTCATATTGCTCGCTCATGTGACTCGTGAATCCGATCCCTTAATTTCTTCATACTTTTTCGTCAGTGTTAAGTCGCGAAGGCGTTGGAAGCCATCCCAGATCTCTACATAAGAGGTTGGAAGCGGTGCGATTGCAAGGCGAATCGCATTAGGTGTCCGGTAATCCGGAATAACGTTGACGAACTTACGAAGTGCAACGCAGATCTGTGCTGCTTGTGGATGACCGAGTGAAATATGTCCACCTCGTTCGTTGGCATCTCGTGATGTCAGAAGTGTGTAACCAAGGTCGGCTAGCCAAGCATCGTAGAGATCGATCATCATCTGCGTGCCGACTGCTGCCTTATGGGCAATTGCTGAGATACCAGCCTCTTCAATCATTGAGAATGCGGTTTGTACTCCGCGGATTCCAATAATGGATGGGCTTGCAATCTGGAATCCGCGGATTCCATCTGCTTTTACATACTCAGGACCCATTCCGAATTGATCTTCATTTCCGAACCATCCTTGGATAGGAACTTGAAGATCTTTCTGCACTTTCTTATTTACATATAGCCAGGCAGGCGAACCTGGACCAGAGTTTCCATATTTATATGTACAGCCCACAGCAAGATCGACACCGTTTTCATCGAAATTCATCTCAATTGCGCCCGCTGCGTGGCTTGCATCCCAAACTACCCAAGCGCCAAATGAACGAACAAATTCAGTAATCGATTTAATGTCATTACGAGCGCCAGAGCGATATTGAATAACTTCAAAGGTAACGAGTGCAACATCCTCGTTCATATATGGCTTAAGGAGTTCGACAGTGATTCGCTCGTTCTCTGAAATCGCTGGATCTTCGTTATCGATGATGACAAGGTTAAGATCGAGCATCTTTGCGATTCCATCAAGGATGTAGCGATCAGTTGGAAAATTCGCAGCATCGGTAATGATCGTCTTACGACCTGGGCGAGATTTAATCGCTGCAAGACAGAGCTGATAGAAGTTCACTGATGTTGTATCGCAGACAAGAACTTGACCTTGCGCGGCGCCTAATACCGAGCGCCCCAAGAGGTCACCTGCTGGTTGTGCCTCATCTACCCAGTGGCTCCAACCGGTGACAACTTCTCTGCCCCATTCGTTGGTAAGGAAGTCATTGACTGCATTAACGGTGTCGTGGGGGAGGCGACCAAGTGAATTACCGTCGAGATAGCAGAGATCGGGATCGGAAATCATAAATTTGCTCTTGAAATGAGCTAATGGGTCGTTCTTATCGAGTTCAAGTGCGTATTCGCGGTCAGTAACCTTCATGGCGAAAAGGTACGCTCTCCTACCGTGGCGCGCAATCTTGTAAATATAGAAGAGGTCTCTAAAGCCTTTGATATTCGCCCACTTCTCGTAAAGGTCTCACTTGGCATTTCAGAAGGTGAACGTATTGGAATCGTTGGCCGCAATGGAGCCGGCAAGAGCACCTTGATGCGCATTATTACCGGCGAAGAGACACCAGATGGCGGCCGCGTAACTAAATCGAATTCAACAAATATTGGATACTTAGCACAGATTGATAACGCAGACCCTTCAGCAACAGTCGGAGAAGTTGTCTTAGGAGATCGCGAGAAGCACGAGTGGGCTGGAGATGCACGAATTCGAGAAATCTTCACCGGGCTCTTTGGTGGTTTCGATGATCATTTATTTGAGCGAACATTTGGAAATCTTTCTGGTGGTGAAAAGCGTCGCGTGGGGTTGGCAAAACTTCTCATCGATGATATTCAACTCATTCTTCTCGATGAACCTACAAACCATCTAGATGTTGAAGGTGTTGCTTGGCTTGCTGAACACTTAAAGAAACGCAGCGACCTAGCGGTTCTCGTTGTTACGCACGATCGTTGGTTCCTAGATGAAATCACCGAGCGAACATGGGAGGTAGTGCAAGGCGCAGTCGAAGAGTATGAGGGTGGTTACTCTGCATTTGTATTAGCAAAGGCAGAACGGTCACGCCAATCTGCAGCGACCGAGGCTCGACGCAACAATTTGATTCGTAAAGAGCTTGCTTGGTTACGTCGTGGCGCACCTGCACGAACAACAAAACCAAAATTCCGTGTGGATGCCGCGAATGAATTGATTTCAGCAGAGCCAGCTCCACGCGATGGAACCGAACTTCTAAAGTTTGCACTTAACCGCCTAGGTAAGACAGTTCTTGAGACTCAAGATATGCAGGTTAAGGCTGGCGATAAAGAATTGCTCTCGCATTTAACCTGGAATATCGGACCAGGTGATCGCATCGGAATTGTTGGCATCAATGGCGCGGGCAAAAGTACGTTGATGCGCGTTCTTGCAAGCGAACTTGCACCGGCAGCTGGAAAGCTAGTCACCGGAATAACCGTGAAAATAGCCTTCCTTACGCAGCATTTAGATGAGCTAGATCCAACGTGGCGAGTGCTTGAGGCAGTTGAGAAGGTTGCTCAATATGTCGAGCTTGGGAAAGGAAAGACTCTTTCCGCATCGCAACTCTGCGAACGACTTGGCTTTGATCGTGATGGACAGTGGACCCCAGTCGGTGATTTATCTGGTGGAGAACGACGACGCCTCCAGTTAACTCGTCTCTTGATGGATGCACCAAATGTATTGATGTTAGATGAGCCTACTAATGATTTTGATATTGAAACCTTGACTGAACTGGAAGATTTGCTCGATAGTTATGGCGGGACTCTTCTTGTTGTTTCTCACGATAGATACTTCCTCGAACGCGTCTGTGATCGCTTTGTTGGCTTGCTCGGTGACTTACAACTTCGTGATTTGCCTCGCGGTGTTGATGAATACCTCGAACTTCGTCATCAGCAATCTGCACCAGCACAAAATTCTGGCAACAAGAGCAAGAGTTCAAGTGCCGCAGAAGAGCGTCAACTCAAGAAAGATCTCACTCGTGTAGAACGTCAGATAGAAAAAAGTAAGTCTGAAGTTTTTCGACTTACGCAAGAGCAAGAAGTTTCTGCGATGGATTCTGGAAAGTTGATTGAAATATCCGAACAGCTCGCAAAAGTCTCAGCTGAGCTTGCAGTAAGAGAAGAAGAGTGGCTCTCCATCACGATGGCGCTTGAGGGATAAGAATGAATAAAAAAGAAAATCAACGCTTGGATATTCTCGCGACTATCTCTGGGGTGATGATTGCGCTCCAAGCTCGCGCTAATGGAGAACTTTCACATCGGCTCGATAACGGAGTTGAAGCAGCGCTGATTTCATTTGGTTCAGGATTGGTCATCATTCTGCTCGTCACCATCTTTTCTCGACAGATCAAAGTAGGCATTGTTAATTTGAAGGGTG
>JBJTMX010000057.1:0-9805 GCA_046070745.1 Candidatus Planktophila sp.
AGGGAGAGAATAAATGGCTCGTTATACCGGAGCAGACTGCAAGCGTTGCCGTCGCGAAAAAGTAAAGCTCTTCCTCAAGGGCTCAAAGTGCGATGGACCAAAGTGTCCGATCGAATCACGTCCATATCCACCAGGACAGCACGGCCGCGGCCGTTCTAAGGAATCTGAGTACCTACTCCAGATGCGTGAAAAGCAGAAGTGCGCACGTATCTACGGTGTACTCGAGAAGCAGTTCCGTGGATATTACGAAGAGGCTAACCGCAAGCAGGGTAAGACTGGTGAAAACCTTCTTATCATTCTTGAGACACGTCTCGACAACGTTGTCTTCCGCGCAGGTTTCGCAAAGTCACGTGACATGGCACGCCAGTTGGTACGCCACGGTCACTTCCTTGTAAACGGCAAGAAGGTCAACATCCCATCATTCCGTGTAACTCCAATGGACATCATCGATGTCGTATCAAAGTCACACGACCTCACACCATTCATCGTCGCTAGCGCCGAGTTCGGTGAGAAGGCTGTTCCAGCTTGGATGGAGGTTGTGCCATCACAGATGCGCATCATCATCCACGGCGTACCTGCTCGATCAATCATCGATACACAGGTTCAAGAGCAGCTCATCGTTGAGCTCTACAGCAAGTAATTTTTTCTAATCAACCAGGGAATCAAATAGTGGGTTTCCATAAGTAGAAAGAGGAACAACAGTGCTAATTGCACAGCGTCCGACTCTTAGCGAAGAAGTAATTGGCGAGAACCGCTCACGTTTTATTATCGAGCCTCTCGAGCCAGGTTTTGGTTACACACTCGGTAACTCAATGCGTCGCACATTGCTTTCATCTATTCCAGGTGCAGCAGTAACAAGCATTCGCGTTGCTGGAGCTCTCCATGAGTTCACAACACTTGAAGGCGTTAAGGAAGATCTCACAGATATCGTCCTTAACATCAAGAACCTTGTTCTCTCATCAGATAACGATGAGCCTTCAGTTGTCTACATCCGCAAGACTGGTGCTGGCGCTGTTACAGGTGCTGACATTGCAGTTCCATCAGGTGTAGAGGTTCACAACCCAGAGCTTCACATTGCAACACTGAACGACAAGGCAAACCTTGAGATCGAACTTACTGTCGAGCGCGGCCGTGGCTACGTAACAGCAGTACAGAACAAGGCAGCTGGAGCAGAGATTGGTCGCATTCCTGTTGACTCAATCTATTCACCAGTTCTTAAGGTCACATACAAGGTTGAAGCAACTCGCGTTGAACAGCGCACAGACTTCGATCGCCTCGTTGTTGATGTTGAGACAAAGCCATCAATGAAGCCACGCGATGCAGTTGCATCAGCTGGTAAGACATTGGTTGAGCTCTTTGGTCTTGCACGCGAACTCAATGTTGATGCAGAAGGTATCGAGATGGGTCCATCTGTTCTCGATGCAGCTCTTGCTGCTGATCTTGCTCTTCCAATCGAAGATCTCGATCTCACAGTTCGCTCATACAACTGCTTGAAGCGCGAAGGCATTCACACAGTTGGCGAGTTGATTAACCGTTCAGAGGCTGATCTTCTCGATATCCGTAACTTCGGATCAAAGTCAATCGACGAGATCAAGGCGAAGCTTCATTCAATGGGAATGTCTCTCAAGGACTCACCAGCTGGCTTCGATCCATCACAACACCAGAACTACAACGCATCAGATGAAGACTTCGCTGACGCGGATCAGGCATAAGGGAGATATAACAAATGCCAAAGCCAACTAAGGGTCCTCGTTTGGGTTCAGGCCCATCACATGAGCGCTTGATTCTTCGTACTCTTGCAGAGCAGCTCTTCGAGCACGGCAAGATCACAACAACAGAGGCAAAGGCTAAGCGCCTTCGTCCTTTGGCTGAAAAGCTCATTACCTTCGGCAAGAAGGGTGACCTCTCAGCTCGTCGTGAAGTTGCTGCTCGTATTGCTAACAAGAGCGTTGTACACCAGCTCTTCACAGTAATCGCGCCAACATTCGCTAACCGCGAAGGTGGATACACACGTATTACAAAGATCGGTCCCCGTAAGGGCGATAACGCTCCTATGGCAGTGATCGAGCTCGTTACAGATAAGTAATTCGTTACTCATCTCACGACAAGTAATTCATATGGCCGAACCCGCTCTCTTCCCAGAGGGCGGGTTTCGTCGTTTACGCCTCGATATTGCATATGACGGCACACACTTCTCTGGCTGGGCTACCCAACCAGGGATGCGCACAATGCAAGATATGGTCGAAGAAGCAGTTGCCCGCATTGTTCGCCATGATGTTGATTCGGTAGTCGCAGGTCGCACCGATGCAGGAGTCCACGCAACAGGGCAAGTAATTCACATCGATGTTGCAGATGCTGCCTTTGAGAAAGATCTGACTTACAAGGATCTCCGATACAAACTCAATCGTTTACTTGATGAAGATATTCGCATCACTGAAATCGCAGATGCGCCTTCGGGTTTTCATGCTCGCTTTTCTGCGCTTCGACGCAAGTACACCTACAAGATTCTCGATGACAATCAAGTAATCACACCAGCACAGCGTTTCGATGTAGCACCCTGGTATCGCCACCTTGATCACAAGGTAATGAATGAGGCTTCAGTGCTTCTTCTTGGCACCCATGATTACGCAGCTTTTTGTAAGTTCAAGCAAGGTGGAACAACGATTCGCACACTCGAAAAATATGAGTGGGTGCGCACAGAAGATGGTTTGCTAGTTGCCGATGTTGTTGCCGATGCATTCTGTTATTCAATGGTTCGTAATTTAGTAGGCGCCATTGTCTGCGTTGCAGATGGCCGAAAGCCCGTCGAATGGATTGCAGAATTACTAGCTAATAAAGAGCGCGTTTCTGATTCGCTTGTATTTCCTGCTCGCGGGCTAACTTTGTATCAGGTGGATTACCCAACTGATGATCAATTGCTAGAACGTGCTCGTGTGACAGTTGCCAAACGCGGGGATTTATATGACATGTATGGACAATTGAAAGCGAAGAAGTAATGGGACACATTGATGTTTCTAACGTCGAGTACGCGCTTTCTGATGGCCGCGTGCTGCTCAGTGATGTTTCATTCCGAGTCGGAGACGGTGCAAAGGTTGCGCTGATTGGTCCTAACGGCTCAGGTAAAACAACTCTGATTCGCATGATCTGCGGTGATATCTCACCAGATGAAGGTCAGGTTTCAATTACCGGCGGACTCGGCGTCATGCGTCAGTTCGTGGGATCAGTCCGCGATGAGACGACAGTTCGCCAAATTCTGTTATCGGTAGCCCCTAAGAACATCCGTGATGCTGCTGAGAAAGTACTTTCTACAGAGGCAGCAATGCATGAGCAGGACACTGAAAAATCGCAGATGGCATATGCCCAGGCGATTATCGAGTGGGGCGATGTCGGGGGATATGAGTACGAAGTTATTTGGGACGTCTGCTGCACCGAGATGCTCGGTAAAACTTTTGATGAAGTTGCCGATCGTTTGGTCAGCACTCTTTCAGGAGGAGAGCAGAAGAAGTTAGTTGTTCGCGCTCTACTTGAAGGTCCTGAAGAAGTATTGATGCTTGATGAGCCAGATAACTATTTGGATGTTCCTTCAAAGCGTTGGCTTGAGAAAGTAATAAACGAAACTAAGAAGACAGTGTTTTTCGTCAGTCACGATCGCGAACTTCTAGAAAATACCGCAACACGCATCGTTGCTCTCGAACAGGGAATTAGCGGCAACACTGCATGGGTCCATGGCGGAAAGTTCTCAACATGGCACGATGCACGTAAGGCACGTAATGCACGATTTGCAGAACTTTTATTGCGTTGGCAGCAAGAACATGAGCGACTTATCAACTTGGTTCGCACCTTGCAGGTGCAGGCAGCAAGCTCTCCTGATATGGCGAATAAATATCATGCGATGCAAACTCGACTTCGTAAATTTGAAGAAGCAGGAGCACCTGTTGCACCACCTGTTGAACAGGATATTCGCGTGGGACTTAAGGGCGGTCGCACCGGGTTGCGTGCGCTGACATTTGAGAATGTCGCAATCGAAAACGGTTCAGGGGAGTACCTCACCAAACCATTTAACTTTGAGGTCTTCTTCCAAGATCGCATCGCAATTCTTGGAAAGAATGGAACAGGAAAGTCGCACTTCTTCCGCCTGATCTCTGGTGAAGAGATGCAGCACACCGGCAACTTCAAATTAGGTGCACGTGTTGAAGTGGGTTACTTCGCACAGACTCATGCACACCCCGAGTTCGATGGAAAAACACTTCTCGAAATTCTGTGGGAGATACATTCACTGCAGTTAGGGCCTGCAAAATCTGTTCTGCGTAAATACGAAATAGATCAGCAAGCCGAACAGAAGTTCTCATCCCTTTCAGGCGGCCAACAAGCTCGATTCCAGATTTTGTTGCTTGAACTATCGGGTGCCACGTTGCTCCTGCTCGATGAGCCGACCGATAACTTGGACCTTGCTAGCGCCGAGAGCCTCGAGCGAGCCCTCGATGCCTATGAGGGCACCGTCCTAACGGTCACCCACGACCGCTGGTTTACGCGTGGATTTACCCGTTTTCTCGTATTTGGCGATGATGGCCAGGTCTACGAGAGCCCAGAACCAGTGTTTTAAAGGGCGGAAGCCCGATTTTGACCCTGCCCATGAGGGCAGGTAAAGTTGCACTCCTGCGCCACATGGTGCGAGGTTTCCAAGTTCTACGAAGAAGAAGGTATATAAGCATGCGTACATATAGCCCAAAGGCAGGCGACGTAGTCCGTAAGTGGCACGTGATCGATGCACAGGATGTTGTGCTCGGACGTCTTGCAACACATGCAGCTGCGCTCCTTCGCGGAAAGCACAAGGCGACATTTGCACCTCACATGGATATGGGTGACTTCGTCATCGTTATCAATGCAGAGAAGATTGCATTGTCAGGAAACAAGACAACAGCAAAGTTTGCACACCACCACTCAGGTTTCCCAGGTGGACTTACATCTACTGTGTACGGCGAGCTTCTTGAGAAGCACCCAACACGCGCTGTAGAAAAGGCGATCAAGGGAATGCTTCCTAAGAACCGTCTCGGTCGCGAGATTGCAGGAAAGCTCAAGGTCTACGCAGGTCCAGAGCATCCACATGCTGCACAAGCACCAGTCCCATTTGAATTCAACCAAGTTTCACAGATCATCAAGTAAAGGAAAATAGAAAATATGTCAGATACAACTTTCGAACTTGATGAGAACGAGACACCAACTTCTTACTCTTCTTCAACTCCAGCACCAGCAACAAACCGTAAGGCAGTAACAGCACCAGGCGCTGGTACAGGTCGCCGTAAGGAAGCTGTTGCACGTGTTCGCCTCGTTCCAGGAACAGGCCGCTGGGTTGTTAACGGCAAGACACTTGAGAACTACTTCCCAAATAAGGTTCACCAACAGCTCGTATCAGAGCCATTCCGCACAGTTGGTGCTGAAGGTACATACGATGTATTTGCTCGCATCAACGGTGGTGGAGTTTCAGGTCAAGCTGGCGCACTTCGTCTTGGTGTTGCACGTTCACTCAACGAGATCGATCGTGAAGCAAACCGTCCAGCACTGAAGAAGGCTGGATTCCTTAAGCGTGATGCACGTGTTATCGAGCGCAAGAAGTACGGCCTCAAGAAGGCACGTAAGCGTTCACAGTACTCAAAGCGCTAAACAATCTTTTCAATCCAAGAATCCCATTTGTAACAAGGAGGTCCACGTGGCTCTCTTTGGAACAGATGGGATTCGTGGTTTAGCGAACGGTTCTGTACTTACCGCTGAAACTGCGCTCGCTGCCGCAGTAGCTGCAGCACATATTCTTGTTGAATCTTCATCAAATGCAGGGCGCCGTCCCACCGCAATTGTTGGCCAAGACTCTCGTGCATCAGGTGAATTTCTAGAGGCTGCAGTTATAGCAGGACTCGCATCGGCTGGTGTTGATGTCTATCGCGTTGGTGTTCTACCAACTCCTGCAGTGGCACATCTCGTTGCAACAACCGGTGCCGATCTCGGTGTCATGATCTCTGCATCCCACAACCCAATGCCAGATAACGGAATCAAGCTATTTGCTCGTGGTGGTGGAAAGCTCGATGATGCAATTGAAGCTGCCATCGAAGCTCGCATGGGCGAGCCATGGGAGCGTCCAACAGGTCGCGCAGTCGGGCGCGTTGTTAATGATGAAAAAGCTGCAGCTGCATACATTGAGCATCTGCTTACATCTGTATCCACGCCGCTCACAGGATTGAAAATTGTTGTTGATTGCGCAAATGGCGCTTCTTCCCTGGTTGCTCCACTTGTCTACGAAAAGGCCGGAGCAACAGTTGTTGCGATTCATCACTCGCCAGATGGCTGGAATATCAATGATGGTTGCGGCTCAACGCACCTAGAAGATTTGCAGTCAGCTGTTGTTCGCGAAGGTGCAGACTTTGGTATTGCTCATGACGGCGATTCAGATCGCTGCCTTGCTGTCGATCACACAGGCGCTGTTGTTGATGGCGATCAGATTATGACGATCACGGAATAGGTTTTAAGAACCGCGGAAAGCTTAAAGACGACACCATTGTTGCAACAGTGATGTCGAACCTCGGCTTCTTCCACGCGATGAAGAACGCAGGAATCACAGTTCTTACAACTGCAGTGGGCGATCGCTATGTGCTCGAACAAATGCTTGCAGGTGACTATTCATTGGGCGGCGAACAATCCGGCCACCTCATCATTCGTGAGCATGCAGGTACAGGCGATGGAATCCTCACTGCACTCGCTATTGCACAAGAAGTTGCACGTTCAGGCAAGTCTCTTGCTGAACTCGCATCAGCAATGCAACGCTTCCCTCAGATTTTGATTAACGTCTCAGGCGTCGCAAAAGATAAGTTGCCACAATCCTCAGTTGTTGCCGATGCTGTCGCCGCTGCCGAAAAGCAGCTTGGCGATGAAGGTCGAGTCCTCTTGCGTGCATCAGGAACTGAGTCATTGATTCGCGTGATGGTCGAAGCCTCAAGTGATAACCTTGCTCAAGAAATCGCAACATCACTTGCTGCGGTTGTTAAGGCAGAACTGGGGATTTAATTCGTGTGCGGAATCGTGGGTTACACAGGACCGCAATCTGCCTTTACCCCCATCGTTGAAGGCCTTCGTCGCCTCGAATACCGTGGTTATGACTCAGCAGGAATCGCTCTCGGCACTGGCACATCACTCTTCGTCGAAAAGCGCGCAGGAAAGCTAGCCAATCTCGAAGGCGCACTTCCAGCAAATCTTCCAACCGTTCACTCTGGTATTGGCCACACTCGCTGGGCAACACACGGTGGACCAACAGATCGCAATGCGCATCCTCACCTAGATAACGAGGGCAAGCTCGCCGTTATTCACAATGGCATCATTGAAAATTATTCAGAGCTGAAGGCAGAGCTCGAAAAGCGCGGCCATAAGTTTGAATCAGAGACAGATACTGAATCAGTTGCTCACTTACTGTCAGATCTTCGCAAGGAACATAGCGGTGACCTCACCGCCGCAATGCGCGCTGCGGTAAAGCGTCTTCGTGGTTCATTTACCTTGCTCGCAATTCATGCAGATGCGCCACAGACAATCGTGGGCGTCCGTCGTAATTCACCGCTGGTTGCAGGCCTTGGCGATGGCGAGAACTTCCTTGCATCAGATGTTGCTGCCTTTATCGATTACACAAAGCGAGCAGTCGAGCTCGGCCAAGATGAAGTCGTCACAATTTCACCTGAAGGTATTTCAATCTGCGACCTTGAAGGTAAGGCTCTTCCGCTTCGTGAGTATGAAATTACCTGGGATGCAGCAGCTGCTCAAAAGGGTGGATACGCGCACTTTATGTTGAAAGAAATCTTCGATCAGCCTAAGGCAATTGCAGATACTTTGATTGGTCGCCTCTCAGATAACAATCAGGTCTTGCTCGATGAGCTTCATATGACAGATGATGAAATCAAGAAAATTCAGCGAATTTCAGTGATTGCTTGCGGCACTGCGTATCACGCAGGAATGGTTGCTAAGTATGCAATCGAAAAGTGGGCGAAGGTACCGGTAGATGTAGAGATCGCATCTGAGTATCGCTACCGCGATCCCATCGTTGATAAAAACTCACTTGTTATCGCGATTTCACAATCAGGCGAAACTATGGATTTACTTATGGCAGTGCGCCATGCAAAGGCATCAGGTGCTCGCGTATTAGCTGTATGCAATACAAACTCTTCAACAATTCCACGCGAATCAGATGCGGTGCTTTATACACACGCTGGTCCTGAAATTGCAGTGGCTTCGACAAAGGCATTTCTTACTCAGATTGTTGCTGTTTACCTCATCGGTCTAAAGCTTGCTCAAGTTCGTGGAACCCTGAATGACACACAGGCGCGCGATCGCTATCAAGAAATGCTTGAGCTTCCTGGTAAGGTTGAACAAATTCTTGAAACAATCGAACCACTTCGCGAGCTCACTCGTAAGTTTGTAAAGAACAACACTGTGCTCTTCCTTGGTCGCGGCATTGAATATCCAGTCGCACTTGAAGGTGCGTTGAAGCTGAAGGAACTCGCTTACATTCACGCTGAAGGTTTTGCTGGCGGCGAACTCAAGCACGGCCCAATCGCCCTCATTGAAGAAGGAACTGCCGTCATTGCAATCTTGCCTCCTGCAGATGAGCATCAGCTCGATGAGAAGATGCTCAGCAACATTCAGGAAGTAAAGGCACGTGGTGCACGGGTTGTTGTGATTGCAGCAGAGGGTGCCGAAGTAATCGGTGCCGAGCACATCATTCGAATTCCCGTTGCATCTCCACTTTTCCAACCAGTTCTTGCAACTGTTCCTCTTCAAGTATTTGCTTATGAAATTGCAGTAGCGCGTGGAACTGATGTCGATCAGCCTCGCAACTTGGCAAAATCAGTAACAGTCGAATAACTATGGCCCACAATCGTCGTCGCCAGATGCGCAGAGCGCTCAAGTGGAGCGCTGGTTTATTTGCTGGCTTTCTTGTTGTCACGCAACAGGTAGTGACTTACGGTCCGATCATTCAAATCGACCGCCTCTTTAGCCGCGCAGACCATCCTCACTTCAAAGGCATATCGGCATTCATTATTCGCCGCCTTGATGATCTTGGCCTTCGCAGTATCTCTGGTATCGCACTCCTAATAGTTGCTATTTATATCTCTCGTCGCTTTAAGACATGGCGTCCCATCAACCTCGGCATCCTTTCGTTCCTCTCACTCAATATTGTTGTGGGTGGATTTAAATATGCACTCGGCCGCACTAAGCCACGTATTGGATTAGATGTATTGCACGCAGGTGGAATGTCATACCCAAGTGGCCATGCATCTAATGCGATATTTATCTGGGGTGTGATTGCGTATTTAATTTATCGATACGCGCACGTCGATCGTTACCGTGGACGTCTGGCAAGTGCTGGCGTTGCAACACTAGCGCTGACCGTCTGCTCCGTTTCATTAATTCGCAATACGCATTGGTTCTCTGACTTATTCGGCGGACTTTTGCTTGGGGGAGCGCTCCTTGTTCTCATCATCGCAATTGACCGCTACTTTCCCTCAGATAGCCAACTCCACTAGAATTTCTCCATGATTGATGGAATCGGTATCGATGTCGTTGATATCAAGCGATTCCATGAATCCCTTGAGCGCACACCTGGCCTTCGCGAAAAGCTCTTCACTGAATCCGAGCGCACAGTTAAAGACTCTTCACTCGCCGCTCGTTTTGCCGCCAAAGAAGCGCTCTATAAAGCCTTGAGCCCAGAACATGGACTTGCCTGGCATGAGGCAGAGGTCATCAATCATCCCAATGGAAAGCCAGCTTTTCT
>JBJTMX010000058.1:0-3528 GCA_046070745.1 Candidatus Planktophila sp.
TTCTTCTCGTTGCTACAGCCGATGGATCAGCAGTTGTTGTTGGCCACATTGTTAACCGTGCTGGCACACCAGATCAGATTCTCGGAATCACAGCTGGCGGTATTGAGGCAACGATCACTGGCGAAACAAAGTTGCTAACAAATAAGCCAATCCACTTTGAAGGTGACTCAGCAAATGCAAAGGCAGTCTTTACTGGTGTTGGCGCTGAAGCAGGCAAGAATGTTGATCTCACAATCGGATTTGCTCGCGCTGGTCTTGTAACAGTGCATGCAATCATCCGCGATCAGCGCGATGTATACGCTGGCATCACAAGCGGTGCAAAACTCGCAACTCCTGCGCCAATAACTAAGTAACTAGTTCGAGCGCTCCATCTTGTAACCCATTCCGCGTACCGTCTGGATAAATTCAGGGTTCGCTGGATCTTTCTCAATCTTTGCGCGCAAACGCTTGATATGTACATCGAGCGTCTTTGTATCTCCCACATAATCACTGCCCCACACGCGATCAATCAATTGCATTCGTGTCAGAACTCGGCCCGCATTGCGCATCAGGAATTCGAGGAGTTCGAATTCCTTAAGCGGGATAGCAACTTGAGTTCCGTTCACACTTATAACGTGGCGATCTGTATCCATGCGAACAGGGCCTACCTCAAGGGTGGAGCCTTCATCTGCTGAATCCAATACCTCACCGCGTCGAAGCACGGCACGAATGCGAGCGATGAGCTCGCGTGATGAATAAGGTTTGGTGACATAGTCATCGGCGCCAATTTCTAGTCCCACTACCTTGTCGATTTCAGAATCTTTGGCAGTCAACATGATGATTGGGACCGCCGATTTAGTGCGAATCTGTCGACAGACTTCTGTGCCTGATAGTCCTGGCAACATAAGGTCGAGAAGGATCAAATCTGCACCGCTCTTCTCAAATTGTGTAATTGCATCAGGACCTGTTGCAGCAACGGTTACTTCGAATCCCTCTTTGCCCAAGAGAAAAGCAATTGCCTCGGAGAGAGTTTCTTCATCTTCAACAACGAGGATCTTTGTCATCACTGCGCTCCTTCTTCAGTTGCATCATCTGCAATCGGTAATCGAATAGTGAATGTGCTTCCAACACCTGCAGAGCTCCACAGTGCGATTTCCCCACCGTGGTTTTCTACGACGTGCTTAACAATTGAAAGACCCAAACCTGTTCCACCGGTTTCACGAGAGCGTGCAGGATCGACGCGATAGAAACGCTCAAAGATGCGTGCCTGGTCGGATTCAGAAATTCCTACTCCTTGATCTATGACAACAATTTCTACAATCTTGTCATTAAGAATCGTATTGACTGCAACACGTGTCTTATCTGGTGAGTAGTTGATTCCATTTTCAATTAAATTGTGAAATGCCATAATTAAGTGGGTGCGGTCACCCACAACTGAAACACCGACGTGTGGGCCTCGGATGATTTCGATTTCACGAGTGCCTGCTAATACTTGACACTGATCGATAGCCTCATCGACTGCTTCATCGACATCGACAAGAACAGCATCCAAGAGTGGATCAGCATCTTGCAAGCGCGAAAGATCGATAATCTCTTGAACTAGTGTTGAGAGGCGCTCAACCTGACTCTGCATCATGTGTGCAAACTTATTCACTTGCGGGTCTTCAGAGGCAACAGTGACAGCTTCGCTGAGCGTGCGAAGAGCGCTAATAGGAGTTTTGAGTTCATGTGAAATATTGGCAACGAAGTCACGGCGCACGGCGTCAATACGCTCTGCTTCGCTTTCGTCATTGAATGTGGCAATTACAGAGTCGTACCCTTCTAGGAATCCAACTTTGGCCGACAGCTTTCGCGTTCCCTCTCCGATGGGACCGCGAGGAATTTCAATCGTAGTTACTTGCGGAAGTCGATTGCGACGAACTTTTCGTACCATCGACATCAGCGAATCACTGACTAATTTCTCATCGCGAATAATTCCAAGGGTGACAGCTGATGGTGAGAAATATTCAACTCGATTACCAGGACCTAAAATGACAGATGCCAGATCGAGGGCATCAAGGACATCCTGGACTTCGCGCGTAGCAAAGGAGGCCTCAGATCCTTCTGAGGACTTTCTTCTTCGTAACGCCCTGACCATGCGGCAATCGTAGAGTGTTAGGTAGTCGACCCACCTTAGAAAAAAGCCCTAATTGGCTGATTTACCTACTATTCACGCCACGTATAGAGCGTGTTCATCTCAAGACTTATGAAAATCACGCAGAGCCTAATATTCTTGGCACATGCGCGACGCCTTCCATGATGACTTAGATTCCATCAATCAGACTCTTGTAGAAATGTCCTCACTCGTAGCTGGAGCGATGGGACGCGCAACCACAGCTCTCCTTCAAGCCAACCTTGAACTAGCCGAAGAAGTCATTGCAGATGACGATCGCGTTGATGCGATTCAGCACGAACTCGACAATAAGACTCTTGACGTGATGGCTCGTCAGCAACCAGTAGCAAGCGATTTACGTAATCTTGTGACATCACTTCGCATGAGCGCAGACTTTGAACGCATGGGTGACTTTGCGCACCACATCGCACGAATTGCTCGTATGCGATATCCAAATACGGCGGTTCCAGCAGAACTAGCTCCAACAGTGCAGGCGATGGGCGATGTTGCTCAGGCACTTATTAATAAAGTGACGGGCTTGCTCCAGAGTCGTGACATTAACGTGGCACTTGAAGTAGAGCGCGATGATGACGAAATGGATAAGTTGCACCGCAAATTATTTGAAGTCCTTCTCGATGATGCATGGGCTCACGGCATTGAAACAGCAATCGACATGACTTTGCTCGGTCGTTACTACGAGCGTTGTGCAGACCATGCAGTATCTGTCTCTCGCCGTGTATATTTCTTGGTCACAGGCGAGTACGCAGAGAAACAGTAGTTACTGTTTCTCCAAAGATAGTGACGCAATATTCAGCGAGGTAAGTTTCTTACTTCTTGCCTTGATTTGCAACTGCCTTAATTGCCTCTGCAGCTGCAGTCGGATCTAGATACTCTCCGCCTTTTTTCACTGGAACAAAATTGGCATCGAGTTGGTAGAACAGTGGAATTCCTGTTGGAATATTAAGTCCAGCAATATCTTCATCACTGATTCCATCTAGGTGCTTAACCAGCGCACGCAATGAATTCCCGTGAGCTGTTACAAGAATCGTCTTGCCTGATTTCAGATCAGGGATGATTGACTCTTCCCAGTAAGGAATCATGCGAGCGACAACATCCTTAAGACATTCAGTCAGTGGCATATCTGCGCCTAGGTCTGCATAACGTGGATCTTGATCCTGTGAAAACTCAGAACCTGCCTCAATTGCAGGAGGTGGGGTGTCGTACGAACGGCGCCACAACATAAATTGCTCTTCGCCGTATTCAGCCAAGGTCTGCGCCTTGTCCTTGCCCTGAAGTGCGCCATAGTGGCGCTCATTGAGGCGCCACGAGCGCTTTACTGGAATCCAGTGGCGGTCACAGGAATCGAGTGCGAGCTGCGATGTATGGATAGCGCGACG
>JBJTMX010000059.1:0-10394 GCA_046070745.1 Candidatus Planktophila sp.
GTTATGCCTATGCACGTAGTCATCATGGGGTGCGGCCGCGTAGGTTCTCTCCTCGCGGTCGAGCTGGAGGCCAATGGCCATTCAGTTGCCGTTATCGATCAATCCAAAGAAGCCTTCCGCCGATTAGGACCAGATTTCAAGGGGCGCACAGTTACAGGCGTTGGTTTTGATAGAGATACCCTCCTTGAAGCGGGTATTGAAGGTGCAGATGCATTCGCTGCAGTCAGTAATGGCGATAACTCCAATATCTTGGCAGCGCGCGTTGCTCGCGAAAGCTATGGCGTCACAAACGTAGTTGCTCGCATCTATGACCCAGGTCGCGCAGAAATTTATCAGCGCCTCGGTATTCCAACTGTTGCAACCGTCATTTGGGCAACAGATCAGATTCTTCGTCGTCTTACTCCAGAAGGTTCACGCTCTGAGTGGCGCGATGCAAGTGGCACTGTGCAGCTAGCAGAAGTACACCCTCATCTTGATTGGTTTGGTCGCCCTATTGCAGAGATTGAATCTGCATCTGCTGTTCGAGTTGCCTTCCTTACTCGTTTAGGAGAAGGACTCATTCCTGATGAGAACACCGTTCTTCAAGATGGAGACCTCATTCACGTCATGGTTCGCGATGAAGATTTAGGGCAAGTTGAACTCGTCCTTGGAAAGTCACCGGAGGCTTAATCACATGCGTATTGCTATTGCTGGTGCAGGAAACGTAGGACGAGCTATTGCTCGCGAACTTCTCGATAATGGCCATCGCGTTCTCTTGATTGACCGTGATCCAAAGGCCCTCAAGCTTGAATCAGTCCCTGATGCTGAGTGGCTCATGGCAGATGCATGTGAAATTACCTCACTTGATAAAGCAAGCCTCAATGATTGCCAGGTTCTCGTTGCTGCAACCGGAGATGACAAGGTAAACCTTGTTGCTTCTCTTCTCGGTAAGACCGAGTATGGAGTACCACGTGTTGTTGCGCGTATTAACCACCCAAAGAACGAGTGGCTCTTTGATCATTCATGGGGTGTTGATGTTGCTGTTTCGACTCCACGCATTATTGCGGCTCTCGTAGAAGAAGCGGTCAGCGTTGGTGACGTAGTTCGTCTCTTCTCATTCCGTAAGGGCCAAGCAAACCTTGTAGAACTAACGCTTCCTGATACTTCTACGTGTATCGGTAAGACTGTTGATGAAATTGAGCTTCCAGATGATGCATCTCTTGCGGCAATCGTGCGCGATGGTCGCGTTCTGACTCCAGGTGCGACAGATATCTTTGTTGCAGGAGATGAGCTGCTCTTTGTTGCATCAGCTACTGCCGAGGCACTTCTTAAAGATTGCTTTATCTCTAAGAACTAGTTCACTTCAAGCTTTGCTGCAGGAACTGTCTTAAGAATCATCCATGTGCCGTACCCGGTTGCGATAAAGAGCGGTGTGCCCATCGCAAGATTGACGGTACCCAATAAATTCACATTACCGCTCTTATAAATTGGATACTGCACAATGATGCGCGAAAAGAAGAGTCCGATCCAGAGCCAGCCAGCGCGAAGATATACCGCTTTACGTGCAGGAACCTTACGCCAGTTGAGATTCTCGCCAAGGATAGGGCCGAGCATCAGGCCCAGGACTGGCCAACCTGCAAGGTTGGCAATTAAGTAAACCGATCCATATAAGAGATTGATGAGAAGTTTGGGCACGAAGACATCACTTGGATTTCCTGTGCGATTGGCAAGCCATGCACAGAAGAGAACCCCGAAGAGTCCGCTAAGCGCATGTTGCACGGTATCGCGCTTTGCAAGTCGAATAATTGTCAGCACGAGCGATGTAGCAATTGATGCATAGAGCGCATCGTGTAGGTCATGGCGAACATTAAAGACTATGAGAAAGAGAATGGAAGGAATACCCGAATCAAGGAGGCCTTTTTTTCCGCCAAAGGCTGCTAATACTTTTTCGCGATCGTCGTTATGTGTCATGAGCGTCCCGTCGATCCAAATCCACCTTCACCGCGACCAGAACCTGGAAGCTGACTTACCTCAACAAAATCTGCGCGTTCTACCTTTTGGAAAACTAATTGCGCGATGCGGTCACCACGCTTAAATGTGACTGACTCCTTTGAATCGTGATTGATCATGATGCATTGAAGTTCCCCGCGAAATGCTGCATCGACTGTGCCAGGTGCATTCACCATTGTTACGCCATGTTTGATTGCAAGACCCGAGCGAGGATGAACGAGGGCAACATAACCGTCAGGAAGTGCGATGGAGATTCCCGTCGGAACAAGTGCGCGCTCCCCCGGTGCCAATGTGATATCGACGCGTGAATAAATATCGGCACCGGCATCTCCGCCTTTTGCATAATTGGGTAGCGGCAAATCAGGATCAAGGCGTGTGATCAACACTTGTAACTGACTCATGGGTTGATATTAAATTCTGGATCTACAAATGCCATCAACTCCGGATTGGCCTTAATCGCTGCAATGTATTCGGCAGGTGCATTTTCTAGGAAGTGCTTCATTGGAACGATAATAAAGAGTGAAGCAGCGCGAACAGCCAATGGGCCATCAGCTGAATTGAGGCGACCTTCGGAGACTGAATACACCTTGCGACCTTGTACACCTGTGATGTGCGCAGACATGTAGAGCGTGGTTCCGATAGGAACAGGCAGCAAGAAATCTGTTTCAAGGCGAGCTGTTACGGCAGGGGCACGAAGTAACCACATCAACTTACCGAGCGCTTCATCGAAAGCGAGTGAGAGAAGTCCGCCGTGAGCTAGACCAGGAGCTCCTTGGTGATTTTCTGTCACCGTAAATTGAGCTGTAATTGAAAGGCCTTCGCCTACGCGTGCTTTCAGATGTAAACCAGTCGGATGAAGATCTCCACAACCGAAGCAATGTTTAAAGTGAGAAGGTAGTTCGCTTCCAGTTGCAGGTGACTTGGGATGGCGCTCTGGAATTACTGAACCCTCAGGAGGCGTTGTACTTGCTACTCGGCTCATAAGTGAAGGTTACTTCATCGAATAGCCACTAACCTATAACCATGGCTCAAAAAGTTGCATTTAGAGAAGTGATTCGTCCCCCACTGTGGCTTATTGCCTTTATCTACTTCATGCTCTTCTCGTTTGTGCTCGCCATCTGGGCTGCATTCAATAACGTGATCGCCATCAATGCTTTTGCCATTGCTCTTGTTCTCGGTCTAGTTGCGATATTTCTCTCTACATCCACAATTGAAATAAGCGATGGAGAATTACGGATTCGCCGAGCTCACATCCCTGTGAAGTATCTTGGTGCCGTGCAGATCATAGAGAAGAATGATTTTGGACGCGAACGTACGCGTGATGCAGATCCCGCTGCGCATTTTGCAATTACATTTTGGATTTCAGAAGGAGTAAAGGTCGAAGTCAATGATGACCGCGACCCGACTCCGTACTGGTTAATATCTACACGTAAAGCGAGAGAGTTGAAAGCTGCGCTAGAAAGTAATTAAGCGCAGTCGTTACAGATTGCCTTAGCGCCTTCGCCTTTAGCAAGCTGTGTCATGTGGTGAATCAAGTAGCAACGTGAACATGTAAATTCATCGACCTGTTTTGGAACAACACGCACTGCAAGTTGTTCGCCTGAAAGATCTGCACCTGGAAGTTCTAGATTTTCTGCAGCCTCTGCCTCATCGACATCGATCTGACCGGATTGTGCATCAGCTCGTTTCGCCTTGAGTTCTTCGAGAGACTCCTCGTGTAATTCCTCATCGGTCTTACGGGGTGTGTCGTAATCTGTTGCCACTGATCTCACCTCTCCTTCATCGATTATGAGTGAAGCAACGCCTCACTGCGTGCGAATAGTCGCGCATAAATCCTCTATTTGCTCGTTATAACCCTCGGCGTGTCGGGTTTATTCCCGTGTGAGTGCTCGCTCGATGGATTGAGCCAGGGCGCCATCAACATAGCCGCGGATATGAGTGCCATTCTCTAGATGCTCTTCGAGCAGAATCTCCCCTGTTTCATGGATTGCGTGAACCAAGTCACCACGATCGTAAGGAATCACGGAATCAATTTCGACGCTGGGATGAGGCAGGGATTTCTCTATTGCGTGAAGAAGATTTTTGACACCAAAGCCGCTCTTTACTGAGAAGGCATAACTGTTCTTCTCTTTGCGAAGGAGCTCCATCACAACTTCTGGAGCTGCAATATCCACCTTATTGATTGCGATGATTTCTGGGATATCTCCCCCACCGATTTCATCGATGACAGCGCGCACTGCCCGAATCTGCTCGAAAGGATCTGGGTGTGAACCATCTACTACGTGAACAATGAGGTCTGCTTCAGAGACTTCTTCTAGCGTTGATTTAAATGCATCAATTAATTGGTGCGGCAGATGGCGCACAAAACCGACAGTGTCTGAGAGCGTGTAAACGCGACCTTCGGCGGTCTGTGATTTACGAACCGTTGGATCGAGAGTCGCAAAGAGAGCATTTTCGACCAGAACTCCTGCACCAGTGAGTGCATTTAGAAGCGATGATTTACCAGCATTGGTATATCCGGCGATCGCAACAGAAGGAATATTGTTGCGACGGCGCTCTTGGCGCTTGGTATCGCGCGAAACTTTCATCTCGGTAATTTCCCGGCGAAGCTTTGCCATCTTGTCGCGAATTCGTCGACGATCTGTCTCGATCTTTGTTTCACCTGGGCCACGACCACCGATACCTGCACCACCTGCGGCACGTCCACCAACCTGGCGTGAAAGTGAATCACCCCAACCGCGAAGACGTGGCAAGAGGTATGCAATCTGTGCGAGCTCTACCTGCGCTTTTCCCTCTCGGCTCTTGGCATGCTGAGCGAAGATATCGAGAATGAGCGCAGTGCGATCAACAACCTTTACCTTTAACTTATCTTCAAGCGTGCGCAGTTGCGATGGAGAGAGCTCACCGTCACAGATAACTGTGTCAGCGCCATTGGACCGAACTATGGCCTTGAGATCTTCTAACTTTCCAGCACCGATATAGGTCGATGGATCAGGCTTATCGCGACGTTGAATAAGCCCTTCAAGAACTTCAGATCCTGCAGTCTCAGCAAGTGCTTTCAGCTCTGCAAGTGAGTTCTCTGCCATTTCGGCGGTGCCTTCAGTCCAAATACCTACGAGAACAACTCGCTCAAGTTGGAGCTGTCGATACTCGGCCTCAGAGATATCTTCGAGTTCAGTAGAGAAACTCTTGACGCGGCGCAGAGCATGGCGATCTGCTAAATCTTGCTGGGATGAAACTTCATCGATTTCATCGGCATCAAAATCTGCAGCCGCTCGCGCGCTCTCACGCAGAAGATCATCAAATAGTTTGTCGTAACCGTCGTCGGGTGTTGTCATGAAAGGTATGAGCTCACATCGATATCGCGGACCATGACGGCAGGTCCAGTCAGTGTTGCATTTGCATGACCATCAATATCAACAACGAGGCGGCCGCCAGGTGGGTAGATAACCCATCGCGATGGGAGTGACTCCCCTGACTTCATTGTTGCTGCCAATGCGACAGCACATGTACCTGTTCCGCACGATTGAGTTTCACCGCTACCGCGTTCGTGTACACGCATCTTTACTTCATGGTTTGGCAATATTTGAATGAATTCAACATTGACGCCTTCGGGATATGACGATGCAGGAACGACCGTTGGTGCTACTTCAAGAGATCCAAGTGTCTCTAAATCATCGATAAATACTGCAGCATGCGGATTGCCAACATTGATGTTGTACCCGCTGTATGTGACACAGTTAACGGTCGCCTCAACTGATTCATTCTCGTCATAAACCTTACCCATATTTACCGAGATGTCGTCATCGGCTGGAACACGTAGATGTTTGATTCCTGCACGTGTATCGATTGCGAAGATACCTTCCTTTTGATGGCCTTTTTCAACGAGATAACGAGCCATAACGCGAATTCCATTGCCACACATCTCAGCAAGAGATCCATCAGCATTGCGATAATCCATAAACCACTTGCCGGTTTCGTTTTTTACGATTCGGATGATTCCATCGCTACCGATACCAGTCTGGCGATTACAGAGAGTTGCGACCTGTGACTGCGTAATAACCAACTGATCATCTGGGTCGAAGAAGACAAAGAAGTCGTTATGTGTTCCGTGGCCTAATGTGGCGATAACTGGTGCGCTCATATAGTTACGAGTTTAACCGCTCTTCGATAAATGCAAGGCGTGAAATACCTTCAGAAATCCATTGAATGCGTTGATCTCGCTTAAACCATGTCTCTTGGCGACGAACATATTGACGTGTTGCCACGATGGTCTCTTCAATAGCAACTTCCATTGAGATTCGACCTTCAATATGAGCAACGGTTTGCGCGTAGCCAATAGCTCGTTGAGCTGTCGTTCCCCGTAAAAGGCCATCACCTATAAGGGTCTCGACCTCAGAGATAAGTTCTTGGTCGAACATACGATGCACGCGAGCTTCAATGCGAGGAGCAAGAGAGGTTCGTTCCATGGCAAGTCCGATATGGAGTGCATCAGGGAAACGAAGACTTGTATCGCTCGGTAAGTTTGCGGAGTACGGCTTACCGGTTACTTCAATTACTTCAAGAGCGCGGATTATACGGCGAGTGTTTGCAGGTTCAATCGCAGCAGCAGCCTCTGGATCGAGTAATTGCAGCCGAGAATAGAGACCAGCGGCACCAACAAGCTCGGCCTCATCTTCTAGCTTCTTACGCAATACGGGATCGGTCTCAGGAAAGTTCATCTCATCAACCACAGACTTGATGTACAGACCGGTGCCGCCAACAATAATTGCAGACTTTCCTCGGGATTGAATACCTGCAATCGCTTTGCGAGCTAACTCTTGATAATGAGCCACCGATGCATCTTTATCGACAGTCAAAATATCGAGCAGATGATGCGGTACTCCATGGCGCTCCGCCAGTGGAAGTTTTGCAGTTCCGATATCCATGCCTTTATAGAGTTGCATTGAATCGGCGTTAACAATTTCACCATTAAATTTCTGCGCAACTTCAATTGCTAATTCGCTCTTACCTGTGGCTGTAGGACCGCAGATAATAATCAGAGGCGTTGACACGTTACTTCTTCACCGTTGGAATTCCAAGCATCGTCGGTGCTGGACCACTTGCTTCACGAGTACTTGCCTCGTAAGCATCGCCGCCCCGAGTACGAATGACTGAACGTGGTTTACCAATAAGGTAATGAGCGGAGCTCTCAGTGATTTCTACATCAACGAAATCTCCTGGACGAACACCCTCTATAGGCTCGAAGTGCACAAGGCGGAAATCTTCTGAGCGGCCAGTAATGCGCCCACGATCACCGTCGCGACGACCTTCAATTTCATTGACCATGACACGATGAGTTGTTCCAACTGCGCGCGTATTGATAGCGAGTGAAATCTTCTGCAAGTGCTCGTGAAGGCGTGTGTATCGCTCTCCCACGATTGCCTCATCGACTTGGTTTGGCATTACTCCTGCAGGAGTACCAGGGCGAATGGAATACTTATATGTATATGCAGCAGCAAACTCTGCCTTAGTTGCAAGATCCATCGTTGCTTGGAAATCTTCTTCAGTCTCGCCTGGGAATCCGACAATGATGTCAGTTGTGATCATTGCATGAGGTAGCGCTGTTCGTACGCGATCGAGAATGCCGAGGTATTTTTCGCTGCGATATGAACGGCGCATCGCCTGCAAAATTGAATCAGAGCCAGATTGAAGTGGCATATGCAAATGTGGCATTACATTGGGAGTCTCCACCATCGCCTCAATCACATCATCAGTGAAGTCACGTGGGTGTGGTGACATAAAGCGAATGCGCTCTAGCCCTTCTATAGCTCCGACATCCCGAAGCAACTTAGCAAAGGCGCCTTTCTTTCCCGCTTCAACTCCGTAGGCATTCACATTCTGGCCGAGCAAGGTAATTTCTATGACGCCTTGCGCGACAAGCGCCTTTACTTCGGCAATAACATCTTCAGGTTCACGATCTTTCTCAGGTCCTCGAAGGGCAGGAACGATGCAGAAGGTGCAGGTGTTATTACAACCCACTGAGATTGAGACCCACGAAGTAAATGAGGAGAAGCGGCGAGCAGGAAGCGTGGAAGGAAAATGTTCCAGCGCTTCTAGGATTTCAATCTGTGACTCTTCTTCAATGCGAGCCCGCTCAAGCAATACTGGTAATGAGCCAACATTGTGCGTGCCGAAGACGACATCCACATATGGAGCCTTCTTGAGAATCGTTGACTGATCCTTCTGCGCCAAACAACCGCCGACCGCAATTTGAAGAGATGGATTTGCCTTCTTAATAGGAGCAAGAAAACTTAAGTTTCCATAGAGCTTGTTATCAGCGTTTTCGCGCACAGCACATGTATTGAAAACGACGATATCTGCTTGCTCGCCATCTTTAACCGGAACATGTCCTGCCGCATCGAGCAGGCCCGCAATGCGTTCGGAGTCATGGACATTCATCTGACATCCGTAGGTTTCAACGAGGTACGTGCGTGCCATCTTTATCGATTCTTCTGTGCGCGTAGCTGAGCTTGCTCTGATCGCCACTTCGCTATCGCTGCGTGATTTCCGCTGAGCAAAATATCGGGAACATCAATGCCGCGCCATTGAGCCGGCTTGGTGAAGTTTGGATATTCAAGATATCCCTCTTCATTGTGTGACTCTTCAGCCAGTGAATCAGGGTTTCCAAGCACACCAGGAATCAAACGAGTAATCGCTTCAATCATCACCATAGAAGCAACTTCTCCCCCGCCAAGAACGTAATCGCCGATTGAGTATTCATGAACGCGAATATTGCGCGCTGCAAATTCTGGTTGTGAGTAATACTGGCGAATGCGATCGTCGATACCTTCGTAACGGCCACACGCGAAAATCAAATGAGAGTGTGAAGAAAATTCTTGTGCAACAGGTTGTGTGAATTGCTTACCTGCCGGTGTGAGGATGATGAGGTCAGTGTCATCTGTCATGAGCGGGTCAAGAGCTTTTGCCCAGACCTCAGGCGCCATCACCATTCCTGCGCCGCCACCATATGGAGTGTCATCGACGGAACCGTGCACACCGACAGCGTTGTCGCGAAGGTTGTGCACTTGAATCTCTACAAGGCCCGCGCTCTGAGCTTTACCAAGAAGTGAAAGATTGAGCGGTGTGAGATATTCAGGAAATATCGAGATGACATCAATCTTCATTAGATTGATCCTGAAATTTCTGGCGGAACAACAGTCATGCGCTTATTGCGCACATCGACTTCTGGAACTAGTTGCATCACAAAAGGAATCATGACTTCGCCATTTGGTGTCTTAATGACGAGCACATCTTGTCCAGGTAGGTTAAGCACATCTGTCACTGGACCGAATTCGCTTCCATTGTCTAAATACGCTGTGCAGCCGATGAGCTGAAGGACATGATAATCATCCTCATCAAAGCCTGGTGCATCGATATCTACATCGGCGTAGAGAAGTTCATTGCGGAGCTCTTCGACCTGATTGCGATTAGTGATGCCCTCAAAGCCGAGCAAGAGAATTCCATTGTGCACACGCGCAGAAGCCACGGTGAGAACACCGTGGCTATCTGTCTCTAAACGTGCACCGAGTGAGAAACGATCTTCCGCTTCATCTGTTCGCACTTCGATAGTTGCCTCACCGAGAATTCCGTGGGCTTTACCGATACGTCCTACATTAAGGCGCATGACGGTTAAATTAGGTAATTAGCGAAGTTCGTCAGTATCAATAAGATCAACGCGAACTGAACGACCAGCGAGCGCGCTTACGACTGTGCGAAGCGCCTTTGCTGTGCGACCGTTACGACCGATGACCTTACCGATATCTTCAGGATTAACACGGACTTCGAGAGTTGCCCCACGACGACCGTTCTTCTCCTTGACGTTCACATCGTCAGGGTTATCTACGATTCCCTTTACGAGGTGCTCGAGAGCTTCGTCAATCATTATTCAGCTGTGTCCGGAGCGTCAACGGCGCTTGCTTCGGCTGAGGTTCCAGCTTCAGTTGCGACTTCGGTGATTTGCTCGGTAACAGCAGGTGCTTCTTCAGCTGGAGCTTCGTCTGCAACTGGTGTTGCTTCTTCCACTACAGCTGGTGCTGACTTAGCAGCAAGCTTCTCTTGTGCCTTCTTCTTAAGAGTTGTTGCACCCTCTGCAGGTTCTGACGCTGCTGCCTTAACAGCTGCTTCGTATGCAATGCTCTTTGCAGGCTTTGGAGCTGCAACCTTGAGTGTTCCTTCAGTTCCTGGAAGACCCTTGAACTTCTGCCAATCGCCAGTCACCTTAAAGAGTGCCGCAACTGCTTCAGTTGGCTGTGCACCTACGCCGAGCCAGTACTGAGCGCGATCTGACTTCACCTCAATCAGTGATGGCTCTTGTCCTGGTACGTAGCGACCGATCTCCTCAATTGAGAGACCGTTACGTGCCT
>JBJTMX010000060.1:0-5515 GCA_046070745.1 Candidatus Planktophila sp.
GATGTTGGCCTCGGCATTATCGGTCGCCCGGAACTGCTCTTCTTGGACGAACCAACAACAAGTTTCGATCCTGAAGCTCGCCGAGCATTTTGGATACTTATCAGAAAGCTTCGTGATGAAGGAACAACAATTCTTCTCACAACACATTACCTCGATGAGGCCGAAGCACTAGCCGATCGTGTTGCTGTAATGAACGCAGGCGAAATCATTGAAATTTCGACACCTGCACTTCTCGGTGGTCGATCCAACGCACATGCAACAATCTCATGGAGCGAAAGTGGCGTAGCAAAGAGCGAGATGACCGCGACTCCAACAGAGTTTATTAAGACACTCAGCGAACGCCTCGGTGGTGAAATTCCAGAGCTCAGCGTGACTCGGCCTTCGCTGGAAGATATTTATCTCTCGATGATTGGAGCGATCCATGAATAAGAACCTTCCCGGTGCGCTTGAAATCGGACTAAAACGTGGCTCACTAGAGATTAAACAATTCTTCCGCCAGAAAGAATCGGTTGTCTTCACTTTGCTCTTTCCTCTCATCTTGCTCGCAATCTTTGGCTCGGTCTTTAGCAATAAGTTGGCACCAGGCGTCACTTTTAGCCAGTACTTCGTTGCCGGAATGATTGCATCAGCACTTGTAAATACTGGTTTTCAGCAGATTGCCATCTTTATCCCCGTTGAACGAGACCTTGGTGCACTCAAGCGCTTACGCGGAACACCGATGCCTGCTGCCAGTTATTTCATTGGTAAGGCGATCGTTGTCACGGTCAGCATGGTTATTCAGGTTGCTCTTCTTCTCATCGCTGGTGTTGCATTCTTTGGAGTTAACCTTCCAAAGGGTGAAGATCGTTGGCTTACTTTCGCTGCATTGCTGATTACCGGTTCACTTGTCTCAACAATTCTCGGCGTCGCATTCTCGAGCGTTCCTAAGAATGCACGAGGTGCTTCAGCGATTGTCTCTCCCGTTGTGATCATCTTGCAGTTCTTCAGTGGAGTCTTCTTCGTATTTTCAGATCTTCCTGCATGGATGCAGCAGGTCGCAGCAATATTTCCCCTCAAGTGGCTTACCCAAGGAATGCGCTCTGTCTTCCTTCCTGACTCCTTTGCTACGCGTGAAATTGCCGGCAATTGGGAGACTGGGCGAACCTTTGCCATTATTGGCATATGGCTCATCGTGGGAATAGTGCTGGCAATCCGCACATTCAAGTGGGATCGCGATTAAAACAATCGCCTTGGCGATTTGGATTCGTGAAATATGCAAGCCTTTTTCTCGTTGTCGGACTGCTGTTATCTGGCTCTACCGCTTTAGCTGCTACGAAGAAACCAACACCGAAACCAACGGCTAAGGTCAGTGCTAAAGCAACATTGAAGGCGACCGCCAAGAGTTCTTCTACAACAACTCCTAAGGCCACACCAAAAGCTACGAAGAAGAAGGCCGTTGTAAAGAAGAAGCGAAAGAAGCGCGCAAAGGTACGAGTAACGCCTTCACCGAAACCTTCATGGCCACCAAAGGGCTTTGCTGTTGAAGGTGAGGTCTATGCCAAGATTCCTAATGCGAAAGAACTTGTAGGGCTCATCTCCGCGAATTCCAATCTTGGTAAGCAGATAAAGCAGTGTTCTACATATATTTGTGGCTCTATCCAAGTTGCATCTGAAACTGGATGCATCTGGTGGGAGGTCAATGCAGCGGTATCAGATGCTCAAGGTGTAAAACTTGGCGAACTCAGTTCGGCCTTTGGTTCAAGCAAAGAACGTGAATTCAAAACCCTGATTGTTATCTCACCAGAAACTGTTGAAAAGGGCGGCAGTGCAAAAATTACCTCGGTGCTCTGCCACCACGAAGATCGCATTACCGACGATCCTGCAACAACCTATAAGAAAAATAACTAGCGCCTCTATCTGTTGGCGCCAGGAACCCAGAGCTGATCACCAATCTCTTTATTAGCAACACGCGCCAAAACAAAGAGAAGATCAGATAAACGGTTGAGGTACTTAGCGGTGAGAGGATTTACGCCCCCACCGAATGAGTGAATCGCTGTCCATGTGCGACGCTCAGCGCGACGAACCACCGTGCGAGCAACGTGAAGGTGTGCTGCCGCTGGTGTTCCAGAAGGAAGTACAAATGAGCGAAGTGGTTCTAGATCTGCGTTGTACTTATCAATCTGTTCTTCAATATAAGTAATCTGACTTTCGAGTACACGAAGTGGCTCGAAAGCAGGCGCATCAATGACTGGAGTACAGAGGTCTGCTCCAACATCGAACATATCGTTTTGGATGCGCACCAAGAGAGCACGCACATCATCGGTTAATTCATCAGTTGATAGCACAACGCCAATTTCGCAGTTCGCTTCATCAACTGTCGCATATGCCTCTAGGCGTGGATCATTCTTTGATGTACGGCTCATATCTCCGAGAGCTGTAGTTCCGTCATCACCAGTCTTTGTATAAATGCGAGTTAGATTAACCATGCGCCTAGCCTAATAGGCTTCATAGAATTTGCTACCCGTGAAGTAGAATCGCGGCATGTCCCTGAGCTACCAACACGATCGCTTCCGCATCGTGGGTGGAGCCTCCCTCAAGGGCGAAGTAACGGTCACAGGGGCTAAGAACTCTGTTTTAAAGCTGATGGCGGCCTCACTATTGGCAGTAGGTAAGACAACCATCTCCAACGTTCCAGATATCGCCGATGTCGACATCATGGCTGATCTTCTCACTCGTCTTGGTTGCAGAGTTAATCTCAACAACAAGGACGGCGGAGATGGCACAGTTTCCATCGATGTGCCGGCAACTCCAACCCATCGCGCGGATTATGAACTCGTACGCAAGATGCGTGCATCCATCAACGTACTTGGTCCTCTTGTAGCTCGAATCGGAATAGCGGAAGTCGCACTCCCTGGTGGCGATGCCATTGGTTCTCGCGGTCTCGATTTTCACATCAAGGGTCTTGAATCGCTAGGCGCTAAGGCCCATATCGAGCACGGTTACGTGATTGCAGAGGCGCCTGAAGGACTCACTGGTGCAGATGTAGTCCTTGACTTCCCATCTGTTGGAGCAACCGAAAACATTATGACTGCGGCAGTTCTTGCCAAAGGTGTGACAACTATCGATAACGCAGCTCGCGAGCCAGATATCGTCGACCTCTGTGAGTTCCTTGTTTCTATGGGTGCCAAAATTGATGGCATTGGCTCGCCACTCATCACAATCACCGGCGTGGAAAAACTCAGCCCCACTTCTCATCGCACAATTGCCGATCGCATCATCGCTGGCACTTGGGCATTCGCCGCCGCAATGACAGAAGGTGACATCACGATTCATGGCGCAGTGGCAGATCACATGGAGGTCATGCTGGATAAACTCTCCGCTGCCGGAGCGATCATCACATCCACTGCAGATGGTGTTCGCGTAAAGATGGATCACCGTCCACGTGCCGTAGATGTTGCAACACTTCCCTATCCAGGATTTGCCACCGACCTATTACCTTTCATCATCGCTATGAACGCAATAGCCGATGGTCATGCCATCGTTACCGAGAATGTCTTCGAATCTCGCTTTATGTTCGTCAATGAACTTGCTCGATTAGGAGCACAGATCACGGTAGATGGCCACCATGCCTCTATCGACGGTATTCCACAGCTATCTGGGGCACCTGTTGAAGCCTCTGATATCCGTGCCGGTGCAGGTCTTGTACTTGCTGCGCTCGTTGCCGATGGCGAAACCACGGTCGATGGAGCATTCCATATCGATCGTGGCTATCCAAACTTTGCCGAGGACCTTCGCAACCTCGGCGCCAACGTCACTCGCGAATAATTACTGAAGTAGCTTCTTCATCCCCACCCGAATAGTTTGGTAATTGAGTGATTCATAAAGACCCCTTGCAACGCTATTATTTCCGAAGACGCTCAGTGAGATTGAATTCCCTCCTGCCTTACGAACAAAATCTTCTGCAGCCAACATAATCTTTCGCCCAAATCCCTTCCCGCGGTACTCGCCAAATGTTTCAATGTCATAGATTGACCATTCGGTCTTTCCTTCTCGCACTATCGAGAAAAGCCATAACTTTCCAACTTTATTGCCATTGTCAAAGGCATAAAAAATTGAGTTACCCGGAGCAAGGATCTGCTCAGGAAAGAAAGATTTCTTTGAATGCTCAACACTTTCATCGGCATATCCTTCAGAAAAACCTGCAGCTATAAATTCAGCTCGATACTGTTCCCAGAGATCTTCGAAATAGGGGGCGAGCTCTTTCAATTCAAGAGGCTTTAACTCAAACATATCGCGAATCTACCTGCCGCTATGAGAATAAGAAAGCCCCGGCAGAAACTCTGCCGGGGCTTTCTACAAGAAACTAATTAAGCTACAGACTCGGTCAAGATTGAAACGCGATCATTGTTAACCGAGAGGAAGCCGCCTTTAACGGTGAACTCCTTCGTTGATCCGTCAGCGACCTTGATGCTGACAAGGCCGTCGACTAGTACGCCAAAGAGTGGAGTGTGGCCAGGCAGTACACCGAGGTCTCCCCCTGTGGTACGAGCGAGAACGAAGTTCGCCTCGCCTGTCCACACCTGCTCTGTTGGCGAAACCAACGCGACGTTGAGAGCCATAGCTATTACTTAGCCAACTCTGCAGCGTTGCGCTCTACGTCATCGAGACCACCGCACATGAAGAATGCTTGCTCTGGAACGTGATCGTACTTTCCATCTGCAAGTGCTTCGAATGCATCGATTGTGTCGTTGATTGGAACGTATGAACCATCGATTCCAGTAAAGACTTTCGCCACGAATGTGTTCTGTGACAAGAAGCGCTGAATACGACGTGCACGTCCTACAAGAATGCGGTCATCTTCTGAGAGTTCATCGATACCCAAGATAGCGATGATGTCCTGAAGATCCTTGTAGCGCTGCAAGATCTGCTTGATGCGGTTTGCAACCTTGAAGTGGCGCTCACCGATGTAGCGTGGATCGAGGATACGAGATGTTGAGTCAAGTGGATCCACAGCTGGGTAGATACCGAGCTCTGAAATCGGACGTGAAAGAACAGTTGTCGCATCCAAGTGGGCGAATGTTGTGTGTGGAGCTGGGTCAGTGATGTCGTCCGCAGGCACGTAAATTGCCTGCATAGATGTAATCGAGTGACCACGTGTTGAGGTGATGCGCTCCTGAAGTTGACCCATTTCATCTGCAAGTGTTGGCTGGTAACCCACAGCAGATGGCATACGTCCGAGAAGTGTTGAAACCTCTGAACCTGCCTGAGTAAAACGGAAGATATTATCGATGAAGAGGAGAACGTCCTGCTTCTGAACATCGCGGAAGTACTCAGCCATAGTAAGAGCAGAAAGTGCAACGCGAAGACGTGTTCCAGGTGGTTCATCCATCTGACCGAAGACCAAGGCTGTCTTATTGATAACGCCGGTCTCTGTCATTTCCAGGAACAAGTCGTTTCCTTCGCGAGTACGCTCACCAACACCGGCGAATACAGAAACACCACCGAAGTTTTCAGCTACGCGATAAATCATCTCCTG
>JBJTMX010000061.1:0-4861 GCA_046070745.1 Candidatus Planktophila sp.
CACTTACTTACCCAGCAGGTGCACCAGTGAAGGCATCAAAGGACACAGGCGACAAGTACGACCTTCGTCCATTTGCTAACGGCCCATACAAGATCGCTTCATACAAGATCGGTGATCAGATGGAGCTTGTACGTAACCCTAAGTGGAAGAAGTCTTCTGACTCTGTTCGTACACCATACCCAGACAACATCGTTGTCCGTTTCGGTCTAGCAGAAGATGTTCGCGATGCGATCATGCTCGAAGATCAGATTCCAAACACAGCATCACTTGACTCACTCCAGCCAGCTAACATCCGTGCATTCTTCGCGGATCCAAAGAAGGCTTCACAGCGTTTCAACGTGTACGACCCATACGTTCGCTATGCAGCAATGAACGTTTCAAAGGGACACATGGATTGCCTCGATGTTCGTAAGGCTGTCTTCTTCTCAATCAACACACAGGCGCTTATCGACCTTTCAGGTGGATCAGTGTTCTACGGCGAGCCAGGCGATAGCCCAGTAAAGCCAGTTCTTGGTCTTGATTACAAGAAGACAACAGGAAACATCCACGATCCAAACTGGAAGATCACAGGTAATGCTGATTACGCAAAGACACTTCTTGAGAAGGCAAAGACATCTTGCCCGGATGCTTACGCTCGCGCGACAGCAGCTGACAAGGGAATCGTCTGGGATATCGCTAACACAGCGACAAACCAGAAGGCTTCAGTCTTGATCACAGATGCAATGAAGGCGGCTGGATTCAACATCAAGTTCAACTTCATTCCATCAGGTCAGTACTACTCAACAGTGCTTAACAACGCTAAGCAGAATGACATCTCATCCGGTGGTTGGGGAGCAGACTGGGCTAATGCTTCAACAGTTATCCCTGAGCTCTTCACTAAGGAAGGTGGATTTAACCTTTCTCAGAACTGGGACGATGCTGCTTACTCAGCATTTAAGAAGAAGTCTGATGCAACAAAGATCGAAACAGATCGCGCTAAGCAGGCTAAGGGATGGCAAGAACTTGCACAGTACGTTATGGATCAGTACTGGATCATCCGTCCTGCATTTACTAAGGGCCAGGAAGTTTGGGGCTCAAAGGTTGGCGGCGTTTACTACTGGGAGCCACAGGGTAACTTCGGCTTCGGTGGTATGTACGTAAAGAACTAATTAATTTCACGATTAATTAGCGCTGATTTGCGTTAGCGGTTGCGGGTGGTTATTTCGATAACCACCCGCAACTCTCGCAAAAGTTTTACAAGCAAGAGCATCACCTACGGCAAGGAGAACAAAGAAAGTGTTGAAATATCTAGCTCGACGATTGAGCGCGACCATCGTGGTCCTGACTCTCGTCAGCATGTCAGTCTTTGGAATCTTTGCAGTTCTCCCGATGGATCCAGCTGCCCTTACCTGCGGTAAGGCGTGTTATCCAGCGGTCATTGAAGCCAACCGTCACCGTCTCGGACTCGATGTCCCGGTCGCAGTGCAGTACGGTCGCTTTGTTAAAGGTTTAGTTGCAGGTCGTGAATTCGGCGAAGGCGCGGCAACAATTTCATGTCCGGCACCAGCTTTCGGATATTCTTTCAATCGTCACGAATGCGTGACAACACTTATTAAGGAAGCTCTTCCAGTAACGCTTTCACTTGCCTTGGGCGCATTTGTACTGTGGGTCTCGGTGGGAGTTGGCCTCGGAATTATCGCCGCCCGACGAAAGAATCAGTGGCCAGACCGCGCTGCTACCGCATTCGTTCTGGTTGGAACATCCCTTCCTACCTTTATCTCAGGAATTCTGATGCTCCTCTTTGTGGGCTTGAAATTCCACCTTATCGATCCACTCAACATGGGCCGCTGGGTCTCGCCACTTGAAGATCCGGTTGCGTGGTTTAGAACATTTATCTTCCCTTGGATTATTTTGGCTCTTGCCTATGCTGCGAGCTACACACGATTTACTCGTTCGACTGTCATCGAAACTTCATCCGAAGATTACATTCGTACTGCACGCGCAAAGGGTTTGAGTGAGAAAGTTATCTTGCAGAAGCACACTCTCCGCGCTGCAATCGCGCCTATTACAACAATGGCTGGTCTTGATTTTGCCGCGCTTTTAGGTGGCGCAATTATTACCGAACAGATTTTTAACCTGCCAGGACTTGGTCGTCTTTCGATCCGTGCAGTACTTCAGGATTACGACCTTCCTACAATCTTGGCAACAACCATCTTGGCTGCAACCTTTGTGGTTGTCGCCAACCTTCTGGTAGACATTGCATATGCCTACCTCGACCCACGAGTGCGAGTTGCATAAATGACTACCTACAAGCCATTCCTCGAGGTAAAGAACCTCAACGTCGCCTTCCCAACTGAAGATGGACTCGTTAAAGCATCTAGTGATATTTCCTTTACCGTTGCTCGCGGTGAAACCCTTGCAGTTGTCGGTGAGTCAGGTTCAGGAAAGTCCGTAACCTCACTTGCTGTCATGGGTCTTCATAACCGCAAGTCGGCTCAAATTACTGGTCAGGCATTTCTTAATCTTGAATCTGGTCCAGTTGACGTAATCTCTGCCGAAGAAGAAGTTGTCCGCAAACTTCGTGGCAAGGCGATGTCAATGATTTTCCAAGATCCGATGTCGGCGCTCCACCCTTATTACTCAATCGGAAACCAACTTGTCGAAGCTTGGTCGCTCTACAACGAGGGCAGCCCTGAAGATGGCAAGAAGCGCGCCATTGAGATGCTCGACCTCGTTGGAATTCCGGCGGCAAATAAACGTGTAGATGAGTACCCGCACCAATTCTCCGGTGGAATGCGTCAGCGCGTGATGATCGCAATGGCACTTATTAATAACCCATCACTCCTGATTGCAGATGAACCTACAACTGCTCTCGATGTAACTGTCCAGTCACAGATCCTGCAGCTCATTCGTGATATGCAGAAGGAATTCAACATGGCGTTGATTCTGATTACACATGATCTTGGCGTGGTCGCAGAAGTCGCCGATCGCGTCAATGTTATGTATGCAGGAAAGATTGTTGAAAGCGGTACAGCAGACGATATTTACTATCGCCCTGATCATCCGTATGCAATTGGACTTCTCAACTCGATTCCTCGCGTCGATGAACTTGATGCAAAGCGTCTTGTCGCCATTCCAGGTCAGCCACCTTCATTAATTCATTTGCCTCAAGGGTGCTCGTTCCGCGCTCGCTGCGAATTTGCAGATCGAGTGCCAGGAAACCTCTGCGCCACGACGACTCCAACTTTGGATCAAAAGGGTGAGGGACACTTCTCACGGTGCCATCTTCCTGAATCAGAACTTGTCAAAGCTCGCGTAGAAATCGGTGGCCGCAAATGACCCAACCACTTCTCAAGCTTGAAGGCCTTAAAAAGCACTTCCCAACTACAACAGGTGGCCTCTTCTCCAAGGTAAAGGGCACCGTTAAGGCTGTCGATGGAATTGATTTGGAAATTTATCCAGGTCAGACCATCGGCCTCGTGGGCGAGTCGGGGTGCGGTAAGACAACAGCTGGCCGCACAATCTTGAAGTTATACGAGCCTACAGAGGGAAAGATTCTCTTTGACGGTCAGGACCTTGCTCCGCTATCACCAAAGCAGATGAAGCCATATCGCTCACAGATGCAGATGATCTTCCAGGATCCATTTGCATCCCTTAATCCACGACACACAGTGGGAACCCTTATCGCCGCGCCATTTCAAATTCAGGGCATTACCCCTGAGGGTGGAATTACGGAAGAGGTAAAGCGTTTGATGGCACGTGTAGGGCTCAATCCTGAGCACATCAACCGTTACCCACACGAATTCTCTGGCGGGCAGCGTCAGCGCATCGGTGTTGCACGTGCAATTGCACTGAAGCCAAAGCTTATTGTTGCCGATGAACCAGTATCTGCTCTCGATGTTTCTATTCAGGCGCAGGTCGTTAATCTTCTTGAAGATCTCCAAGATGAATTCAACATGGCCTATATCTTTGTCGCACACGATCTCTCTGTCGTGCAGCACATTTCAGATCGCGTCATTGTGATGTATCTCGGAAAGGTGATGGAGGAGGCGGACAAGGTCGATCTCTTCAGCCACCCACGTCATCCTTATACAAAGGCACTTCTCTCAGCGGTGCCAATTCCTGATCCAAAGATTGGTCGCACGCGCGAACGCATCATCTTGAAGGGCGACCTACCAAGTCCTGTAAATCCACCAGCGGGTTGTGTATTTAATACTCGTTGCTGGAAGGCGCAAGATAAATGCCGTACAGATGTGCCACAGTTGATGCAGATCGGTGCAAACCATCGCATCGCCTGCCACTTTCCCGAAGAATGAAATGAACTCGGGATTGAGTAAATAGCCCCGAAGAATGAAATGAACTCGGGATTGAGTAAATAGCCCAGAGGAGTAAAAAGTTGTAATAAAAAACCCCGGACCAAATGTGGCCCGGGGTTTTTGCTATGTTAAGAGTTAAGCAATCTTGCCCTCAACAGCAACCTTTGACTCACCAATTTGAACTGTGAGGCTGAGGGGCTCACCTGCTGCTGCTTGGCAGCCGACACCATAGGTATAAGAAGCCGTTGCACCTGCGGCGAGGGCTTCAGTTGGTGCGCCGTTGATATCGAGGTCACCGAGGACGTCGAAGCAGACATTGGCACCTGATGCCGCAACCAATGACACTGTTGTGAAATCAAGGGGAGTCGTTCCACCGTTCTTGATAGTCACGTTGAACTTGTTGGCTGACTTTGGCTTCTGATCAACGTTTGTCATAAAGATCGTTGGTGTAAAACGAGTAGGAGCTGCAACTGTGACAAAGACGCCTCCACCAAGATCAAGCGGTGTATCAAATGCGATTGTCGCTACTGGGGCAGTTTCTTCTACAAGAGTGGTCTTATCCTTTG
>JBJTMX010000062.1:0-10438 GCA_046070745.1 Candidatus Planktophila sp.
CAAGGAAATCATCGCTGGCGATCGCAAGCTTGGTCCAGCACCAAAGCCAGAGGTAAAGCCAGTTGCTAAGCCAGCTGCAAAGCCAGCAGCAAAGAAGGCTGTTGCAAAGAAGGCTACAGCAAAGAAGAAGGCTGTTGCTAAGAAGGTTGCAAAGAAGGCTCCAGCTAAGAAGAAGCCAGCAGCTAAGAAGGTTGTTAAGAAGGCAGCAAAGAAGAAGTAATTCTTTTTCAAGCTTTCATCGAATGGAGTCGGCAATTGCCGGCTCCATTCGTGCTTTCCACGCATAGAATTGAGTCATGTCTGAGTTCAAGGTGTCCTATGACCCACCTAAGGGAAAACCATTAGGCACCAATCTCACATTTAAAATTTGTACCACCCTCATTATTCCAATTTTCCGATTAGCCATGAAGCGCGATATCAGTGGCGTTGAAAATATCCCACAAACTGGTCGTGCGATTGTTGCGGCAAACCATCTCTCTTATTTAGATGTCCTTGTTCTCACCGACATGCTCTTTACCAATGGCCGCGCACCACGTTACCTAGGCAAGTCAGGCGTATTCAAAGTTCCCGTAATTGGAAAGATTCTTCTTGCGGCTGGCCAAATTCCGGTTGAGCGCGAATCAAAAGATGCGCGCAAAGCGGTTGATCACGCAAAGATATTGTTAGAGAAGGGACATCTTCTTGGTGTCTATCCTGAAGGCACGCTGACGCGCGATGAAGATTTATGGCCCATGGTTGCAAAGACTGGATGTGCTCGCTTAGCTCTTTCAACGGATACTCCTGTTATTCCAATTGCGCAGTGGGGTTCACAGAAGATTCTTCCTCGTTACACAAATCGCATCCATCTCTTTCCACGCAAAACAATTCAGATGCGTATCGGAGCACCGGTAGATCTATCTAAGTGGAAGGGTAAGCACGAAGACCCGCAGGCGCTTATTGAGGCAACTGCAGAGATCATGCAAGCAATCACTGCAATGCTCGAGGAAATTCGTGGAGAAAAGCGCACTCCAGTAATCTTTGACCCTCATACATCGGCTCTTCCAAAGACTGGTAACTTTGTGAAGGCCAACAAGAAGAAGGCGAAGTAGCGTTGAGTAAAGTCACAGTATTTGGAGCAGGTGCTTGGGGTTCAACTATGGCCCAGGTATTGCACGATGCTGGAAACGATGTCCTTCTCTGGGGTCGCAGCGATGAAGTTGTTAACGAGATTAACACTTCGCATACCAACCGGAAGTACCTTGATGGCCATGTACTTCCTGCAGATTTGAAGGCGACATCTAATCTTGCTCAAGCTTTCGGCCATTCCGATATTTATGTTTTAGCAATTCCTGCTCAACAGTTGCGCACGATGCTCGCAGAGTGGAAACCTCTCGTTGCACCTGATGCTGTTGTTGTCAGCACACTTAAAGGCATTGAAATCAGCACTCAGATGCGCATGACTGAAATTATTGAAGAGATATGGGGCGTTTCAAAGATAGGCGTAATCACTGGCCCTAACCTGGCTGATGAACTTGTTCTTCGCCAGCCAGCGGGTGCTGTCGCTGCAGCATCCACTCAAGAGCTCGCTGACTTTATACGCACCCTTTTCCGCACACCGTATTACCGCACGTACACATCAATCGATGTGATGGGATGCGAACTAGCGGGTGCAATCAAATCTGTCATCGCGTTGTCTGTTGGAATTTCAATTGGAATGGGCTTCGGCGAGAACACACAAGCGATGCTTATTACACGCGGCCTCAATGAAGTAGCGCGCCTTTGTGCTGCCCATGGCTCAGATCCACTTACTGCGGCAGGGCTTGCTGGAATGGGGGACTTGGTTGCAAGTTGCGGCTCGCCACTTTCTCGTAACCGCACATTCGGTGAAGTCCTAGGCCGCACTGGGTCGATGGAGCAAACACGAGCCCTGGTCGCAAAGACAGTTGAAGGCGTTGCGTCAGCGGGTGCTGTTGTTGAAATTGCCCACCGCGTTGGCGTTGAAGTTCCTGTTATTGAATCCGTGGCAGATATCGTCAATGGCGCATTGTCGCCGGAGGCCGCGCTCCAGCGCCTGATGGAGATCACGACTAAAGCTGAAAACTTCATCCGATGACTAAACGTGTAGCCATTCTCTGTGGCGGCCCAGGTAGCGAACACGAGATCTCGTGCATCTCGGCAAGCGGTGTCTTATCGGCAATCGATCGCACAAAGTTTGAACCTGTATTAATTGGAATTACTCGCGAGGGTAAGTGGATGTTGTTACCGCTCGATTACCCGCTCGCAATGGTGAATAAGAAACTTCCTTCAATCAGTGGAGATTATCCAGAGGTTACTCGCACGCGTGGCGCACTAGGTGTAAACGGGGAGAAGCTGCCAATCGACATCATCTTCCCTGTACTTCACGGCACGTACGGCGAAGATGGCCAGTTGCAACGCGAACTCGCACTTGTGGCAATCAAATATGTAGGTAGTGCAGCTGCTGCATCAGAGATTGCAATGGATAAAGCTGAGTCAAAGATTGCCTTTGCTCGCGCCGGAATAAAAGGCGCACCTGGAATCAACGTGACTCTTGATGAATGGAAGAACAATTCAGCTGAGGTTGAAGAATCCATTAAGCCTCTCGGCCTTCCACTCTTTGTGAAGGCAGCTCGTGGCGGTTCAAGCCGCGGCACCGTGAAGGTGAAGAGCTACAACGATTTCGCAGCTGCCATGGCAGAAGCCTTTCTTTATGACTCAAAGGTATTGATTGAGAGCGCCATAGTTGGTGCAGAAGTCGAATGTGCTGTCCTTCGCGTTGGACGGGAGATCAAGGCATCGTTGCCAGGCAAGGTATGGATTGATCCGCACTTTGAGTTCTATGACTTTGAGGCGAAGTATCTTGATGGCGCAACGCGCATCGACATCCCAGCACCATTTGATCCGCTCGTTATCCGTGCAATTCGCGAATACGCAGTGAAGGCATTTAAGGCTATTGGGGCAAGTGGTTTAGCGCGTGTGGATTTCTTTGTAACGCCTACAAACGAGATCATCATTAATGAAATCAACACAATGCCTGGCTTTACACCGACATCAGCATTTCCAAAGATGTGGGCTGCAAGTGGGATTGCTTATAAAGAGTTAATTACCACTCTTTTAAGTTAGCCACTAGATAATCAGTGTGGAACCGCTTCGCTTATCCAGTTACAGGGCACGTCAAAGTGCGAGTAATACCTGGCACAGCTTGGACCTTTGAGAGAATAAGGCGACCAAACTCTTCCATTGTCTGCGCTTCAGCGCGCATGATGACATCGTAAGGACCAGTGATTCCTTCGGCGAGAGTCACGCCAGGAATAGCAGCGATCGCAGCGGTGACTGATGAAGCTTTGCCGACATCAGTTTGAATCAAGATATATGCCTGTACGTTCATAAGCGCACGGTACCTCATGAGATAGGTTTCTGACTATGAGTTTCTCTGAAGAGCAAGTGATTGAGGTGCTTGCGCAGGTATTTGCTTCAGAGGACCCTCGAATCATTCTCGGAATCGGTGACGATGGAGCACTGGTTAAGGGTGCTGCTCAGCAAATTCTTACAACGGATATCGCAGTTGAAGGTGTGCACTTCCGCTCCGATTGGTCATCTGCATATGAAATCGGTCAGCGAATAGCGATTGCCAATATTGCTGATGTCTTATCTATGAATGGTCGATGCGACTACTTACTGGTTGCCGCAACTCTTACCGGTAGAGAATCTCTTGATTGGATTCGCGACCTTGCACGAGGAATTCAAGCGGAAGCTCAGAATGCTGGCGCGATCGTTGTTGGTGGCGATCTTGCTCGTTCGCAAACTCTCTCAATCGCAATTACAGCTGTCGGCTCCGCCGCGCATCCAGTTAAACGAAGCGGTGCCAGGCCAGGAGATTCGATTTATATATCTGCGCTCACTGGATGGTCTGCAGCAGGGTTGGCAATGCTGCAGAGTGGTAATAAATTATCCGAGAAAGCTATTGCTCGATATAAAGTTCCTGAGATTGATTACTCGGTTGATTTCTCGCATGCCACTTCGATGTCCGATGTCAGCGATGCAGTGATGGTGCAGGGTGCTCAGATGGCGAAAGCATCAGGTGTGGGTTTCTCACTCCATCTGACTTCTATTGAGAACGCTCCAGGATTCGATGAGCTCTTTGAACTTGCGCAGAGAATGGGCGCAGATGCTCTCGAGTGGATTCTGCAGGGGGGAGAAGATCACGTGCTTCTTGCAACAGGGCGTGACTTGCCGGGAATTTCAATTGGTCACGTTTATGACGGTTCAGGAATTTCGCTGATTCACAATATGAAGGAAATAAAAATGGCCCCAGTTGCCTGGAGCCATTTCAATCACAATTAATTAATTACGCGCGAGCAACCTTGCCAGCCTTGAGGCATGATGTGCAGACGTTCTGACGCTTTGAAGCACCCTTAACGAGTGTCTTAACGCGCTGGATATTAGGATTCCAACGACGACGTGTCTTCACCTGTGAGTGTGAAACGTTGTTACCAAAGCTTGGGCCCTTGCCACAGATGTCGCATGTTGATGCCATTGCGGTACTCCTTGAATCGTGTGAAGCCATACGCCATTCGCGTCTAGCAGGCGCAAAGGGTATCAAGAGGGGGCCGTTTCGAGCGAATCCGCCAAATGTGAGTGCCAGCCCTCTCGCATTTACGCGTAAAAAATCGAGTGTGAGGCGGGCTACAGCAATAACCGAGATTTTCCGTATCGGGCAGGCGCAATATAGAGCCAGGTAATTCTAGAAACGGAGAGCACTATGAACGCACTCGATCTTGCGAGATGGCAGTTCGCGATTACAACTGTTTATCACTTCCTCTTTGTGCCGATCACTATCGGCCTTGGTTTCCTTGTGGCGGGGTTGCAGACAGCTTGGTATCGAAAGAACAATTTGAAATATCTTCGAGCTACGAAATTCTTTGGCAAGTTATTCCTCATTAACTTCGCAATCGGTGTTGTGACAGGAATTGTTCAGGAGTTCCAGTTTGGAATGAACTGGTCTTCATACTCACGCTTCGTCGGCGACATCTTTGGTGCCCCTCTTGCGATGGAAGGTCTTCTCGCTTTCTTTATGGAGTCAACATTCCTCGGCCTCTGGATCTTTGGATGGGATCGCCTTCCAAAGAAGGTACACCTCGCAACAATTTGGTTAGCATCAACTGGAACACTTCTTTCCGCCTACTTCATCTTGGCAGCAAATTCATTTATGCAGCATCCAGTTGGCTACGTCATGAATGCGACAAAGAACCGCGCTGAACTCGAAAACATTTTTACGGTTCTCTTCCAGAAGACTGCTGTTGTCACCTTCCTTCACACAATTCCGTCTGCGGCATTTGCAGCTGGTGCTTTTATGGCGGGAATTTCTGCATACCTCGTCCTCAAGAAGAAGGATGTTGAGATGGCTCGTCCAACAATGAAACTCGGACTGATCACCGTTGTTATTTCCTTTGTGCTCATCGGCATCTCCGGCGATGCCATTGGCAAGGTAATGACTACTCAACAGCCAATGAAGATGGCAGCTGCTGAAGCTTTATATGACACTACTGATTCAGCTCCATTCTCACTATTTACGATTGGTTCACTCGATGGGTCACGCTCTGTTTTCCAGATCGATGTCCCTTCAGTACTTTCATTCCTTGCAACAGGTGATTTCAAAGCAACCGTTGAAGGCGTCAATGACTTGCAAGCAAAGTATGAGAAACAGTTCGGCCCCGGTAACTACACACCAAATATTCCTCTTGCATACTGGTCATTCAGATTAATGATTGGCTTTGGGGCACTCGCATTCTTCCTAGCTATCTTCGTCTTGTGGCGCACACGTAAAGGTGGAGAACTTCCATCGGGTAAGTGGTTCCTTCGCTCGATGATGGCAATGCCATTTGTGCCTCTCATTGCAATTTCATTTGGCTGGATTTTTACTGAGACTGCTCGTCAACCATGGGCGGTCTTCGGTCTGATTAAGACAGAAGATGGTGTCAGTGCTGTTGTATCTGCAGGAAGTGTTCTCTTCACAATGATTGTCTTCACACTTCTCTACGGCGTACTAGCTGTGATTGAAGTGGGATTAACTCTCAAGGTCATCAAGAATGGTCCAGCACCTGAGGTTGATTATGAAGATCCGAAATTCGGCGGAAGTTCCGACAAACCACTCGTGATGAGCTACTAGGGAGGGAATAGAAAATGTCACTAGCAAATCTGCAAACATTCTGGTTCGTACTCATCGCAGTTCTATGGGTGGGTTACTTCATTCTTGAAGGCTTCGACTTTGGTGTCGGGGTTCTTCTTCCATTCGTTTCTAAGAACGAGGCAGATCGCAGAGCGGTACTCACAACGCTCGGCCCAGTCTGGGATGGAAATGAAGTCTGGGTACTTGTGGCAGGCGGTGCCACCTTTGCTGCATTCCCTGAGTGGTATGCAACCTTGTTTAGCGGCTTCTATTTACCGCTCTTCTTGATTCTGACATCACTGATCGTACGTGGAGTCGCATTTGAGTACCGCTCCAAGTACGGCAAAGCGCAATGGCGCCAGCGTTGGGATATCGCAATTGTGATTGCAAGCTTTATTCCTGCACTGCTGTGGGGCGTTGCATTTGCAAACATTGTTCGCGGTGTTCCAATCGAGAAGTCAGCGGATGGATATCTTGAATACACGGGCGGATTCTTCAATCTCCTCAATCCCTATGCACTCTTGGGCGGTGTCGTCACACTCACCGTATTCCTCACACACGGCGCAGTCTTCCTATCTTTGAAGACTGATGGAGGAATCCGTGCGCGTGCACGCGCGATGGCTCTCAAGCTCGGTCTTATCGCCGCAGTAGCAGCTGTTGCGTTCTTGGCTTGGACAAACATTTCACTGCCTGCGTTCAGCGGTCTTGTCTTTGGATTGTCGCTCGTAGTGGCGGTGCTCTGGCTCGCAGGACTCTTTGCAGTTCTCAAGGTCCGCGAAGGTTGGGCATTTATCTTCTCTGCAGCGACAATCGCAACCTTCGTTGCAACCCTCTTCTACGCCCTCTATCCACGAGTGATGCCAAGTTCTATCTCGGCACAATTCGATCTCACCATCACTAATTCATCTGCAACTGAGAACACTCTGACGGTAATGTCATGGGTGGCAGTTGTGATGACTCCATTGGTATTGATGTACCAGGGATGGACTTACTGGGTATTTAGAAAGCGTGTCAGCGCTTCGCAAATCACCAATCCGGAGATTGGAATCTTGGACAAGGTCCACCATCCATAACGATGGTCAAGCACATATATTGGGCTTGTGAAAAGTAAAGACTTGCGGCTACTGCTCTCGTTGGGCAGTAGCCGCAAACTTTTCTTCGGGGCGCTATTTGGTGCGCTCATCAATACAGCCATAGTTATCGCCAACGGCTTTCTGATTGCTGCAGTTATTGTGGGGTTGATCTATCACCACCCATCGATCGGACAACACATTGCCTCACTGGCTGCCCTTTGGATATTCAAGGGGTTCTTCACTTCGCAATTCGATCGCTGGGCTTCCCTTGAAGCTTCTCGTCTCAAAGCGGAATTGCGCATTCAGGTACTCACAAATCGAAGTGCAGTAACTGCAACCGCTTCAGCACATTTGTCTACGTTGCTTATCAAGGGCGCCAACTCACTCGATATCTACCTCGCTCGTTTTCTTCCACAGATGTTTGGCGCTGCCATTACTCCTGTCGCAGTCATTACTTCCATCGCTTTGTTGGACCCAACATCAGCCGTCATTGCGGTTTTAACTCTTCCCATCATTCCTTTCTTCGGTGCACTGATTGGTCGCTATACAAACGATGCGGTCACCGCAAAGTGGCAATCACTGGGTACCCTTTCAAAGTACTTTGAAGATTCACTACGTGGAATCTTTACTCTTGCTCTGTTCGGTCGCGAGAAGAGTCAAGGAAGCCGCATTAAGGAAATGGGTGATAGGTACACACTTGAGACGATGAAAGTTCTTAAGGTCTCATTCTTATCTGCCCTAGTTCTAGAACTTGCAGCAACAATTTCGGTGGCGCTTATTGCAGTTTCAATCGGCCTCCGACTAGTTGGCAGCTCGATGCAGTTCTTTCCAGCCCTCGCAGTCCTCGTTCTTGCACCTGAGGTGTACTTTCCACTTCGCAACGCAGCATCTCTCTTTCATGCATCGGCGGATGGCGGTGCAGCGCTTTCCGAGATTACCGAGCTCATGAACCGCACTGAAGAAGTTCCAAATGGATTTACTCAAGTTGAGAGAGTGGAAAGCATTTCTTGGCAGGACTGGAAATCTCCTTTTTCGCAATCTACTCTTGAAGGGCAGACGCTTCGCGCAGGAGAAGCTCTCGTGATGCGCGGTGATTCGGGACTCGGGAAGAGCACCTTCCTTAATTCGATTATTGGCCTGAATAACAGCGCAAAAGTTTCAATCAATGATTTTGTAATCAGTGAGATCGAAAAGCTGAGTCTTTACAGATCTATCGGATGGATTCCTCAGAGCCCTTCACTTATATCCGGAACCGTGCGTGAACTCTTCGCGCTCCTTCCGATCTCTTTGAGCGATCATCAAATTACTTCGCTCCTTGAGAGAGTTGGCTTACCTCTATCTACTCTCACTCACGGTCTCGATACGCAGATCAGTGGAATCGGCGAGAAGAGTGGGAAAGTATCTGGGGGACAGAAACGCAGACTTGCTATAGCTCGAGCACTCGCAGTTAATCCGTCACTTGTTATCGCCGATGAACCGACAGCAGATTTAGATCCACGGTCAGCGAAAGAAATCCTTCAGCTCTTGAGTGACGTCGCTCAAAACGGTGCAATCGTGATTGCTGTACTCCATGCCCCGGATCAAAGCATTGAAGGGGCATGTGAAGTTGCGATGGTGCACCAATGAATCTCTCTCCTCGTAAATCATTCGTGCTCGCAACTGCTCTTGGCACTTTCGCACTTATTGGCGGCACGGGACTTACAGTTTCTAGCGCCTGGCTCATTACGATGGCATCACAGCATCCACCAGTGCTCGTACTTGGTGTCGCAATCGTCATGGTGCGGTTCTTCGGAATCTTTCGCTCTGTTGCGCGCTATGGCGAGCGAGTTATTAGCCACGAATCAATCTTCAAGAAGTTGACCCAAGTGCGGGTCGAACTCTTTAACGCGATCGCCTCGCGCATCAATTCGAATGCTCGTTCTGTTGCCCAAGAGAGCAAGGCGGTTATCGATGATGTAGAGCGCGCTCAAGAGTTCCATCTTCGAGTCACACTCCCTGGTCTCTATGCCACCTTCGCAACATGTGTCACGCTTTTTATTGCGCTCTGGATCGGCGACTTCCTATTGCATTGGGTTGCAGCGCTTTCACTCTTCCTTGCCATTGCAATTCCGCTCCTCGTACGTCGAACGCTCGATCCCGTTGCAGTCAAGATCGAAGATAGTGAAAGTGTTTTCGCCGAAGAAATTGCAGTGGCATCTCACGCGATGATTGAAGCAGAAGTATTCGGCTATCGATCTACATTTGAAGAGCGCATGAAAAGTTCAATTCGAAACATTCTAGAGATAGAGCGAAGAAATTTCAGACGCCTATCTCACCTTCAACTTTCTACCATTATCTCTATCGGTTCCACATTGGTTGGGGTTTCTCTCGCTCTTCATCGCGGTCCAGATCGACCAGCCATTCAGATATCAATGGCGATATTTCTTATTCTCGTGGGATTTGAGGGTTTCACCTCTTGGTTCCCAAATCTCTTTGTCGCGGGTAAGAATCGTCGCGCAGCGCAGAACGTTGAGAGACTCTCACGCGAGAAGAGTTCGGTAGCAAAGAACGGCCAAGTGCCTTTGAATTTTGATATTCACATCCAGGGTGCCATTCCATTCTGGAGCGAGAAATTCCTTAAGCCGATTACCTGCACTATTGACCACGGAGAAACCATTCTCATTACCGGTGCAAGTGGAGTTGGTAAATCGACTCTGGCATCTGGCCTACTCGGTTTTGCACAGTACTCAGGATCTATCTCAGTCGGTGGGGTAGAGCTCTCTCAGATTGTCGATCGTTCAAAGGTTTTTGCTGGCACTTTGCAGGAAAGTCATATCTTCAATACGTCTCTTCGTGAGAACTTGAGGATCGCTCGAAATGGTGTAGATGACAGAGATTTGCTTACAGTTCTTCGCGCAGTTGAGTTGAATTCCATCAGTCTCGATGAAATTCTCGGGGAGTTTGGTCGCCATCTTTCTGGCGGAGAAGCCAAACGCCTTGCAGTCGCACGAGCACTTCTCTCGCAAGCGCCAATTCTCATTCTTGATGAACCTCTAGAGCACCTCGATCACGAGTTGTCGATGAGAATTCAGGCGCGAATTCGAGAGCACGCGGGAGATAAGACTTTGATAGTAATCACTCACTCACCGTGGCTTCAATACGATAGAAAGCTGATCCTCGAGAGAGAATAACGCCATGGCCACCTTCGACTCAAAGCTCA
>JBJTMX010000063.1:0-6037 GCA_046070745.1 Candidatus Planktophila sp.
GGGAGATCTGCAACAACTAAGGCACGAGAAGAACCGCGAACAACAGCGCGAGTCAGCGGAATTAACTCATCAACGGTTACTGGAATGGTGTTCTCTTCACCGAGGAAATTATTTCCAGCGCTATCTCCGACGAGAAGTACAGGAATTCCTGCCTCATCAAAGATAGCTGCAGTCAGCTGCTCGTACGAAGTGAGCATTGCCCATTTTTCGCCGCGCTCTTTTGCTGACTTAAGATCCAAAATTGTGACGCGTCTGTGCGCAGCTCCGCCATACAAGGTCGTTGAAGACATCTCTATTTCCTCTCCTCGAAGCCGCTCTGGGTCCCCGGGTATGGCGCTAGGTTAACTTAAGCAAGGCGCGCTTATCTAGTCGTCGTTCTGCGGATTACGACTAGATTGAGCGCTCCCGATGTAGATGGATCTAGAACACCATTGCTTGGTTTCAATACTGCGCGGATGAGTTGAGCACCTTGGACCGTAGGCTTCCAGGTACAGGTAGCGACCCTGGAAACGGTAGTTTTATTGATGCAGTTGGCGATTCTTTTTCCATTGGCGGTAAAAGTTACAAGGCCATCGACCGAAGCGGTAGAAGTCACCGTCACGGAAACCCCTTTAAAGGAAATAAAACCGCCTAAGAAAAGTGAGGGAGTGGAAAGAGAGGTTGCTGATGCTGATACTGAAGGGTCAAAAGAGTTTACTGGGTACCAAGTTGTGTTGAAAGGTGTGTATCTAACGAAGACTTTATCGGCGCTCGATGGAGTCGCAGCGGCACCTATGAGATTAGTGCCATCCGAAGTGATGCTGCCAATTAAAGCTGTAGAGGGCAGAACTGCAGAGCAGGTCAGATGTCCATCCGGCCACCTGTGCGCGATTGTTTGGCCAAGTCCGGGGTAAGAGGTGTAGTACTCACTTCCATCAGAGAGTCGAAGGTAGCCCCGGGTATTCCAAAAGCATTTATTGAGATCTAGATACTGGGCGGCTACACCAGTTGCGATATCTATTTTGTAAATTAATCCGCTGAATTGGCTAGTCCAAATTACCTTTCCAGTTTCGGGAGTCGGAAACATCATCGTGTAGCGGGCAATGAGATCGACGACAGCAGAACTTAACGTTGTTATGAGAGTCAAGGTATTTCTGCCATCAGTGCTCAAGGTATAAAGCCTTCGAGAGGAATCCACAAAGACCCAGAGATTTGCAGTTCGCGTAAATGCAAGAATCGTCGTGGAATGGGTGTAAAGAGTTGAGATATTGGGAGATGCTAGAGGCGAGCTCCGAATCGCATTAAAATTATTAAGCCAGTAGATAGAATCACCGTAAATTTGAAGTTCATCAATGAGCTCGCCGACATCAAAAAGCACGGTATAGGTGTCGGTAGTCGGCGATAAGGAGACAATTTTTTGGTTGATAGAGGTCACTGGTTTATTAAGAACATTCGACCACATTAAATTCGTCAGGTGAGTTGAATCTGAATTTGTAACGCCAACATATTGGTTTCCAAAATTTTCAAATTGCAACTGTTTATTAGCGCTCAGAGAATGTAAGGCACCTGGCGTGGGAAGGGTAAGAGTGGCATTCGTGCCGGCACCATTTTTAATAGTTCCGCCATTTAAACTGAGCGCACTGGTGCTGTTGTACTCCAAATTTGCCGCCGTAGCCCCATAGCCGGAGGTAAATAAAAAGGAGAGAGTATTGGTGCCAGAGCCTGAAATATAATTTGCAAAGTCATAGGTCAAAATTCCAAATGCCATAATGATGCGCGGCGTTCCGGTGACAAAGACAGTTTCGGAGAATTGAACTGTCACAGTGAAGGTGTCATTCACACCATAAATACCGTTGGGATTGAGTGCGCTGACATCTACGACAGTCGGAGCAAGGGCCTGCGCCGGATATTCCGCGAGAGTGAGCATTGAAAAGATTGAGATGACAATGGCGAGACGGGCAGTTATCGCCTTCCATTTCGCCGCTTTCATACCTCGAGTCTAACCAGCAGAACGCCCACGGCGATGGCTTACCCTTGAACAATGAAGCTCCGTGTGGCACTCGCCCAGATCAATCCAACGGTCGGCGACCTTGAGGGCAATGCCGCACTGATCTTGGCACACGCCGAATCGGCTGCCAATAACAGCGCACACGTTGTTCTCTTTCCGGAGATGGCATTAACTGGATATCCCGTGGAAGATTTAGCGCTTCGCCCCTCTTTTCAAGTTGCTAGCGCGCGATCCATACAGGTATTAGCTGCCGCTCTTCCGCAAGAATTGGTATCAATTGTTGGCTACCTCGATCACATCGATGGCGCCCCGCAGAATCGCGTCGCCATCATTACCGGCGGAAAAGTGGTCACAACATATACAAAGTGCCAGCTTCCCAATTATGGAGTTTTCGATGAGTACCGCAACTTTGTACCAGGTGATTCAACGTTAGTAGTTCGTATCCATGGAATCGATGTGGGAATCCTGATTTGTGAAGATCTTTGGGTCGATGGCGGAATCACATCGGCATTAGCTGCCCGCACACCTGGCCTTGTTCTCGTGCCAAACGGCTCTCCATTTGAACGCGACAAGGATGATGTACGTGCTGCTCTTGTAAAGAAGCGTGCAATCGAAATCGGAGCACCACTTGTCTACCTCAACATGACCGGCGGCCAAGATGATTTGGTCTTTGATGGAGACAGCATTGCAGTCGATGCTAAGGGCACTGTCATTGCACGAGCTCCGCAATTTGAAGATGGCATGATGTTGCTCGATCTCGAAGCGGCAGGTGGCACATCAATACCGGATGTCATCATCAGTGAGGATGAGGCAAAGTTAGATCGCGTACTCACACCAGGCATCGCACACCGCCTAGGAAATGAAGAAGAAATGTGGAACGCAATCGTGGTCGGTCTACGCGACTACGTCATCAAGAATGGCTTTAGTCGAGTATTAATTGGGCTCTCCGGCGGAATCGACTCGGCACTAGTTGCAGCCCTTGCGTGTGATGCACTTGGACCAGAGCTTGTTCACGGTGTTGCAATGCCTAGCAAGTACTCTTCTCAACATTCCATTGATGATGCCGAAGAATTGGCGCATAACACTGGCCTTGGGCTTCGAACAGTTCGCATCGAAACTATGGTTGACGCCTATATGGATGAGCTTCGACTTACTGGACTTGCGGAAGAGAATGTTCAAGCTCGAATTCGTGGAACAACGTTGATGGCGATTTCTAACCAAGAAAATATGCTCGTCCTTGCAACGGGTAATAAATCAGAGCTTGCCTGCGGTTACTCCACTTTATATGGCGATGCCGTCGGTGGCTATGCGCCAATTAAAGATATATACAAGGTCGATGTCTGGGCCCTTGCCCGCTGGCGCAATGAAGCAGCGCGGATAGCTGGTGAAAAACCACCGATTCCGGTGAACTCAATCGAAAAAGAACCATCGGCCGAACTCCGTCCGGATCAAAAGGATTCCGACTCACTTCCCGATTATGAGATTCTTGATGAAATTCTTCGCAATTATGTCGATGAAGATCGCGGCCATAACGAACTGATTTCGATGGGCTTTGATGCAGCGTTGGTAAGGCGCGTCATCGCTATGGTCGATAGGGCTGAGTACAAGCGCCGCCAATATCCACCTGGGCCAAAGCTCTCTAAGCGCGCCTTCGGCAAGGATCGTCGCTTGCCCATGACTTCTCATTGGCGCGAGCTCTAACAACTTTCGCTCGTTGCAAAAAGTCAGGTATTCCTGAAAAGCAATGCTAAGAATCGGTAATTCGGTCGCACTACGGCACATTGACCGCACGTTGCCGTAGGAATCCTGACTTTTTGTAACACGGGCGTAACGTCAATCTGAAAGCATCCCGGCATGAGCAGCGACAACATGTCCAAGCAGCAGGAGTTCGTTCTTCGCACAATTGAAGAGCGCGATATTCGCTTTATCAGGCTTTGGTTCACCGACGTGCTTGGCACGTTGAAATCAGTCGCAATTGCACCTGCAGAACTCGATGCTGCATTTGAAGAAGGTATTGGCTTCGATGGATCTGCAATCGAAGGATTTGCGCGGCACTCTGAATCAGATATGTTGGCAAAGCCAGATCCCGCAACATTTTCAATTTTGCCATGGCGCACAGAAGCGCCAGGGGCGGCTCGTATGTTCTGCGATATCACTCTGCCGAATGGAGAGCCATCACCTGCGGATCCTCGCAATGTTTTGCGTCGCACTTTGGCGAAGGCTGCAGGTATGGGGTACACCTGTTACACCCACCCGGAAATTGAATTCTTCCTCTTTAAATCACAACCCGAAAAAGGCGAGACACCGATTCCAGTCGATCAAGGTGGCTACTTTGATCACACGCCAGCCGTTGTGGGTCATGACTTCCGTCGCCAAGCAATTACCTTGCTTGAAGCGATGGGCGTCTCGGTTGAGTTCAGTCATCATGAAGGCGCTCCGGGACAACAAGAGATTGATCTTCGCTATGCAGATGCCTTAAGCACTGCAGATAACATCATGACTTTCCGCCATGTCATCAAGGAAGTTGCGTTAGAGCAAGGCTTCTACGCATCCTTTATGCCAAAGCCATTCACAGATCACCCAGGTTCTGGAATGCACACACACGTCTCGCTCTTTAAGGGCGAAGCGAATGCTTTCTACGATTCAAGTGCAGAACTCAATCTTTCAGAAGTTGGCCGTCAGTTCGTTGCAGGAATTTTGAAGCACGCTTCAGAAATCACTGCCGTTACAAATCAGTGGGTCAACTCTTATAAGCGCCTTCAAGGTGGGGGAGAAGCACCAGCGATTATTAACTGGGGCCACAATGACCGCGGCGCTTTGGTGCGAATCCCTATGTATAAGCCAAATAAAGAGAATTCAACACGTATTGAATTCCGCTCACCGGACTCTGCATGTAACCCATACCTTGCCTATGCGGTGATGTTGGCAGCAGGGCTCAAGGGCATTGAAGGCAAGTACACACTTGAAGCATCAACAGATAACGAGAAGTTGCCAGCTAACCTCAATGAAGCAATTTCAATTATGGAAAAGAGCGAACTCGTTCGTGAAACTCTCGGCGAACACGTCTTTGAATATGTACTACGTAATAAGCGAGCAGAATGGTTGGACTACCGCCGTCAGGTGAGCCAGTACGAGCTCGATCGCTATTTGCCCGTCTTGTAATTGCCCACTCACGATATTCTTTCGACATGGCACACCTAGTTGTAAATGGCGATCGCCTTCGCTTGAACTTCACGCTTCTTGAAATTCTTGGAGCATTTCATCTTTCGCCCGAGGTAGCCCTCTCTGAGGTCGAATCGGTAGAGGTGATTGAAAATCCCTGGGTTCGAGAGGTACTCAAAGGTGTGAGAGCTCCGGGTACCGGAATTCCATTTGTAGTAATGCTGGGAACGATGCGCTACCTGACAGGAAAAGATCTTGTTGCTATTTATCGCCGTAAACCAGCAGCTGTCGTGTCGTTGAAGAGCGGACCATTTAAACGGTGGATATTTGAAATTAAGGATATGAGCGAGATTGATGAGCTTACGAAGGCAATCGCTTGATGAAAATTGAGATGCGCGAGCTGCGTCCAGAAGATGCGCTCGATGCCGCGCGAGTGCATAAGGCGGTGAAGGACCTTGATGACTGGGAGTTCCTGCTCAGCAATTATGTGCACGATGAAGAGTTCTGTGCCTATCTCGATCGAGTTGCCGCATGGAAAGATGAATCGACAGTCCCTGAAGGAAAAGTTCCTTCAACATTCTTAATCGCTGTCATCGATGGAAAAATTGCAGGTCGACTCTCAATCCGCCACCGCCTCAATGAATTCTTGGCTCTTGTCGGTGGACATATCGGCTATGGAGTCACACCAGAATTTCGGGGGCAGGGCATCGCCATTTATATGCTCGAATACGGAGTAAATTTCGCTCGCGAATTAGGTATTGAAAGAGTATTTATTTCTTGTCATTCAGAAAATGACGCCTCGCGCAGAGTCATAGAAAAATGCGGAGGAGAATTTGCCGCGCTTGTCCCGCATCCATATGAAGATGGAGAGCTTTACCGAACTTATTG
>JBJTMX010000064.1:0-10221 GCA_046070745.1 Candidatus Planktophila sp.
CGATGATGCCTGCGCAACCTTCGCAACAGCTTCCTTGATTGCATCGGTAAATGCGCCGAACAACGCTGTCGCAGCAAGAACTGCAGTTGCAATTGCAATGCCCTTGGTAATTGCCTTAGTTGTGTTACCAACTGCATCGAGTGATGTAAGGATCTGCGCTGACTCGCCCTTTACATCGCCTGACATCTCAGCGATACCTTGTGCGTTATCTGAAATCGGACCGAATGTATCCATCGCGACGATGACACCAACAGTTGTAAGCAAACCTGTTCCTGCCAATGAGATTGCGAACAATGACAAGACGATTGAACCGCCACCGAGCAAGAATGCTCCGAAGACAGCTGCTGCGATAAGAAGTGCTGAGTAAACAGCAGATTCAAAACCAACTGAGATACCAGCCAAGATAACTGTCGCAGAACCAGTCTGAGACGCTGCAGATACATCATTTACTGGGCGCTTACCAACTTCAGTAAAGAAGCCTGTAAGAAGCTGAATTGCAGCGGCAAGAACGATTCCGATGATTACTGCGCCAAGTGCGAATACACGAGGGTTGAGATCGCCTGCTTCTGCTGCGATATCTGTCGAGTAATTTGTAAGGAGGTTGTACTTGCTTGGCAAGTAAGTAAATGTTGCAAGGCCTGTAAGACCGGCAGAGATAATCGCTGACATAAAGAATGAGCGGTTAATCGCTGTCATTGCTGACTTATCTGTTGAACGAAGCTTTGTAGCAAAGATTCCGATAACAGCTGTGATGATTCCGATTGCAGGAACGATCAATGGATAGATAAGACCTTCGTTACCGAATGCTGCCTTACCGAGAATCAGCGCTGCAACGAGTGTTACCGCATATGACTCGAACAAGTCTGCTGCCATGCCAGCGCAGTCACCGACGTTGTCGCCGACGTTATCTGCAATTGTTGCAGCGTTACGTGGGTCATCTTCTGGAATATTCTTCTCAACTTTACCGACGAGATCTGCTCCGACGTCAGCTGCCTTTGTGAAGATACCGCCACCAACGCGCATAAACATCGCGAGCATTGCAGCTCCGAAACCAAAACCTTCAAGAACAACTGGTGCGTTCTCGCGATAGAGAATTACAACAAGGGAAGCGCCAACAAGTCCGAGACCAACTGTTGTCATACCAACAACGCCGCCGGTGCGGAAAGCGATCTGTACCGCCTTGGTGCCATCCTTCTGGCGTGCAGCTTCTGCAACGCGAACATTTGCGCGCACAGCAAGCCACATGCCGTTATATCCAACGAGTGCTGAAAATCCCGCACCGAGAAGGAAGAAGATTGAGCGACCGATACGAATTGCTGTTGTATCGGCAGGAAGTGCGAAGAGTAGGAAGAAGACGATTCCTACGAAATATGAAAGTGTCCGGAATTGGCGGTGCAGATATGCTGCTGCGCCTTCCTGGACTGCGCCTGCGATCTCGCGCATCTTCTCTGTGCCATCGCTCGCGCTGAGAACTTGGGCACGAAGGCCTACCGCGATAGCGAGCGCCGCGAGGGCTACTCCTAGAACCACAAATGTAATGTTTAAGTTAGACCCGGTGACCTGCACCAGTGAATTAGCGGCAGAAGCGCGCATGTTTCTCCTCCGTTGGAGATTCAGTGCGGCCACCTGAAGCGTGGCCGCGGCTGGGGCGAGTCTACATATACATATCTATTAGGGGCGAAAATCTCTCGATTTTTATCGTTGCCCCTCCAAGGAGTACCGGTTAGGCCTGAAGCCAGACTGTGGTCGCAGGTGGCAGATCGTTGCCGGAGGTCTCTACCCCATGAACAAGGAAGAGTCCTGCCTCAGCGAGCGGGCTGGAGGTGTGGAGCACCTCCCCCTTACCTGAGAGATCGAAATGGCCGCGGCCAAAATTGGTGATGCAGTGCCATCCGTTAGGACGTGAGAAGTGGAGCACGCTGGCATCGCCAGTCTCGTGCCATTGCATCTCTTCTGAAGCAATCAAGGTCTTACGTAGAGCGAGTGCTTTTCTAAAGGTTGAAAGGGTTGATGTTGCATCATTGCTCTCGCCCTCAATTGAATATTCGGCAAACCACTCAGGTTGCGGCAAGTGAGCACCACCCTCGCCGAAACCAAATGACGATCCTGTTGGAGTCCATGGGAGAGGAACGCGGCAACCGTCGCGACCGACATCAACTTTATGGTTACGTAAATATTGTGGATCTTGAATTTGATCTTCCGGAATTCCAAGCACTTCGTGCAGACCAAGTTCTTCACCTTGATAAATATAGGTACACCCTGGAAGTGCCATGATAAACATTGATGCCGCAATAGCGGAACGGAGCCCTAGTTCTTTATCTAGTGGGTTGGTTGTGCCAGCAGAGTTCTTCCAGCGAATGCGATCTACTGTCGGAAGTAATCCGTACTTAGTTGCAGGGCGCATCTGGTCGTGATTATTCAAACACCAGGTTGTCGATGAACCAATTGACTTTGCTTGTTTAAATGCGCGATCTACAACGGTCTTAAATTCTGTCGCATTAAAATTTGCATCAAGTAATTCGAAGTTAAAAGCTTGTCCAAGCTCATCTGTACTTGCATAGAGAGCGAGTCGATCTGCAGGAACATAGGCCTCGGCGACCGCCACTCGCGGTGGGTCATATTGATTAAATAACTGGCGCCATTCCTTGTAAATTTCATGGACTTCATCGCGATCAAAGAGAATATTCTCTTCGGGTTTGCGATTCACTAAATCTGGGTAACGCGCTTGGTCTTTAAGTGGCTCTGATAAATCCTTCTTGAGCGCATGTGCTACATCGATTCGGAATCCATCAACACCGCGATCTGCCCAAAATTTAAGCGTTTTTAGGAAATCTTCTTCGACCTCTCGGTTATCCCAGTTGAAATCAGGTTGTTCAGGCGCGAAGAGATGGCAATACCACTGATTATGCTTTCCACCCATTGCAGATTCATGCGTCCAAGCGCTGGGTGCAAAGTGCGATGGCCAGTTTGTTGGTGGCAATTCACCATTAGCTCCTTTGCCGTCACGGAAGATGTAACGGTTGCGTGCTGCTGATCCTGGTTCAGCTGCAATCGCCTCTTTAAACCATTCGTGTCGGTTCGATGAGTGGTTAGGAACAATATCTACAAATACTCGGATGCCAACTTTATGTAATGTGGAAAGCATTTCATCAAAATCATTGAGTGTTCCAAGTTTTGGATCTACATCTCGATAATCATCAACGTCATAGCCTCCATCTGCAAGCGCCGATGGGTAGAACGGTGAGAGCCACACTGCATCAACATTGAGAGATGATAAGTAATCAATCTTTGAGGTAATGCCTTTGATATCACCAAGACCATCACCATTGGAATCTTTAAAACTACGTGGGTAGATCTGATAGATAACAGCTTGACGCCACCAATTCTTATCGTTTGTAAGTCCCACGTCATTCATCCTTCTACTCTTGATATTTGCAGTTTTTTGCATATCCTTTGCATATTGTGTCAGGAATAGTTGAGATTGCGAAGAAGGCAGGAGTCTCTCCTGCCACGGTTTCTCGTGCACTTCGCGGTATGCATCATGTCAACGAGCGCACCCGTAAGAGCATTATTGATGCTGCGCAGTTACTTGATTATCCAATTCGCCCCGACCTTCTGCCGCCAAGTTCTACAACTCGTACCAACACGATTGGCGTGATCGCACCCTTTATCTCCCGATGGTATTTCTCTCAAGCGTTAGCTGGTGTTGAACAAGCGCTTCGCGAAGCAGGAATGGATCTACTTCTCTACAACTTTGCTCAAGTTGATGCCCGTCAACGCGTCTTCCAGCAGAAAAAATTGGTAGGCAAGGTGGATGACTCATCGTGATTTCGCTTCCCCCGACAGATCGTGAATTTGAACAAATTCTTGGCTTAGGAATTCCTGTTTCTTTACTAGGAATTCCTGATTCTCGCTGTTCAAGCGTGGCAATCGATGACGTGAAAGGTGCTGAAATTGCGGCGCAGCACCTGATTGATATGGGCCATCGTGATATCGCGATCATGGTCGGTCAGAAAGAGCATGCCTTCAATTTTAAAGTTGCCACCCAGCGTCGCGATGGATTTATGAAAGTTTTAGCTGAAAATGAGGTCGACTTTGATCCTCGTAATGAATTAATTGCCGATTTCGATAGCCATACCGCTGAACTTGTTATGGATGAATTCTTAACCCGTAAGAATTTACCTACTGCAATTTTTTGCGAATCAGATGAGATGGCGTTCGGGGTGATTAAATCGATTCGTAAGAAGGGTCTTCGTATTCCAGAAGATATTTCGGTCATCGGCTATGACGATCATGAATATGCCGGGATCTTAGGTTTGACGACTATCGCTCAACCCGTCCAGTTTCTAGGCCAACTTGCCGCCTCACAGATTATGGCGAGAATCGGGAAACCTGAGAGTAATACTGCCCAGATGCGAGTCCCTGTCTCTCTCGTTATTCGTGAGAGCGTGAAGAACCTTCTCTAATTCCTTCTAGCTTTAATCAGCGCCCTGATATTGAATATCACAACAGGAATTACAAAGATAAAGAGAGTTACTGCAAGGGCAGATCCCTTTCCTTGATCGTACTGAAGAAATGTTCGGGCATACATTTCATTGGCGAGAACATTTGTCCCAAAATTTCCCCCAGTCATTGTTTCAACAATGTCGAATAATTTGAGTGCGCCTACTACCTGTGTTGCAAGTACGACCACAATCGATGTGTGAACCATGGGCATCGTTACATGTCGAAATAAACTCACTCCGCTGGCTCCATCGAGTTTTGCAGCCTCGGTAATTTCCGAAGGAATTGCCTTAATTGCTGCTGAGAGAATAACCATTGCAAAACCCATCTGTGTCCAAATCAGAATTACCATGAGTAAAAATGTGTTGAGGGGTTTGCTCAACATCCAATTAACTGGGTGGCCACCCAAATGTGTCCACAGTGCGTTTAGTAATCCAATTTGCACACCATTGCTTCGGTAGTCATAGATGAATTGCCAGATGATTGAAGCGCCCACAAATGAGATGGCCATCGGCATGAAGAGAAGTGATTTAGGAATTGATTCACGGCGCATATGATTGAGAGCGACTGCGAGAAGTAAGCCCAATCCAGTAGTGAAAATCGGAGCACAGAGAAGCCATAGGAAGGTGTTTTTCAACATGACCGTCATACTCGGATCAGTGAGCATCCAGCGATAATTAGCCAAGCCAATATATTTAATTGATTCTGGATCCCTGAAGCTAAATAGTATTGTCTGGATTCCGGGAATTATTACCCCGATTGCAAGTAACCCTATAGCGGGGCCGATAAATACCAGTATCGCTATGTAGCGAGCTACCTTGCCTCGAAATTTCCCAGCGATAAAAAAGATAGTGCCAAGGGCGATAGCAAAGATTGCGAGTGCCGAAAAAACGCTCCCTAATTTGGTAATCGAGGTTGCGACGATATCGCTCATTCAATTACTAACTTTTAGATCACTGGGTTCGCCTGATGAGTATTTACTTGACTGAGCCCGCAGTTAATCCGCGGACGAAGTAACGTTGCAAGCTAAAGAAGACAACAAGCGGAATTGAGATAGTGATAAAGGCGCCCGCTGTCAGAGAAGTCCATGATGAACCGTATTGGCCCACAAGAGATGCCAACTTCGCATTGATTGGCGCTACTTCTTCAGTTCCACCAGCAAAGGTGAGAGCGACAAGCAAGTCGTTCCAGACCCAGAGGAATTGGAAGATTGCCAACGCTGCGATACCTGGCACAGATAGTGGAATAACAATCTTGCGGAAAATATAGAAGTGGTTTGCTCCATCAACATAGGCAGCTTCCATTAATTCCTTTGGAAGTGATGCGATGAAGTTATGCAAGAGGTAGATCGCAAGAGGGAGCGCAAACATTGTGTGAGGAACCCAGATACCAGCGAACTTTCCTGCAATACCTAGAGCGGGGAAGATGGCGGTATGACCAATATGTGCGCCTCCAGTAAAGAGTTGAAGCAAAGGAACTAGCGACATCTGCAAAGGCACGATTTGAAGTGCGAAGATTGCAAAGAAGAGAAAATCTGCTCCCTTGAACTTTACCCAAGCAAGACCATAGGCCGCCATTGTGGCGATGATGACTGGAAAAATTGTTGCCGGAAGTGTGATCACAATCGAGTTAACAAAGTATGGAAGAACTCCATCGCTGAGTGACTCAGAGGCGCCACCTAGGAAGACAGTTTTGTAGTTCTGCAAAGTAAAGGCTGGGTGGCTAAATGCTGACCACCAACCGCTTGCGTAGATCGCATCTCCGGTGCGAAATGATGTGATGAACAGCCCCAGTGTTGGAATGGTCCACAAGATGGTGATGGTCCATACAACAGTGGCAGCAATCTTTGATGAGAAGAGCTGACGTCCTGAGCTATGGGATGCGATTTTGCTGCTCATTAGTGTGCTCGCTCTCTACGAATTGATCGGATGTTATATACCAAAATTGGTGAGACGCAGATAAAGAGAATTACCGCTAAAGCAGAACCTTTACCTTGATCAAACTGTACGAAGACCTGTGAGTACATCTCATTGGCAAGAACGTTGGTACCGAAATTTCCGCCGGTCATTGTTCGCACAATGTCGAAGAGTTTGAGGGCGCCGACGACCTGGGTCGCAAGAACCACAATGACTGTGGTCTTCACCATGGGAAAGGTAATAAGTCGGAATAACTTAAATCCATAGGCCCCATCGAGAGCTGATGCCTCAACGACATCGGCAGGAACTGCCTTGATGGCCGCTGAGAGAATGACCATGGCGAAGCCCATCTGAGTCCAGATAAGGATAATCATCAAAAGGAAGGTGTTCAGTGGCTTATTGAGCATCCAGTTCACTGGATCTCCGCCAAGGTGAGTCCAGATAGCGTTGAGAAGGCCAATCTGAGTTCCATTGTCGCGATATTCGTAAACGAACTTCCAAATAATTGATGCACCAACAAATGAAATTGCCATCGGCATAAAGAGAAGCGACTTCGGAATTGACTCGCGCTTAATGCGATCAAGCATTACTGCGAGCAAGAGGCCTAACGCTGTTGTAAAAACTGGAGTAACCAGTAGCCAGAGCAATGTGTTGCGCATAATGATGGCTACGTTTGGATCTTTAAACATCCAAGTGTAATTATCAAAGCCAATAAATTTAAGTGAATCTGGATCCATGAAACTAAACATCACTGTTCGTACCGCTGGAATAATTAAGCCAGCCGTTAAGAGAATCAGTGCAGGTCCAACAAAGACGGTTATCGCGATATATCGCGCTTTCTTACCGTTAAATTTTCCAGCAATAAAGAAGATGACCCCAAGAATAATTATAAAAACGGCAATCGCGGAGAAAACGCTGCCAAATTTTGTCAGTGTGGTGGGAAGAAAACCGTCCACTTTATCTACCTCTTCTTATTCTTTACGGGAAATCATTGCTTGGTTGAGAAAATATTAGTTCCGGGGAGTTCGTATGTGAACTCCCCGGAACTAATTACTTTTTATTATTAGTAATTAACTAATAATTATGATGCTGGCCAAGCTGCATCAATTGCCTTTGTTACATCTGCAATTGACTTGCCTTCACCGAACCACGCTGTGAATTCCTTCCACTCAGCGCCTGCACCAACAGCAGCTGGCATCAAGTCTGATGCGTCAAATGCGAATGTTGACTTAGGGTTTGAGAGGTAAGTTGCAGCGAGCTTGTCGATTGGATCCTTGTAAGCAGATAGTGGAACACCGCTGTTTGCAGATACCCAGTGATCAAGCTGAACGCGTGATGTTGCGAATGTTGCTGAAGAAAGGTAAGCCTGTACCTGAGCAACTTCTGGACGTGATGAGAATGCAGCTGTGAACTCGCCGCCACCAACGACAGGGATTGTTACAGCTGGGTTTGTTCCTGGAAGGTAGAACGCAAATACGTCACCCTTCTCAGAGATTGTTGCTCCTTCGTCAGCAAGGATATTTCCGTAGAAAGATGCCTGCTGAAGCATGTTGCACTTACCTGTAGGAATTCCCTTACCTGCATCCTGGAATGTTGTTGTTGCGATTCCCTTAACATCTCCAACCCACTTAGGGTTCTGCATCCACTCAGCAACCTTCTTCATTGCTGCCTGAATCTTTGGATCTGAGAACTTAACCTTGTGTGATACCCAGTCTGCGTAGACCTTTGAGCCGTACTCACGGAGAACCATCTGCTCTACCCAGTCAGTTCCTGGCCAACCTGTTGCGCCACCTGAACCGAGACCACCACAGAATGCGATCTGACCGTTTGCAGCCATCTTGTCTGCAAGTGCTGTCATTTCAGCCCATGTCTTTGGAACTGTGTAGCCGTTCTTTGCGAATTGCTTTGGTGAGTACCAAACGAGTGACTTCATGTTTGATCCGAAAGGAGCTGCGTAGAACTTACCGTTTACAGTTCCGAGGTCCTTCCATGACTTTGACCAGTACTTGTCAACATTTGCAACAACTGCCTTAGGTGCTGGAACTACCTTGCCTGTTGCAACCATCTTCTGAAGAAGACCTGGCTGTGGGATCCATGCGATGTCAGGTGCGTTTCCACCCTTAACACGTACTGGAAGAAGTGCTTCGAACTGGTTTGATCCTTCAATCTTAATCTTTACACCTGTGCAAGTTTCGAAATCTTTCTTTGCAGTGTTAAGAGTTGTGAGCTCTGGCTCAAGGATTGATGTGAAGATTGTTACTGTCTTGCCCTTCATGCTCTTGTAACCTGCGTATGGATCGCAGTTAACAGCAGCTGATGCTGGTGCAACTGAAGCCACTACTGAGGCAACGAGAGAAACAGCGAATGTGCCGAATACGACACGTGTGCTCTTTTTCATTTTTGTCCTTTGTAATTGGGTAATCGAGGCAAGCCAGGAAGCCTGTCTCCGTGGGGCTATTGTTGAACTCTTCTCACGTACTTGCAAGCAATCTGCAGGCAGCGATGAGCGTGAGCGTGTTAACAATTGGGTAACACTTGAACGGCGCTTTTTTGCAGTTTTATGCAAAAACTAGGCGAGGGTAGCTCCGTTGCTCTTGACCACGGCGGAGTACCAAATCGCCGAATCCTTGAGTGTGCGCTTCTGTGTCTGAAAGTCCACATGGACGATTCCAAAGCGCTTCTCATAGCCAAGCGCCCACTCGAAATTATCGAGCAGTGACCACTGGTAATAGCCCTTCACCGGTGAACCAGCCTCAATCGCGTCGTGCATAGCTCGGAGGTGTTTGTCGAGATATGCGATTCGGCGTTCATCATGCACATGTCCATCAGCAGAAACGCCATCACCATAAGCGCATCCATTTTCAGTGATGTAGATATCCGGGCAGCGATCGCCAAGTTCTTTATGCCAACGAACTAGAAGATTTGTCAGACCTTCTGGAGTAATTGCCCATCCCATATCTGTCTTATCTCCATGCATTGTCATATCGACGTTGAGATCAAAGACGTTCGACATGTCGTAGAACTTTTCTCCATCATTGCCTGGAAGACCCATGCGATTATCGAAGTAGTAATTGATTCCGATGAAATCATTGTGGGTTGTGGATGCGAGTTCTAAGTCACCTGGTTTTACAACTGGATTGATTTCATCACCGAAGTGTTTAAGCAAAACTTCAGGATATGTACCTTTATAGAATGCATCCATCCACCAGCGATTTTGTTGTGCATCCATCACATCGTTTGCATGAATCAAAATTGGGTCAGTTGGATCATCCATTGGGAAGTTGGCTTGATTTAGTACTGGTCCAATAAGCAAATCTGGGCGCACTTTTTTCATAGCGCGAGACGCAATTGCGTGAGCCATCACAGTGTGGTGTGCCGCTGCAAATGCATCTTTACGAGATGTACGACCTGGCGCATGAACTCCGATTCCATATCCGAGCCATGAGACAACCCATGGTTCATTAATCGGAGAGAATCGCTTTACGCGATCGCCGAAGTGTTTTGCAACTTCAGTTGCGTAAAATTCAAATGCTTCGAGAATCTGACGATCTGCCCAACCACCATTATCTTCAAGTGCTTGAGGTAAATCCCAGTGATATAAAGTAATGAGCGGTTCAATTCCAGCAGCTATCAAGGCATCGATGAGTTTGTCATAGAAAGCAAAGCCACGTTCTTCGCGTACTTGATCGCCTTGAGGAAAAAGTCGTGGCCAGGCGAGTGAGAGGCGGTATGACTTCACGCCAATTTCTTGCATGATCTTAATATCGTCGAGATAGCGGTGATAGTGATCGCAGGCAACCTC
>JBJTMX010000065.1:0-3265 GCA_046070745.1 Candidatus Planktophila sp.
CCCTTTGTTACCGGAGCGAAGTTCGCATCAAGTTCGTAGTAAAGAGGAATACCTGTTGGAATATTGAGTCCAGCAATATCTTCATCGCTGATTCCATCAAGATGCTTAACAAGTGCACGCAGTGAATTACCGTGAGCTGTAATCAATACAACTTTTCCTGCTTTGAGATCTGGAATCACTGACTCTTCCCAATAAGGGATCATGCGGTTAACAACATCTTTAAGACATTCAGTCAGTGGAAGTTCTGCACCAAGATCTGCATAACGCGCATCTTGGTCTTGTGAGAATTCAGATCCAGCAACGATTGGTGGTGGTGGAGTGTCATATGAACGACGCCACAACATAAATTGCTCTTCGCCATATTCAGCCAAAGTTTGAGCCTTGTCCTTGCCCTGAAGTGCGCCGTAGTGACGCTCATTGAGGCGCCATGAGCGCTTTACAGGGATCCAGTGGCGGTCACATGAATCAAGTGCGAGCTGCGAGGTATGGATAGCACGACGAAGCAGTGATGTATGAACGACATCGGGAAGGAGTCCGCGCTCTGAAAGCAGGACACCACCCTTCTTTGCCTCAGCTTCGCCAGCTGCTGAGAGTCGAACATCAACCCAACCCGTAAAGAGGTTCTTCGCATTCCATTCGGATTCACCGTGACGCAACAGGATCAATTTGTAGTAAGACATGTGCGTATCTTGCCATGAAAGGCGTAAGAATTAAATCAAATGCGCGAAAGCCGCAAGATTTGCAAGAGATTCATTTCTACCGACTCTCCAAGCCCATTCGCGGCGAATTGCATTTGCAAAGCCAAGTTCCAGCAGCGGATTAAACGCTGAATCTGAATATTGCAGCACGGTACCAAGAATTCGGTCAACCTCTTGAGCATTGATGGCATGGAGTGGCAAACGACCTACTAAGTAGATGTCACCTAGTTCGTTTATTGCATAAGCAAGGCCATACATTGAAGCATTCTTACTCATGCACCAGTGATGGACTGCTGACTCATTCTCATCAGGCTTCCGAATAACAAATGCATTAATGCTGAGTGAATGATCACCGACAACGAGTGCGCAATGTGTCTGAAGTTTCTTCTCACCCGGCAAAGTGACGAGAAATGTGTTTCCACTCTTCTCAAAATCAATCTCTTGTGAAGTTAAGAAATTTCCAATCGTTGTTGCAACAGACATTAACCGGCGCTCGAATTCGATGATGCTTGTGAAGTGATTACACGGTCGTAGATATCCAAAGTGCCCCGTGATGTTGCATCCCACCCGAAGTGGGATGCATGTTCGAGGGCGCCCATAGAAAGCAGTACGCGGCGCTGTGGTTCTTGCAGCAAACGAGCGATAACAGAGGACCAAGCGCGTGGATTATGACCGTCAACTAGTACGCCAGAGATTCCGTCGGCGACAGCGGTACGAAGTCCGCCTACAGCGCTTGCAACAACGGGCGTTCCGCATGCTTGCGCCTCAAGTGCGACAAGTCCAAAACTTTCAGAGTAACTAGGAACGCAGACTAAATCTGAAGCACGGTAGTAATCAGGAAGGTCTTTACGATCGGCAGGAGGTGCAAAGCGCACTACATCACTGATGCCAAGCCATGCGACCAAGTCCTTGAGGCGCTCAACTTCTGCGCCGTTGCCACCTGATGCTCCACCAACAATTTGCGTAATCAACTTTGCACGAAGCGCAGGTGAGTGCGAGAGCATCTCAGCGATTGCGCGGATGAGAACCTCAGGGCCTTTATGTGGCTGGATGCGACCAACAAAGGTAACGATATGAGCATCTGCAGGTAGTTCGAGGGCTGCGCGTGCACTCTTCTTTCCACTGCCAGCTGTAAACATTGAAAGGTTGACGCCGGGGCTAACAACAAAAACATTGTCAGGGCAGGCTTCATAGAGCGATACAAGGCTGGCTGCTTCGGCATCGGTATTTGCGATGAGCGCATCAGCTGCTGCTACGACTTGAGATTCGCCTTGAACGCGTATCATTGGCTCTGGACTTTCGCCTTCTGCCAAGTTGAGATTCTTGACGCGCGCCATTGTGTGCATTGTGTGCACCAATGGGATATCGAGTTCTGCAGCCACTGGCATCGCAACTTTTCCTGAGATCCAGTAATGCGAGTGAATAACATCGTAATCAATGGCAAGAACTGCTTCGCGAAAAGCTTGTGAGAGTTCTGGAATTAATGTGGGGAGAACTTCCTTTGTCACGCCATTGACGGGACCGATATTAAGATGAATTACGCGAACGCCATTTCCAAGATCAACAACATCGGGATGATCGTTATTGGCGCGACGAGTAAAGATATCTACCCTGATTCCTTGCGCCGCCATCTGCTGTGCGGATTCGCAGACGTAGATATTCATTCCACCGGCATCGCCTGTACCCGCTTGATCCAAGGGGGATGTGTGCACCATCAATGTGGCGACGCGACGATTCATGCGTAAAGGGTACGCACAATCGGAGAAAAGAGTTACTTAAAAAGTGGCTCGGACTTCGCCGATGACTTTGCCGCCACCGAGAACAACCTCAGTCTCATATGGTGAATCAACGCCAAGGCGCTTTAATCCCGCATGAACCAGTGCACGGAATGGTCGTAATGAGCCATCACTTACTTTAAAGACAAGTGTGCGGCCATCAGGCATTGATGCAACTTCTACTGCCTCAACACCATCCTTCATATAGAGACCGGGTACTTCTCGCATCATTGTTGTAGTCAGGCGCCCAACACCTGCCACCATCTCAGGGAATGCGCGAGATGCCTCGATGACGCTTGTATGTGCAATATCTGTCGAGATCGTGATTGCACGGATTGCGCGAGCAAGACCTGCAACAGAAATTAAGAACAGTGGAGCACCACATCCATCTGTGCTTGTCAGTGTGATCTTCTCGCCCGATAAGTTCTCCAACTCTTCACGGCAAGCGATCTGTAATGGGTGATCAGCATCAAGATAATTTTCGATTGACCACCCGTTATTGACGCAGGTAACAAGCATTGCAGCGTGCTTTCCGCTGCAGTTCATTGCGATGCGAGATGGACCTTGGTCGCCGTAAGCACGGCGCTCTGATTCGCCAAGAGGCTTATCCAACATGCATTGCAGAGCGCTTTCATCAAGGTTTACTGTCGCAAGAATTTCACGAACAGCATCTAAATGTTCTGGCGAACCAGAATGGCTTGATGCACCGAGTGCAAGTAGACGTGGCTCAAGCTTCAAACCATTGCGCACCATGGCTGCTGCTTGAAAAGATTTCACAGTTGAGCGAGGAAA
>JBJTMX010000066.1:0-2861 GCA_046070745.1 Candidatus Planktophila sp.
TTGAGAATCTTTCCGCGGATCGGCAAGATTGCCTGGAACTCAGAGTTACGTGCTGCCTTTGTTGTGCCCAGCGCAGAGTCGCCCTCCACGATAAAGAGCTCGGTTCGTGTGACATCTTCTGAACGACAATCAGATAACTTCGTTGGAAGCGCTGATGACTCAAGCGCATTTTTACGGCGCTGAAGATCCTTATGCGTACGTGCGCTAATACGTGTACGTGATGCGCCAGCCACCTTCTCCATGATCAACTTGCCATTGGCTTTGTCGATGCGACGACTTGTTGCAAAGAATTCCTTCAACTTATCTGCAACAACTGCGCTAACAATCTTGGTTGCAGCAGCCGTTCCTAGAACTTCCTTGGTCTGACCTTCGAACTGTGGCTCGGACATACGTACTGTGACAACTGCGGTAATGCCTTCCATCACGTCATCCTTGATAACGTCAGCCTCGTTCTTCTTCAAGATACCTGCGCTGCGCATAGCCTCATTAAATGACTTGGTGATTGCGCGCTCGAAGCCTTGAAGATGAGTTCCGCCCTTAGGGGTTGCGATGATGTTGACGAAGGAACGGATAGTTGATTCAAAACCATCGCCCCACTTCATCGCGATATCAACTTCCATATCGCGCTCAACTTCGGTTGAAACCATATGGCCCTTGTCATCGAGAACAGGGACCGTCTCTTGGTAGTGACCGGTTCCGTAAATTCGAATGACATCGCCTACCGGCTGATCCGGTTGCAAGAAATCACAGTACTCAGAGATTCCGCCCTTATGGAAGAAGGTCTGTGTTGTCTTCTCTTTTGTGCGGTTATCGTTAACTGTAAGAGAGAGTCCTGGAACCAAGAATGATGTCTGACGCGCGCGTGCATAAATATCTTCGATATCAAGGGATGCATCTTTTAAGAAGATCTGACGATCTGACCACCACTTAACACGTGTTCCAGTTACCTTTGAAGAAATTTTTCCGATAACTCGAAGACCGGATTGCTCAGTAAATTCTGCCTTTGGTCCATCGCCATCGAAGATACCTGGTGTGCCGCGCTTAAATGACATCCAATAAATCTTGCCGTTGCGATCGACCTCAACATCGAGGCGCTCAGCAAGAGCGTTGACAACTGATGCACCAACGCCGTGCAGTCCGCCAGAAGCAGCGTATGAGCCTCCGCCAAACTTTCCACCTGCGTGGAGCTTTGTCATAACAACTTCAACGCCTGTTAAACCAGTCTTTGGTTCCTTATCGACGGGAATTCCGCGTCCATCATCGTGAACTTCAACCGAGCCATCGGCTTCAAGGTTGATTTCAATCTTCTTACAGTGGCCAGCAAGGGATTCATCAACTGCATTATCGATGATCTCCCAGAGGCAGTGCATAAGACCACGTGAATCGGTTGAACCGATATACATACCTGGGCGCTTACGAACAGCATCAAGGCCCTCAAGGACCGCTAGATCCTTGGCGGTATAGCTGTTCTTATCTTCGGCTGGAGCGTCAAAATTCAACTCATCATTGGCAGTCACGGTGGGAAAGATTAGCCAGCGAATGGTTTGCAATCACTTAAGCGCGCCGAGGTGTATCTCACATAGTGACAATCAACAATAAATTAGGTGAGATTTACCGCTATTTAAGCGCGCGGGGAATAAAAGTAACTGGCATGATGTTCCTATGTCAGAGGCAATCACTAGCCTCTGATTCTCTTTATAGGGATGACTACACGAACGGAGAGCGCGATGACCGAGCAAGTTCTACTCGAATCCACACCTCTAAATGCTTTGGACCGTTGCGATCGCTGCGGCGCCCAGGCCTATGTCCGTGCCGTCTTAGCTACCGGTGGCGAGCTCATGTTCTGCGCCCATCACGGCAAGGAGTATGCCGAGAAACTCTCTCAGGTTGCCGTCACCATTCAAGATGAGACAGATCGTTTGGTTGAAACTAAGTAATTTACAAACTTAACAAGAACGGGTCTTCGCTTTTAGCGGAGGCCCGTTCTTCTTGTTACTGGAACATTAAGAGTGGATGACCTTACATTCGAATAGGAATTGGAGGTCGGATTGAGCGCTGCATACAAAGCGATTATCTGACCTTGGATAGATGGTTTCCAGCTACAGGTTGCAGATGTCGATCCGCTCTTTGCCGCACAACCTGGCAGGGCCTTTCCATTTGCAAAAAACTTAACTTTGCCAGAAATGCTGATTGTTGCAATGATGTTCACTGCCGTGCCTTTGTTTGCACTCAAAGCTCCACCTGCAAGTGCGATTGTGATGGTTGCAGAACCACCTCCGCCACCTGCATTGATTGTCAATGTATAGGTTGCAGTATCGCTGCCAGCAAAATTCGACGCAGTCAATGTGATTACAAGCGAGGTAGCTGTTTCAGTCGGAGTTCCAGTGATAAGACCGGTTGCGGTAGAGAAAGTCAGACCTGCAGGTAAAGTTTGATTAATTGCAAAGCTATCAATGGAACTTCCAGAATTTGTCACTGTAAAGCCAGTAATAGAATTCCCCACAGTCACCGTCTCTGAAGAGATGCTCAGAGAGAGGGACGGCGCAACAATATCCGATACAGTAATTGTTACATTGTTGTAATAGAAGGCACCAGCTTGATCCGCTGACGAAACTACCATCGTGTAAATAGCCGGAGCAACCGAACCAGCTACTCGAATAACTCCGCTCGAATTGATTGTAATTCCACCAATTGCATATCCTGTAAAGTACTGAGATATCCCCCATGCCCATGTAGATACTGCGCCAGTTCCACCAGAAGTCGTAGGACTGATGGTGACAGTTTTTCCTGTTTCGACCGAAGTATTTGTATGTGCAACTGACATCGCCGCATTCCATACAAAATTAGTTAAAGTATTTGAT
>JBJTMX010000067.1:0-5425 GCA_046070745.1 Candidatus Planktophila sp.
GAATGTTGTCGAGTGTGCGCTTCAATGTGATTACTGGGTCAACTTCTGTCTTTGTACGTGTTCCTTCAAGAGCTGTGTAGACAATGCCTTCAGCTGTTGAACGCTTACCGTGAAGAAGAATCTTGTTGATGAGTGCAGTTACAACTGGTGAGTTGTAAACAGGATCAGCAACAACTGGAGACTTCGGAGCAGGACCTTTACGTGGCATTAGCTAGCCTTCTTTTCTCTCTTAGCGCCGTAGCGTGAACGTGATTGCTTGCGGTTCTTTACACCCTGTGTATCGAGTGATCCGCGAATAATCTTGTAACGAACACCTGGTAGATCCTTTACGCGACCACCGCGTACAAGAACGATTGAGTGCTCCTGAAGGTTGTGACCTTCACCTGGAATGTATGCAGTAACTTCCATGCCGCTAGTAAGACGTACACGTGCAACCTTACGAAGCGCAGAGTTAGGCTTCTTTGGTGTTGTTGTGTAAACACGTGTGCACACACCACGACGCTGAGGTGAACCCTTGAGCGCAGGTGTTGATGTCTTCGTAGTCTTTTCTGCACGACCACGACGCACTAACTGCTGAATTGTTGGCACTACATTCTCCTTTTATGTAATGTGAAAAAACATCTTGCGATTTTTCACATCTAACTTTCCGGCCTTTTTTACGCTCAACCTCCGACCCACGCGGTCGGGTGTGTTGCATCCAAAATGCGCAGAGGAGAAAGGTATCTGAGGGGTGGTCGAAAGGTCAAAACGGGCCTTTTACTCCTTTGCCCGGAAAATTTCCTGCCTTATCCACAAAATTTACTCTCGGGCGTGTCTCACCCGGATCGGCAATTACTGTCCGTTTTGTCCGATTTTAGCCTTGATATGGGCGGGAATGGCTACTTGCGCTGAATCCGGGGCCGTTTCAGCCTCCCCATATGTGCGACGTAGAGGCAAAATCCCCGACCAGATGGCCACATCCTTATCTTCAGGCTCATCCATGACTCCCCCGGTACGGCTCTTAAGGCTGTACTTCTCGATCGGGAGCTCGATAATCATCGTTCCAGCCGCTTCTTTTGCGGTCGTGGGACGTGCGTATCTAACCATTCCCGGAATCAGCGCCTCGGTCACTAGATCCATCGCAGCCAATTTTTCTGAATCCTCCAGGCGCTTGCCAACTCCGAAGATCATTACTGATTCATAATTCATTGAAGAGTTAAAAGCGGATTTAGCAACGATGATTGCATTCAATTTGGTAACTGTGACGCACATTTGTGCGCCTTTTGCCAACTGCATCATTAAACGCGATCCGGTTGATCCATGTAGCAAAATACGATCGTTATCTCGCGCGTATGCCATTGGAATTACAAATGGTTCGTTCACATCAGCATCAATAAATCCAACGTGTGCAACGTATTCACTATCGAGCAGTGAATTTACTGCTTCGCGATCAAAGACTTCTCGGTCGTCGTGGCGCTTAACGTGATACTTGGAATCGTTACTCATGCGCTAAGAGTAACGATTACTTCTTCTTCCACCCTGAAGGGCATGATGGATTTATTGCGCTGACCTTTTTTGAGGATTTTCCCTTGGTGCATGCGATTGTTGTCTTCTTCGGTAAAACTGAAACTTGCGCTGCTTCTTGAATCAACTTCACACGCACAGTAGGTGATGAGAATGTAAACCCGCGTGCGACCAAGTACATCCAACCATTTCTTTCGTTAAAGGTGGTTGTAGCTACTTGTGTAGTTCCATCAGATGAAAGGATTGAAATCTTTGCCGAGACTGGTGCACTTGAGAATCCGTAAATGCATCGAGCAACATCACTCTTGATTGCCAAGTCATAGCTACCTTTAAATTCTTCCCCGTCTGGAAGAGAGTGAGGTGACATGACTTTATAATCGAGACTCTGACTCTCCTTTTCGAAAGTTGGTGGAGCCCCGATATACATGGTGGAGTTGGTGGAAACAATCCCACTCAATGAATCAGAGCCCTTCATGCACGTATCAAACTGACTTGACTGCATAGACCTCAAGCTCCAAAAAGTCTGTGCATAGGTAGCCTTATCGCTAGCTGCGTTAATCCATGCCGAGACTTCCTTAAACCCACCCTCGTCATACCCAAAGCCCTCTTTAAGAATTGTGTACGGCAGTCCATCAGTTCCATTGATGATTTTCCCGTCAGCGCTAGGCCAACCTGCTCCTTGCGAATTAAGTTCAGTTTCAGAGATCTTTGAATAGAAACTCTTCAGTGGAGCAGGGAGCGAGTCTTTCTTATACCAAGCATGAATTCCTGGTACCACCGTTGGCTTTCCTTGAATTGACAGCAGTTGGTCACCATCGGATGTGGAAGTTATCGATGCCTGCGCTTGGGAAAGGCGACTATGCAACCAACCGCGAATCTTTTCATGAAGTTTAATGGTGAGGCCGAAATCAATATCTAACGGAAGCGCCCAAGGAAGAGCGCAGGCAGACGAGGATGTCATCGTGCAGGCAAGTGCGCTTGAATTGTTATTTCCCTTTTCGCAACCACCTTGGCGCACGGCACGTCCTCGAAGCTTTGAATCCGGTCGCACATTGGGTTCTGGATCTGGCGCCTTGCAATTTCCAGCAACTTTGGAGATAGCAAAAATGCCAGCATGGAAGTTTTCGACTTGGAATTGCTTCTCATTAAATCCACGATAACCATTGAGATATACATTGATTAGGAATTGATTTCCTCCTTGATGGGACACCCCGGGAAATTCAACAATAAAGGCGCTGCCTCCTTGAGGTAGACCGACACTTGGATCACCAGCAAATGTGTATGGAGTTACTCCTGGAAATGCTTCGACTACGTTTCCAATTATCTCTCTACCCGATGCATCAATAGCGAATGCCTTACTTACGCAGTCGGTTGTCAGTAACTGATCGCAATGTGCAAGAAGTGCGCTGTATTGAAAATACTTACCTGGCTCGCAACCTTTCTCGCCAATACTTCTGCATGCTTGCTTTGATTTGATTGAGCTTTCCGGAGAATCACCATCAGAGGTCATTGCCTCCAATAGAGAAAGACTATTTTTTGCAAAGACCTCATCGGCTAAATTGATCCCGGTATATCGATCATTTGTTGGTGGCGCTGAGACAGCAAATTGCTCATCAGGTTTATCGGTGGCGCTAGCTGTACTACCACTCAATAGGAGTGCAGGAAAAAGCATGAAAGTCAGTGTTTTATAGACAATGTTCACGATAATCCCCCGAAACTAAATACTCGACGCTAGCTTTCCCACCGGTATTTACTAATGGATTTATGCAGATACCTGGTCAAGAATTGGTCATGCTTGGCGGTGAGTCAGCGCCAGGTCGGTCGAGAATTCACTCCTACATTTAATGATGCGGTGCTACTTCCGCCTATCACCTTCGCGACAATTATTACTTGGCCACGAAAACTTGGCTTCCAAGTGCAACTAACTAATGTCGAGATTGAGGAAACGCTGGTGCATCCAGGAATTTGTTTTCCGTTGGCATAGAAGCGAACTTTTCCTGCCGATGACAACGTCACCTGAATAGTATTTGCTGTTCGATAGGTTGCGCTTTGTAGACCAGAGCTGAGTGCAACGTTGGAGATCGTCGGAATGAGAATGTAAGAGATGATGACGATGCCGCTTCCACCAGCGGCGCCACTTCCTTGGCAACCGTATGGCGCACCGCCTCCGCCGCCGCCGGTATTGGCAACTCCAGGTTGTGCGCTTCGCGAATCGCCGCTGGTTATCCACGGGTAGGTACAACTAAGTGCTCCTGCGCCGCCGCCGCCGGTTCCGCCGGAACTTTGTGTTCCACCGTTATTTCCGCCTCCGCCACCGCCAGCGTAATAGGTTGGAGTTCCGGTGATGGAGGAGAGAATTCCCGCGCCACCACTTCCGCCCGATGCACTGACACCAACCGCACCTGCGCCACCGCCACCTGCGCCACCATTGCCATTGGGAGTGCCACCATTATTGCCGTAAAAGTATGTTCCCGTCGCCGTGGCAACTCCACCAGCACCTGATGGTGCACTTCCGCCACCACCTGAACCACCCGATGCGCCCGCACCATTGTTGTAGACACCACCGGCGCCACCACCTGCGACAGTGATTGCATCAAACGTTGAACTGCCGCCATTACCAGGTGCGTAATATCCAGCAACAGCGACATTGGGGGTTGTACAAGCAGAACCTTGACCAGGTCCACATTGACCGGCAGTTCCGCCGGCGCCTACGACAATATTCTTTGTTGAAGAGTTAATGGAGAGCGCCGTGTTCATATAAACGCCACCGGCGCCACCACCGCCAGCTGCATCACCACCGCCACCGCCTCCGCCGGCGACAATAAGAATGCTGATTTGATTGAGATTTGCCGGCACATCCCATGAACACGTTCCCACAGTCGTAAATTTAAGAACAGTTGCGCTGCCATTTGTGGATGTTGTCGGTGCACACGTTGGTGCTGCCGTGGCTGGCGGAATTATGGTTACCGTGAATAAAGCAAAGAGAGTCCCTATCACGAAGATAGAGACTCTCTTTAGCATGCTAGTTCTTTCTTTTTAGCGAGGAACTTCAACCTCATCCAAGCGAACTGCTTCGCCTGAACCGGTATCAAACGGTGTGAGGTCGTATTCATCGTAGTTAGCGTAGACAGCTGCCTTCGCTTCCTCTGTTGGCTCGACGCGGATGTTGCGGTAACGGGCAAGGCCAGTACCTGCAGGGATCAACTTACCGATGATGACGTTCTCCTTGAGACCGAGCAATGGATCGCTCTTCTCTGAAAGCGCTGCATCTGTAAGCACGCGAGTTGTTTCCTGGAATGAAGCCGCTGACAACCATGACTCAGTTGCAAGTGATGCCTTGGTAATACCCATAAGTTCTGGGCGACCTGATGCAGCCTTAACACCTGATGTAACAGCCTTGCGGTTTTCAGCCATAAAGCGGTTGTGCTCAACGAGCTCACCTGGAAGAAGATCTGTATCTCCAGCTTCAAGCACTGTAATGCGCTTGAGCATCTGGCGAACAACAACCTCGATGTGCTTGTCGTGGATTCCTACGCCCTGTGAGCGGTATACACCTTGAATTTCGTTAACAAGGTGAATCTGTGTAGCACGTGGGCCGAGGATACGAAGAACATGCTTTGGATCGATGGCGCCGACGACCATCTTCTGGCCGACTTCAACGCGCTGTCCTTCCTCTACGAGAAGCTTCTGACGACGTGTGATTGGGTAAGCGACTTCTTCTCCACCATCATCTGGCGTGACGACAATCTTCTTGCCCTTTGCATCTTCACGGAATGAAACAACGCCCGCTGCCTCTGCGATTGGCGCAACACCCTTAGGTGTACGTGCCTCGAAGAGCTCAACGATACGTGGAAGACCGTGAGTGATGTCATCACCTGCAACACCACCAGTGTGGAAGGTACGCATTGTGAGCTGTGTTCCT
>JBJTMX010000068.1:0-5149 GCA_046070745.1 Candidatus Planktophila sp.
CGATAGGAAGTGGGTGTGTGCCTGGCTCTGACTTAATAACGGATGGCTCGCCCAGGAATGGTGCTTCCTTCGATGCCGCCGCAACCTTTGGCCTCATTGAAAACCGCTCACAACACTTAGTTTTCGGTGAGTTCTCATCAAAGTTTGCGGCGGCATCGAAGGAAGCACCATTCCTGGGCGAGCCATCCGTTATTAAGTCAGAGCCAGGCACACACCCACTTCCTATCGCTGAAGCTGGCATCGATGTTTACGCACTTACTCATAATGAAACTTCAACCGGCGTTGCGATGCCAATTAAGCGTCCAGCAGGTACCGATGGTGCACTCGTTCTTGTAGATGCAACATCAGGTGCCGGTGGATTGCACGTTGATGCATCTGAATTCGATGCTTATTACTTTGCACCCCAGAAGTCTTTCGCATCTGATGGAGGTCTCTGGATTTCTTTGATGAGCCCTGCTGCCATCGAGCGTGCAGAGAAGATCAAGGCATCAGGTCGCTGGATTCCAGCATTCTTTGATCTCGGTACAGCTATTGAAAATTCACGACTTGATCAGACATATAACACTCCTGCACTTATCACTTTGATGCTCCTTGCAGATCAGGTGAAGTGGATGAATGAGAACGGCGGACTTAAGTTCACAACAGAGCGCACGGCAGATTCTGCGCAGCGCCTCTACGGTTGGGCAGAGAAGACTAGCTACACAACTCCATTCGTTGTAGATCCAGCACAACGTTCTAATGTCATTGGAACAATTAATTTTGACGATGCAATTGATGCAACAAAGGTTGCGGCAGCTCTTCGCGCAAATGGAATAGTTGATACCGAGCCGTATCGCAAGCTAGGTAAGAACCAGCTTCGGGTAGCGATGTTCCCAGCTATCGACCCATCAGATATCGATGCACTCACAGCCTCTATCGATTACGTTGTCAGCCAGCTCGCATAATGCCAGCAACTATTAAACGCGATCGCACCTTCTGGACGATCGCGCTACAAACCTTTGTAGTTAACTTCTTTTTAGGTGGTTTTGGGCCCGCTCAACCGCTGCTTCGCGCCGATCAAGGCACGACTCTCGCAGTTGCTGGATTACACGGAACTGCGATGGGCGTTGCATCAATTCTCTGCGGACTTTCAATACCGCGCATGACTCATCGCTTTGGTCGAAGAGAAACTGGCTGGATCGGTCTCATCATTTTTTCTATCGGCTTACTTGCACTCGCTTTTGTGCAACCAATTCAATTAACAATTGCTGCGGCCTTTGTAGCATCCTTTGGCTGTTCCACTGTCATCAACTCTTTTGTGGTCTCTCTCAACGAACACTACGGTGAACTCGCACCGATAGCAGTCGGACAGGCAAATGGCGTTTCATCTGCTGGCTATGTTGTTGGAACCGCAACAATTGGCACCATCGCCCAAGTTGCTCCTGATTTCTGGCGCATGGGATTAGTGTTAATCCTTCCGTTAGCGCTCTATCTCTATTTTTTCCGCCGCGAACGCTCCGAAAAAGATCACACACCTTCATCAGATGGCCCACAAGGTGGAAAGCTCTCTATTGCATTCTGGATCACGTGGTGTGGATTCATTGCAACTATCTCAACAGAGTTCGCAACCTCTTTCTGGGCAGCTGCCCTCGTACGTGACCGTACTGGTGCAACTGCAGCAATTTCTACCATTGCAATTATCGCTCTTGGATTAGGAATGGCAATTGGCCGCTTTTTGGGTGGTCGCGCACTCCATCGATTTGGCGCAGATACTCAATTGCAGATTGTTCTTGCCATTCAGGCTTTTGGATTCTTCGGGTTATGGCTCTCGCATCAATTGGCAATCAGCCTAGCCATGCTTCTCGTCAGTGGCCTTGGTATCTCTATGCAGTTTGCTCTTACCTCGCTCCGACTTATCAATCAGAGCCAAGGACGTCCAGAGCTGGCAATTGGAAATAGTTCGCTCGCAGCAGGTATCGCCATTGCTGGAGCGCCATTTTTACTGGGCGTTTTTGGTGATAACTACGGGATTTCTCGAGCCTATTTGATGGTCCCAGTACTCATTCTTATCGCCTCTCTCATTGTGAAATTCGTGCCATCACATGTGCCGCAATCAGAGTTGGATAAGTTCGAAATTTAATTAAGTACTGCTGAAACGCGAGTATCAGATGGTGCAGCTACCTTCTTATTGAAGAGCGCCCAGATGGTCAACGCTGCAATCAGCGACACTCCACCACAGAACGCAACAGTCTGACGCACTCCGATCGCTTCCGTGAGATATCCAATTAAGAGAGATCCAAAGGGAGTGCCGCCCATAAAAATCAGCAAGTAAATTCCCATAACTCGACCGCGAATAGCTGGATCTGAGTGAGTCTGCACATAAGAATTTGCAGAGATCAACATAGTCAAGGCAGATATTCCGCAGAATGGAAGCCAGAGCGAGTACCAGGTGTATGTCGGTGCGATAGAGAGAACAAGGACTGCGAGAGAAAATAGAACCCCGAGCTTGATGATATTTCGGGTGTTGCGAAGCCCCTCGATGCGAGCACTAAAAAGCGCACCGCTTAGCGAACCAACAGCGATATACGTGCCGAGTAATCCGTATGAAGCTGGTCCTTTACCGAATTCTTTAGTGGCCATCAGCGCATTAAAGATTTGGAAGTTGAGCCCGAAAGTTGCAGCAAAGAAGACGAGCAACATGACAACATATAAATCTGGTCGAGCAAGTGCATAACGAATACCTTCGCGCACTGTCCCTAGTGTCTCTTCTTTCTTCTGAATAAAGAAGTCCTTCTCGCGCATTGCAATCAGCGCTGCGATCACAAATAAATATGTTGTCGCATTAATGATGAAAGAGGGGCCTGTTGAAAAATGAGCGATGAGAAAGCCTGACATCGCAGGGCCAACAAGCCTGCCGGCATTGAAATTGGCTGAGTTCAGACTTACTGCATTCGCCACATCCGAGTGACCCACGATCTCGGATGTAAATGCTTGGCGGATTGGTGCGTCAATTGCTGATGAAATACCCAAAAGCGCTGCACCTACAAAGACGTGCCACAGCTTGATGTGGTGTGTAACAACAAGGATTCCGATTCCGTAACAAGCAATGGCAGCCACAATATTTGTCCAGATTAGTAGTTTGCGCTTATTGACGCGATCAGCGAGCGCGCCTCCATGAAGGCTGAAGAAGAGCACGGGTGCAAACTGCACCGCCGTCACTAAACCTAGCGCTCCACCATTGTTGTTGGTGAGTTCTAGTACAAGCCAATCTTGTGCAACGCGCTGCGCCCATGTTCCGATATTGGAAAGAGCATTAGCAGGATAGAGAATGCGAAAATTACGGTGGCGAAATGATCGCCAATTACCGTTCGCATCTACTGTTCTACGCATTACTCTTCTTCCATGGCCAATAAATCAACAATTACATCTGTTGTCACTCTAGTCTCAATTGGAACTATTTGCTGGGTGGCAGCTGGCGTGATTGCACTTGCTATTGGAGCAGAGTCTAAGATTATTTGGACATGCGTTGTCGGCGCAGGTTTGGGTGTGACAGGAATTCGCTACTCAATACGACGTAATCGCAAGAGCGGGATTTAGTAGAGGTTGCCTACGCTTCGAGTTGTGAAGCGATGCCGCGCAGAACGCGACCGAGTCGCTCTGCCTCTGTACCTGATGGATGGCGACCATGGCGCAAACCATTGCCTACCTTGTCGAGCATCTTGATTGTGTCTTCAATAATCGCTGCCAGATCATCATTTGCAATGCGAGCATTTTCTGCCAAAGATGCAGGTGCTTCAACAACGTGCACAGACATAGCCTGTGGACCCTTACGTGAATCAATTACAGAGAACTCAAGCTTGGTGCCTGGCTTAACTGTCGTGACGCCAGCAGGGAGAGCTGTTGCAGCTAGATAAACATCTTCTCCTTCATCGGATGCGATGAAGCCGAAACCTTTTTCAAGGGAGAACCATTTCACGCGACCTGTAGGCATAGTCGTTACTCCTTATTTGTTTCGATACTCGTTTAGACGAACGCCGCGGGGATGCGGGCAGTGGGTCGGTTCCATGGCGTTGGCCATGTGAACGCATGGGAATAGTTTAGCCCAGAGTTGCTTCGCTATGCGCGCCGCATCCGTGGTCTACAGAGACCACGCGAGCATCATCAGGGGCAATTGCGTTGGCGCATACGCCGAAGGATGAGCGTAGTGAGCCTGCAAGAGGGACGAAGAAACCACATGAATGACATGGCTTTGGAGCTTGTTCCGCCAATGGTGAAGATGGACCGCGGTCGGATGCATACCAACGCTTTGAAGCTTGGTCGCGACCTTCAATTGAAAGTACCCGAGGGCGCATGAGTCCGAGGTCAAATACTTGTGTTGCATCGAGATCTTCATCTTGTGGCAACGCTGATGCACCTGGAACAAGACGAGTGTCATCGAGCAAACTTGGAACGATTACACCAGGGGTGATGTCTTCAGGGAGGATGCGATCGCGATAAGAGATGTGATCGGGTGCAAGAAGTGAATCAGGACCTGGAATAACTACAACGTCACAAATGGTTGGAGCTGTTGCTTCATCAACTTTTGCAAGTGTGATGCCCCAACGCCAACCCTTGTAACCTGCAATATCTGCAGCAAAGAGATAAGTGGCGATGCGATTATCGTCGTCGTATTCGACAGAGATAAAGTCACCAACCTGTGTAGCGAACTCTGCCTCGGCAAGAGCTGCATCACGTGCGATTGATTGAGCATCGAATGGCTTCATGTTCTAAGGGTAAAGCAGAAGGGGCCGCCGATACTAATCGGCAGCCCCTTCGTACGCTTAAATGGGTTTCTTTAGAAATCCATATCTCCGCCGCCTTGAGGCATCGCAGATGCACTCTTTGGCTCTGGCTTATCTGTAATCACTGCCTCTGTTGTAATAAAGAGCGCTGCGATTGACGCTGCATTCTGAAGTGCAGAACGAGTTACCTTAGCTGGATCGATGATGCCAGCCTTGATCATGTCTACGTATTCTCCAGATGCTGCATTAAGACCGAAGCCTGCATCGAGATCTTCATCTTGTGGCAACGCTGATGCACCTGGAACAAGACGAGTGTCATCGAGCAAACTTGGAACGATTACACCAGGGGTGATGTCTTCAGGGAGGATGCGATCGCGATAAGAGATGTG
>JBJTMX010000069.1:0-3701 GCA_046070745.1 Candidatus Planktophila sp.
GTTCCTTCAGCTAGACCAGTTAGGGTAGTAAAAGTATCTGTTCCGGTAGTCACGAGCTGATTTACACCAACTGTGCGGCTATCTGAAGTTCGAGCTGAGACGCTCTCGCTACTAGTTGACCAGTAAAAGCGGTAGTAAATATTAGTGCTCGTGCGCTCGTTGACATATCTACCGTTAATAGTTGCAGTGGTGAATCGGACTGATGTTGCGGCGTTAGTTGTCACGCTTGTGAGTCCCACATGGAAGCTCAAAATCTGTCCATAGGTGATCAGCCCTGACGCGCCGACTCCAACAATTCTGTAGTAATAAGTAACACCAGGGGTAAGGCCGGTAATTGTTGTAGATGTATCACTCACTGTTGTCGTGGTGTCCCCAAGAGGCACTGTCGTTGCTCCCGTGAGCGTTGACGAAGTTCCCCATTCAAAACGCAAAGTTGTCGTTTCGCTCAGAGCATCGAGTGAACCATGGAGCATGGCACTTGAATCTGTGATGTTATCTGGAGCAACAGTTGTAACCCCTGGAGCGGATTTCTTAAATCCAGTCGAAGTAACTGTACCTCCATCGTTTGAAACCACTACGGCAGCAAGTGGAATACCACCATTTGCGTAGATCTCTTTTCCGCCAATATTTCCGATCACGATATTCTCATATCGCAACGTTCCAGAGCTTGGAATCGGCAGGAGCATTGAATAGTGGATTATCAGAGGGCTGGTGCTCGTAAATGTAAATGGCCCTTGGAAGAAGTATTTTCCACCTGAATATGCAGGTGTAATGCTGGATGGAGAGCCAGCACCTACTCTGATATTGGGGCCGTAGCCACCGTTAACAGTATTGGTCTCCATGATCGCGCCAGCAGTTGGCGAGTCAATAATGAAGTCCAAACTTGCTGTTCCTGACACGACTGAGGCAGTCTCAACATAGCCCACACGTGCGTAATAGATTCCATCGACCGTGACGCTGTCGCTGGTTGAAGTGAAGGATTCAATCCCCTTGGCCATTGAAATGCTAGAGGTAGATGCCTTCGAAAGGTCGAGAGTAATTGATGTGACCGTGGTGTGCTTGATCTGAGTTCCAGATGCGATCTGGTTAACAGGTGCAACCAAAGTATTTGATGGTCCCGTACCGATTACTCGGAAGGTGTATTTAGCAACATAGTTTCCTTCGCAACCACTAGTAGCAGCTGATGGAATGAGGAGTTGATTGATTTTTGGGGTTGTGCAACTTCCACTGGAGCCGGTAAAAGAAGTTTGCTCAAGGCGAAGTGCGCTTATCGGAAATGAAGAATATGGGGCTGCGCTCATCCAGATAATGTCGTTATCCGGTGCTTCTCCTGATCCGATTGTTCCAGTCTGACCGTTGACTGTAATTGTTACGGTTTCGCCCAGAAGTGGCTGACTCTTATCTTTTGTAATCGAAGTAACCTTGTTTGCAGCTGCAGAAATTGTGTTTGTAATCTTTGTGAACTGATACTTACACTGGCGCAGAAGCTGTCCTCCTGCATCTGGGTCGCCATCGTAAAGAGAGACTACGTGGGAGTAATCACCATATGCCACGTCAGAGTTTCCCCAGTTATTGACATTAGTCGCCTTAATTAAGAAGAACGCGGTATGGGTATCTGTTGTCGTGATATTGCTATTTCGATTTGCCACTTGAAATTTATCTGAGGATCCTGCTGCAGAAACAAGTTCAGTAGTTGTTTTTGTACTCGTACTAGGTGTAGTCGTACTTGAGAAGTCGCTGATTTTCACCCAAGCATTGGTGAGTGATCCCGAAGTAACTGCAACTCGGTAGCCGATATAACTTGCATCAATATCATTGGCATTATTTGCCTGGGTACCGTCAACATAGAAGGCTTTACCGTGTGAAGGGGTGATTCTGATATTGGTATTGCCCAATGAGTTATCGCAAGCCAAGTTGTTTACCGCAGGTCCATATGTGACGACCGCATTGGCGGGCGCGCTCACAACCGCACTTGGTGCTACCGCTAGAAGTGATACTGCTAGAACCTTAGTGATTAGGCTGGCAGTTCTTTTACGCGCGCTTGAGCTTATTAAGACTCGTGCGGATTTAAATGTAGTTGACTTCATAAGGTAGACCTCCGGGTAGCACTCCTCACAGAAATCTGCACAAGGAAAAATTGTGAACTTCATGTGAAACAGCCATGGGGGTTAGCCCATGAGGTGAGTAATATACCTAGGGTCTATCTGAAATCCAAGAAAAGAAGTAGAAAAGCCCTCCTGACATAATCGTGTCGGAGGGCTTTTCTTGAAGTTATCTCACTAGTGGCTGTGGCCTCCAGGTCCGTGTGAGTGGCCATGGCCAGCTGCTGCAGGCTCTGCATCTGCCGGACGCTCGAAGACAACAGCCTCCGTTGTAATGAACATCGCTGCGATAGATGCTGCATTAGCCAGCGCTGAACGGGTTACCTTCACTGGATCGATGACGCCATCCTTGCGAAGATCTCCGTAGACATCAGTTGCTGCATTGAAGCCTTCGTTGATTGGAAGTGCGCGAACCTTAGCGACTACGACGTAGCCCTCAAGTCCTGCGTTCTCTGCAATCCAACGAAGTGGTTCATCACATGCCTTGCGGACAAGCGCAACACCGACTGCCTTATCGCCGGTGAAACCAAGGTTGTCGTTAAGAGCATCTGCTGCGTGCACAAGTGCTGCGCCGCCACCGATAACGATTCCTTCTTCAACAGCTGCGCGAGTTGCTGAGATTGCATCCTCAAGACGGTGCTTCTTCTCCTTGAGTTCAACTTCAGTATGTGCGCCAACCTTGATTACGCAGACGCCGCCTGCAAGCTTTGCAACGCGCTCTTGGAGCTTCTCTTTATCCCAGTCTGAATCAGAGTTTGCAATCTCATTGCGAAGCTCTTGTACGCGAGCCTCAACAACCTTTGCATCCCCTGCACCATCAACGATAGTTGTTGCATCCTTGGTGATGACAATACGACGTGCGCGACCGAGATCAGTCAACTGAACTGCATCAAGCTTCATGCCAAGTTCGGATGAGATAACGGTTCCGCCAGTCAAGATTGCAATGTCCTGAAGCATCGCCTTACGACGATCGCCAAAGCCAGGTGCCTTTACAGCTGCTGAGGTAAAGACTCCGCGCATACGGTTTACCACGAGAGTTGAAAGAGCCTCACCCTCAACATCTTCTGCAATGAGAAGAAGTGGCTTGCCTGATTGTGAGACCTTCTCAAGGATAGGCAACAAGTCAGCGAGCGCAGAGATCTTTCCGGCAGAGATAAGAATGTAGGCATCATCGAGGATTGCTTCCATACGATCTTGATCGGTAACGAAGTATGGAGAGATGTAACCCTTATCGAACTGCATACCTTCTGCGAATTCGAGTTCGAGTGCAGTAGTTGAGGCCTCTTCTACAGTGATGACACCATCTTTGCCGACCTTCTCCATTGCTTGGGCAATGAGGTCACCGATTTCGCGATCTTTAGCTGAGATAGTTGCAACGTCAGCCTTTTGCGCCTTGTCGTTAACGACTGTTGCATTCTCGCGAAGCCGTGCAGAGACTGCCTCCACTGCCGCTTCGATACCAATCTTGAGATCCATCGGCTGTGCTCCCGCTGCAAGGTTGCGAAGACCTTCCTTCACCATTGCCTGCGCAAGAACTGTCGCTGTTGTTGTTCCGTCACCGGCAACATCGTTAGTCTTGGTAGCAACTTCCTTGACGAG
>JBJTMX010000070.1:0-3410 GCA_046070745.1 Candidatus Planktophila sp.
ATAATTGCATCTGCTGATGCGATGACATCTGCAGGGGTTGGCTTGTAACCGCCAGCACCTTGAGTCTCAATGACCATCTCATGACCCTTTGCCTTGCCAGCGCGATCAAGAGCTTCTGCTGCCATAAATGTATGTGCGATACCTGTTGCGCATGATGTGACGACGACGAACTTCATTAGTGTGCTCCTGAGTTAAGTAGGTGAACGAGCGTTGACTTTGAATCTGCAGTACGAAGACCAGCTGTGAACTCTGGGTCCATCATGCGACGAGCAAGGCTGGAGAGAATTTCAATGTGCTGATCTCCTGCCTCGTTAGGAACGAGAATCATGAAGAGAACCTGTGCAGGATCTTCTTCTGGATCGAATACAACGCCAGATGTACGTGCAACAACTACTGCTGCATCTGTGACTCCAGAGCTGCGTGCGTGAGGAATCGCGATTCCATCAATCTGAGGAGTGCCCATCTCATCGCGAGCAATGACATCTGTTGCGATTTGAGCAGCATCTGTTCCGCGACCTGCAGCGACAGCAACCGCCGCCATCTGTTTAATTGCATCGACCTTATCGACTGCAACCAGATCGAGGATGATGAGATCTTCACTAAAGACTGACACGTTATGCCTCCACTAATTTACGTGCGCGATCAAAATCTTCTCGCGTACGCACTGATACAGCCCCAGCTTGTGCTGGAGTTGGAATAGATGTTCCCGGAAGTGGAACAGATGCCGCAGACCATGCAATCGCTTTCTCAAGAGCTTTAACATCGCAGCCTGCAGCGATAAAGATTCCGAGCAATATATCTCCAGCACCTACTGGAGTTCCGGAAACTTTTTCAATAGGTTCGCAGTGAGTTGCAGTATCCGCTGTAATCAGGATTGCCCCATCTGCACCCATGCTGCAGAGCACAGTGCGTACTCCCCCGGCAATTACTTCACGAGCTGCGCCAATCACATCATCGATAGTAAGAAGCTCGCGACCAACAAGTTCTGAAAGTTCGTGGTGATTTGGTTTAACTAGATCAACAACGCCAGCTTTTACAGCAGCTGCAAATTCATCACCAGAAGTATCAACTGCGACGTGCGCGCCTTGTGACTTTGCAAATGCTGCGAGCTCTGCATATGCGTTTGCTGTGAGACCTGGGTTAAGGCGGCCCGCAAAGACAACCCAATTTCCGCTCAGTGGAAGCTGTGAAAGTGCGTTCTTCACCTTTTCGAGTTCAGCAGAACCAAGTACTGGGCCTGGCTCATTAATCTTCGTAACAGTTCCATCGCTCTCGACGATTGTCATATTGCTTCGGATAGCGACACCATGAGAAATAACTGTGTGCTGAATAGATGCTTTATCGAGTTCGGCGCTCATCCATGCTTCGCCGAGAGTTCCGCCGATATAGAGAGCGTGAGTGTCGACTCCGAGAGCTTTTGCTGCGCGAGAGACGTTGACGCCCTTTCCGCCAGGATGGAGTGTGATCTCCTGTGCTCGGTTAATCTCGCCAATGCTTAGAGAGGAGAGAGCAATCGTGCGATCAATACTTGGATTGAGCGTCACGGTCAGCACTGACATCCCCAAGAGGGCCTCACTCTCCACTCATAGAATCTCTTTGAGTGGTAAAAGTAAACTCCCCTGCCGATACCTTTGTCCGATTATTCGGGTAACAAAATTGAATCTTTTTCTTAGAATTTTCAGGTTTTACGCGTGACTTACCAGTAACTTACGAAGACTTCGTCGCTTGCTTCCACTTCACGATGTAATCAATTCCGCTCCAAATTGTCAGCACAACAGCGAATCCCATCAAGGCATCGCGAAGTGGGAATAACAGGTGCGGCAGAGGCAAGATATAAAAGCTGACGCCGAAGTTCTGGGTAAGAGTCTTCACTTTGCCACCCTTACTTGCAGGGATGACGCCATCTTTAATGACAGCAAGACGGAAGATAGTGATTCCAATTTCGCGCACCAAGATAACAACAACAATCCACCACGGAAAGCGATCGAGAATTGCGAGTGAAATCATGGCTGAACCGATGAGCGCTTTATCGGCAACTGGATCCAAGAAGGCACCGAGCGCTGTTGTGCGGTTGCTCTTGCGTGCCCAATGCCCATCGAGAATATCTGTCATGCCTAAGGTGAAATAGATAAGCCAAGAGATGCATTGCCATAAGGCAGATGGACTATGGAAAAGAGCCCATACTCCTGATGGAATGAGCGCAATACGAAAAGCTGTAAGCCAATTAGGGGTTGGTGCGAATGACATCACAAGGGCCTCGCAACTAAATCAGCACCCATTGAATCGATAATCACCGCATCGACGTATTCGCCCACTGCAAAGTTGGTATCGATAAAAGATGTTGTTCCATCTACTTCAGGGCCTTGATGCGCAGCGCGACCTTCCTGAAGATCTGCATCTTCAATCAGGACACGGACGGTTTCACCGATGCGAGCTTGCGCGCGGTTTGAGACCATCTCATCCGCAAGTCGAGAGAGTGATTCAACGCGCTCTTTAATAATGTCTTCATCAACTTTATCGCTGAGATCGAGCGCTTCCGTATTGTCTTCATCCGAGTAACCAAAGATTCCAATTGCATCAAGCTTTGCTGCAGCGATAAATTCTGAAAGGTCGTTGTAATCCTCTTCAGTTTCGCCAGGGAATCCGACGATGAAGTTTGAGCGAATTCCCGCCTCTGGAGAAAGTGCGCGAATCTGATTGATCAAGTGCAAGAACTTCTCTGAATCTCCGAAGCGGCGCATACGGCGGAGGACAGATGCGCTTGTGTGCTGGAATGAGAGATCGAAATATGGTGCAACTTTCTCGGTCTCGATCATCGCCTGCAAGAGAGATGGGCGAACTTCGGCCGGCTGTAAGTACGAGAGACGCACACGCTCGACTCCAGGAATTTCGGTAAATTGATGAAGGATCTTCTCCATCAAGCGAAGGTCACCGAGGTCTTTTCCATATGACGTTGTGTTCTCGCTGACCAAGAAGAGTTCGCTGACTCCATTCTGCGCAAGCCATGCGCCTTCTTCAAGAACCTCTTGAGCAGGACGTGAGATGAATGAGCCACGGAAATATGGGATTGCGCAGAATGCACAACGTCGGTCGCACCCTGATGCAATTTTTAGAGGAGCCCATGGAGCGTCACCGAGACGCTTGCGGAAGAGAGATCCTCCAGCACCAACGCTGGATGTGTGCTCTCTATCGCGGACCTCGCGACGTGCTTCTGCACGTGCGACAGGTGTGATTGGAAGCAACGCTCGTCGATCTTGTGGAGTGTGCGACTGATGGCTGTTTCCTGACAAAATCGATTGCAACTTTGCAGAGATGTCTTTGTAATCATCAAAACCAAGAATCGCATCAGCTTCAGGAAGTGCTTCTGCTAGTTCTTTTCCGTATCTCTCTGCCATACACCCAACGGCTAC
>JBJTMX010000071.1:0-3943 GCA_046070745.1 Candidatus Planktophila sp.
TCCTTGACCTGAGCCATGGTGATGTTTGCAACCTTTGTCTTATGTGGAACAGGTGAGCCCTTTTCGACTCCTGCAGCCTTGAGGATAAGACGTGATGCTGGTGGAGTCTTTGTAATGAAGTCGAATGTGCGATCTTCATAAACAGTGATCTCAACCGGAATGATCTGACCCTTTTGGCTTTCAGTCGCAGCGTTGTACGCCTTGACGAACTCCATGATGTTTACGCCGTGCTGACCGAGCGCTGGACCTACTGGTGGAGCAGGTGTAGCAGCGCCAGCTTGGATCTGGAGCTTAATAAAGCCAGATACCTTCTTCTTTGGTGCCATTTCTTTATCTCTTTTCTTGGTTTTTTCTGGGAAAAATTAAACGATCTTCTGAACCTGGTTGAAGCTAAGTTCTACAGGGGTCTCGCGACCGAAGATAGATACCAATACCTTGAGCTTTGACTGCTCTGGCATGATCTCTGAAATATTTGCTGGAAGCGTTGCGAATGGGCCATCCATAACTGTTACTGACTCACCGATTTCGAAGTCAACATCCTTAACCTCGACCTTGTCGCCCTTCTTAGATGGACGTGGTGCAAGAATCTTTTCAACATCATCAAGTGAAAGCGGGCTTGGGTTGTGTGCGTTACCAACGAAGACTGTAACACCCGGTGTATTGCGAACGACAGACCATGACTCATCTGTGAGATCCATACGCACGAGAACGTAACCTGGGTAGACGTTGCGCTTTACAACTTTGCGAGCGCCGTTCTTGAATTCAACAACTTCTTCTTCAGGAACTTCAACTTGGAAGATGTAATCCTCCATGTTGAGGGTATGGATACGGTTGGCAAGGTTGCCCTTTACCTTCTTCTCGTAACCTGCGTAAGAGTGGATGACATACCAATCGCCTGCAGCAGTTGCCAATGTGCGGCGGAACTCTGCGTTGGGATCGTTTTCGTCAGATTCGATATCGCCATCTTCATCAGATGCGAGCGCGAGTTCTGGTTCTGTTGATTCAACAGGAAGAACGATCTCTTCAACTGGTGCAGCAACTTCTTCAGCGTTGGCAACAAGTGCCGCTTCGAATGCGTCGTGCTTAATATCTTCAGTCATGATCTCCCCTTAACCGAATACCCAGAAGACGACCTTGGTAAGAACCAAGTCGATGATGGATACAACGGCAATGATGAATGCAACGAATACGAGTACGACTGCTGTGTAAGTAGTAAGCATCTCGCGTGTAGGCCAAACGACCTTCTTGAGCTCGTTGGTTACCTGGCGATAGAAGAGACCAACGCGTGCGAAAACGTTGAGCTTGCCCTCGGACTGATCCGCTGACTTCTCGACTGCATCACTCATGTTCGTACCTTTTCTCTCGTTACTTCACTTCGCTTCGTCCATCTTTAACTTTCATCTTGCAGGGCAAGAGGGACTCGAACCCCCAACCGGCCGCTTTGGAGACGGCAACTCTAGCCAATTGAGCTATTGCCCTTCGCGAGAGATTTTTGGCGCGCCAAGGCGAGCAAATTATTTCTCGTGAGCGTCCGAGTGTAGAGGCAGGGGGCGGTGTGAGTAAAACCGACCATTTCGGGTGGGCGAGGAGCCCGCCTGATAGGGCAGACTTACGCTCATGAGCAGAATTTCAGCGCGTATCGCAGCAATCGCAGAGTCAGCCACTTTGGCAGTAGATGGAAAGGCCAAGGCCCTCAAGGCTGCTGGCCGTCCCGTGATCGGTTTTGGAGCTGGCGAGCCAGACTTCCCAACACCTTCTTATATCGTCGATGCAGCAGCTGCTGCGACAAAGGTTGTCGCTAATCACCGATACACACCAACACCAGGTCTGCCTGAACTTCGCCAAGCAATTGTTGATAAGACTAAGCGCGACTCTCATTACGACATCACTGTCGAACAGGTTCTCGTCACCAACGGTGGCAAGCAAGCTGTCTACCAAGCATTCGCAACAATTCTTGATCCAGGGGATGAAGTAATTCTTCCTGCACCGTTCTGGACAACATATCCAGAGGCAATCAAGTTGGCTGGCGGAAAAGCTGTTGAAGTTTTCGCTGATGAAACGCAGAACTATCTCGTTAACGTTGATCAATTAGAAAATGCGCGCACAGGTAAGACGAAGGCGCTCTTGTTCTGTTCACCATCTAACCCAACAGGTTCTGTTTACTCAGCAGAACAAGTTAAGGCAATTGGTCAGTGGGCGTTGAAGAACTACATCTGGATCATCGCCGATGAAATTTACGAGCACTTGCTCTACGACGGTGCAACAGCGCCATCAATGCCGGTAGTTGTTCCAGAGCTTGCTGATACAACAATCATTCTTAACGGCGTTGCAAAGACATATGCAATGACCGGATGGCGTGTGGGCTGGATGATCGGTCCAAAGGATGTCATCAAGGCAGCGACAAACCTTCAATCACACCTGACTTCAAATGTTGCCAACGTTTCGCAGCGTGCAGCAATTGCAGCACTTACTGGCAACCTCGATGCAGTGCATGAAATGGGCGTCGCATTTGATCGTCGCCGCAAGTTAATCGTCAGCCTTCTCAATGAGATTCCAGGCTTTGAATGCCCAACACCTCAAGGTGCTTTCTATGTCTATCCATCAGTCAAGGGTGTTCTTGGAAAGACAATCCGCGGCACGGTAGCAAATACCTCTGCAGAGCTTGCAACCATCATCTTGGATGAAGTTGAAGTAGCGGCAGTGCCTGGTGAGGCTTTCGGGCCCTCCGGTTACCTACGTTTCTCATATGCGACAAGCGATGAAGATATCGTCGAGGGCATCGGTCGCATTAAAAAGCTTTTGACTGAATAAGTTAAAGAGTAATTCCTACAAGGTTTACTTCTGGTTCGAGAGTAATTCCAAACTTCTCTTGAACACTTGCACGTACTTCTCGCGCTAACTCGCAGATCTCAGCCGCTGTTGCGCTGCCTGAATTAGTCAACGCAAGAACATGCTTAGTACTTACCTGTGCGCCACCATGTGCGTGACCCTTTGCAATTCCTGAATTCTCGATTAACCATGCAGCGCTCGTCTTCACGCGACCATCGGTCATTGGCCACTTTGGAGCACCTGCAGGAAGAGTTGACGCAACCTCAACCGAAACAACTGGGTTGGTAAAGAAAGAACCCGCAGACCAAGAATCTTTATCATCAGGGTTGAGCAACATTCCCTTTGCGGCGCGAAGTTCCATTACAGCTTTGCGGGTATCGACAACAGGTGCCTTCTCTCCCACTTCAATCCCCAACTTTTTTGCGAGCTCTGCATAAGTAATAGGAGTTGAAACTTCGCCGCGACGTATTTGAAATTGCACAGAGAGAACTACGTAGCGACCTGGGTGCCTCTTAAAATAAGAATTACGATATTCAAACTCGCACTCTGAATTAGTGAAAGTCTTAATCGCTTTTTCTTGGCGATCATATGTGCGCACACGTGTTATGAATTCAGATACCTCGTGTCCGTATGCACCAATATTTTGAATTGGTGCAGCGCCTACTGTGCCGGGAATTCCACTCAAAGTCTCAAGGCCAGCAAAGCCACGGGCAATAGTTGTTGCAACGAAGGTATCCCAATCTTCGCCTGCGCCAATAGTCAGTGTTGCACCGCTGCAGGCATCGACTTCAGACTCTGCCTGGTTATTTGCGATATGAATAACGGTGCCTTCAAAGCCGCTATCTGCAATCAATACATTGCTTCCGCCGCCGATAACGAGAATTGGTGAGTCACCGGCGCCTTCAATTGCAGCAATAATCTCTGCTTCAGTGGAGACGTTAACAATCTGCTTTGCAGGACCACCCACGCGCAGTGATGTGTACTTATTAAGTGTGGTCATGAGACAAGGCTACCTGCGTGGGCTAAGAATTGCCTCTTTACCGCGGAAGCGCTCAAGGATGCGGTCGTAAGTCTTCTTCGATTGAGCATCGCGATAGTCAGGGTCGCTATCGTG
>JBJTMX010000072.1:0-4212 GCA_046070745.1 Candidatus Planktophila sp.
CTGCAAGAACTGAGAGATGCGAGAGATCAACCCATGCTGCACCAGATTCGAGTGCGCGTTGTTCTTGTGCAGGTTGGCCAAAGTGCCAGATGGCGCCTTTATCAGGGCCTTCCTCGACAAGTACTGCTGTCATTTATTTAAAGCAGGCAGCGCATGTACCGTAAATTGCAAAGTGGCTTACATCAGTAATTAACGCACGTAATTCACCTTTTAATTAACTAAACTCACGGGAGTAATAACAATGGCACGCGAAAAAGTATTAGTTTCAACAAAGTGGCTTCAGGAGAACATCTCTAACCCGCATGTAGCAATCATCGAAGTTGATGAAGATACAACGCTCTATGCGCAGGGACATATCCAGAACGCAATCACCTTCCACTGGCGCGACGATCTGCAAGATGGTCTCCGTCGTGACTTGGTTTCAAAGGCTGACTTTGAGGCACTACTTTCAAAGAACGGCATCGCAAATGACACAACAGTCATTCTCTATGGTGGCAATAACAACTGGTTTGCTTCATATGCATACTGGTACTTCAAGCTCTACGGACACCAGGATGTTCGCCTTCTCGATGGTGGACGCAAGCGTTGGGAACTCGATGCTCGCCCATTCGTAACAGATGTTCCAGCTCGTACAGCAACTCGCTATGTTGCAAAGGATCAAGATCTTTCGCTTCGTGCATTCCGCGATGAAGTTGTTGCTGCAATTGGCGTAAAGAACATTGTCGATGTTCGCTCACCTGCAGAATTTTCAGGAGAACTCGCAGCACCCGCGCACCTTCCACAAGAAGGTGGACAGGTAAAAGGCCACGTTCCATCTGCAAAGAACATTCCTTGGTCAAAGGCAGCAAATGAAGACGGAACTTTCAAATCACAGGATGAGTTGAAAGATATCTACACATCGGCTGGCGTTGATCTTGCAAAGGACACCATCGCGTATTGCCGTATCGGTGAGCGCTCTGCGTTCTCATGGTTCGTTCTTCATGAACTTCTCGGTGTAACTAACGTAAAGAACTACGACGGCTCATGGACTGAGTACGGCTCACTCGTCGGCGTACCTGTAGAAATTGGTGCGTAAGAAATATGAAAACTTGCGGTGCACGCCCAGGTGGACCATCAACTGATGGCATCGACTTAACGAAGCAGACAGTTATTCAGGGACAAATCATCCGGGACGGGATTGATGACGCCGTGCCAAATGGCACACCTGTTTCGAATGGTCATGTGCGATTGCTTGATTCCACCGGGGAGTTCACCGCAGAAGTTCCAACAAATGTGGACGGTCAATTCCGCTTCTTCGCGGCCCCCGGCACTTGGACCCTCGTGGTTCAAGCACCGGGTGCTCGCGTAGAAAAGAAGGTCGTTGCAGAACGCGGTAACGCAACTGATCTCGTTATTACTCTTTAATTCTTATTTGAAAGTAAGGTTTGCACATGGCTGAACAACATGAACTCCGCGAAAAAGGTTTGCGCTTAACACCACAGCGTGAACTCGTACTCAACGCTGTCCGTGAACTCGGCCATGCAACACCTGAAGATATTGCTAATAAGGTGCGCGAGACCCACCCTGGTATCAACCTCTCAACGGTCTATCGCAACCTCGAAACCCTTGAAAATGTTGGCCTTGTGCAGCACACCCACCTTGGCCATGGTGGCGCGACCTATCACGCCGCTGAAGAGCTCACACATTTACACCTCGTTTGTGGTGATTGCGGCTCTGTTGGTGATGCACCTATCGATGTTGCGGCGAACTTCGTTCAGAATCTCTCAGATGATTACGGTTTCCGCACCGATGTCACTCACTTTGCGATCTACGGAACCTGCGCAGCCTGCGTAAAATAGCGGCATGACCGCTGTCCGAGTTGAAGAAGGCCCCGATAAAGGTGCCATCTGGCATTTTGGACAACCAGCACAAGAGCAACGTGCACTCGCAGAAGGTAAAGCGTGGGCAGATTTATCCCATCTTTCTATCCTTGCAATTACTGGCGACGACCGCGCCAAGTGGCTCCATGATTTAACAACGCAACATCTTTTAAATATTGCAGCAGGCGATTGGCTTCCTGCAATGATCTTGGATCACAACGGCCATATCGAATATCAATTTGTTTTAGTTGATGATGGCACTACAACATTTATTGTGATCGATCCTCAATACGCCGAAACACTTCTCACTTATTTATTGAAGATGCGTTTTATGTTGAAGGTTGATGCACGTGATGCGTCAGAAGAATTTTCTGTCCTTCGCGCACCGGGTGCTCCCACTGAAATTGGTGGACCTTATGCACTTGTTCCGCGCGCAGAGCTCGATGAGATGAAGAAAGTCTTTAACGAAAATGCCCGTGAAGTAGGTACTTGGTCGTTAGACGCAGAACGCGTTGCAGCTGGCCGTCCACGTCATGGAATCGATACCGATTTCAAGGCTATTCCAAATGAACTCGGTGTCCTTAATAAAGTTGTCCATATGAATAAAGGTTGCTACCGCGGTCAAGAAACAGTGGCAAAGGTATTTAACCTCGGTGCCCCACCGCGTCGTTTAGTGTTGCTCCACCTAGATGGCTCAGCAGTTGTCTTTCCAGAACCTGGTACTCCTGTAGAACTCGATGGAGTGCAGGTGGGATTCCTCGGCACAGTTGCTCGCCATCACGAACTCGGCCCCATTGCATTGGCGCTTGTGAAGCGATCAACTCCAACAGATGCCGTGCTCACAGTTTCAGGTATCACTGCGGCGCAAGAAGTTATTGTGAAGGGCACACGATGAAGTTCATCGGACAGTTATTCGTAGTATCTCTTGCTGGCCTCGCGATTATGTGGGCCGTTCGCAAGTTCTAGCCCGTACGATTAGCGCATGGAGTTTCTGACAACAGCGTTATTGGGGATTATCTCTATCGCTCTTGGCGTAGGACTTCTCATCTACGGTATTCGCGGACGGCGCCAATCTCAGGCACGCGATGCGCGCACATATAAGAGGGGCAGAATCTAATGGCATTCGTTATTCCTGAAGGACTTCACGAAGATCTCTATCCAGTTGCATGGATGGTCGGTAAGTGGGGCGGCAAAGGTATGGGCGAATGGCCTGGCTCAGAAAAGTTTGAGTTCGTTCAAGAGGTAACTTTCCGCCACGATGGCCGACCTTTTCTTGAGTACACATCTAAGTCGTGGATCATCGATACAGAGGGAAATCACATTCGACCAGGTGCCGCTGAAAGTGGTTACTGGCGCATCAAGCCAAACAAGGTCATTGAACTCATTCTCGCGCACAGCACAGGGCTTGCAGAAGGGTGGCTAGGAAAGATTTCTGATGAGCGCCCAGCAATTCAATTAGCTCTCGATCATGCTTATGTGGCACCAACTGCAAAGGGCGTTACAGATGGCGCGCGACTTTATGGTCTCGTTGAAGGACAACTCTTTACTTCATATGACATGGCTGCAATGGGTAAGGAACTTCAAGCACATATCTGGTCATCACTCGAGCGACAGGTTGAAAAATAATGAAGGATGCAGTTCTCGCTGAAGTTGTTCGCTCTGGTGTCGTTGAATCACAGCACCGCGGTTTTCTCGTTGCACTCAACGCTGATGGATCAGTCAATCTCGAACTCGGTGATAGCTCACATTTAATCTTTCCTCGCTCAACTGTGAAATCTTTTCAAGCAGCAGCCATGGTGCGCAATGGATTGAAACTTGAGCCACGTCTACTCGCACTTGGTGCATCAAGTCACTCAGGTTCTGCAGAACATATTGCTGCTGTTCGCGAAATTCTTTCAACTGTAAACCTTGATGAAACTGCGCTGCAGTGCATGCTCGATAAACCACTCGGTGAACCAGAGCGTCGTGCATATGGCGACCAAGCCCCTACCCGTATTGCAATGAACTGCAGCGGAAAGCATGCAGCAATGCTTGTTACCTGCGTTAAGAATGGTTGGTCTATCGACAACTATCTCGATGCCGATCACCCATTGCAGGTTGCTTGTCGTGAAGAACTTGAAAATCTCTCCGGCGAGAAGATCACATTGATTAGTACCGATGGTTGCGGCGCTCCGCTATTTCTCATCTCAGTAGCAGGACTTGCTCGTGCAGTTCGTGCCATCACAATTTCAACTGATATTGCACACACCTGCGTCCTTGAAGCCTCACGGGCCTATCCAGAGATGGTCGCAGGTGAAGGTCGTTTAACAACAACGATGATCCGCGAAGTACCAGGTCTCTATATGAAAGATGG
>JBJTMX010000073.1:0-2549 GCA_046070745.1 Candidatus Planktophila sp.
GGTGGAACCGTGCGCGAAAAATGGGTACCTGTCGATCGCGTAGGACTATATGTCCCTGGTGGCCGCGCCGTTTACCCAAGTTCAGTTTTGATGAATGTTATTCCCGCACAAATTGCAGGTGTGCAGAGCCTCGCAGTGGCATCACCTCCACAATCAGATTTCGGTGGATTCCCACACCCAACAATCCTTGCTGCGTGCGCACTACTAGGAATTACTGAGGTCTATGCAATTGGGGGAGCGCAAGCGATCGCTCTCTTTGCCTATGGCATGGAAGGTCTTATCAATAAGTGCGACCTAGTTACTGGTCCAGGAAATATTTATGTTGCAGCTGCAAAGCGAGCACTTCGCGGAATTATCGGAATTGATTCAGAGGCAGGGCCTACTGAGATCGCAATTCTTGCCGACTCAACTGCAGTGCCTGCAGATGTTGCTGCGGATTTGATAAGCCAAGCCGAGCACGATGTTATTGCAGCGGCAGTACTTGTCACTGACTCACCTGAACTCATTGAGGCGGTCGAAGGCGAACTCGCAAAACGCGTTGCAGCAACCAAGCACTCTGAGAGAATTCTTACTGCACTCAGAGGTGTTCAATCAGCGGCGGTGCTTGTCGATTCAATTGCACAAGGTCTTGATGTAGTGAACGCATATGCTGCAGAGCACCTTGAAATTCAGACAGCAAATGCGCGAGAAGATGCAGATCGCATTCGCAATGCGGGTGCAGTATTTATTGGGCGCTTCGCACCGGTCTCTCTCGGAGATTACTCTGCGGGTTCAAATCACGTGCTTCCTACTGGAGGCTGCGCGTGCCATAGCAGTGGTTTATCTGTACAGACTTTCCTTAAAGGGCTTCACTTCATCGAGTATTCCGAAAGCGCATTTACCGATATTGCTCAAACGGTTATCACTCTTGCAAATGCAGAAGATCTACCTGCCCACGGTGAAGCAATCTCAGTTCGATTTGAGTCGCGATGACGCAGTGGCCAAATTGGTTGCCGCTCAGTGAGCGACTTCGTCCTCTCAATCCATATGGTGCGCCACAGCTTCCAGCAAGCGCGGTTCTTAATACCAATGAGAGCCCATTCCCACTTTCATCTGCATTAGCAACCGCTATCTCTGAGCGAGTAAAGAGTGTTGCGGTAAATCTCAATCGATATCCTGATCGTGATGCTGTTGTACTTCGCAAGGGGCTTGCTGATTTTATTAATGGACTTTCAGGCACTTCAAAAGGTGTCGAAAATATTTGGGCTGCTAATGGCAGTAATGAAATTATTCAATCTCTCTACTTGGCTTTTGGTGATCAAGGAGCTCTTGGGTTCACTCCGTCGTATTCAATGCACCCTCTCATTGCTCGAGTTACAAATACTTCCTGGATTGATGGCTCTCGTCGCGCAGATTTCTCACTCGATATTGAACTAGCAAAGAAGGAAATTATTCAACATAAGCCTTCACTTACCTTTATTACTACTCCCAACAATCCGACGGGAAGCTCAGTCACTCTTGCTGAAATTGAAGAACTTGCGAAAATAGCGACGGGCCTTCTTGTCGTCGATGAAGCATATGCAGAGTTCTCTGATGAGTACTCTGCTGTAACTTTGATTGAAAAGTATCCGCACCTCGTTGTAATTCGCACAATGAGCAAAGCATTCTCATTTGCAGGAGTTCGCCTCGGATATCTTGTTGCTGACAAAGCCGTTATCGACGCTCTCTTCTTGGTGCGGTTGCCATATCACTTGAGCTCGATCACGCAGGCAGCTGCAGAAGTTGCGCTTGAATTCAAAGAAGAACTACTTGCAAACGTTGCAACACTCATCGAAGAACGTAAGCGTGTAGAAAGCCAGCTTCAATCACTTGGCTTAACTGTGACTCCGAGCAAGGCAAACTTCCTTCTCTTCTCAGGATTTGATATTCCTTCGCCACTTCTCTGGAAATCACTACTGGATGCAGGTGTCCTGATTCGTGATGTGGGATTATCAGGTCACTTGCGAGTAACAATCGGCAGCGAGGCCGAAAACAATCTATTTATTGCAGCTCTGACTGCGATTCTGCACAAGTAAAGAAAACCGAGGAGCACCCATGAGAAATGCACGAATCGAACGCACAACGAAAGAGTCAAGCGTTCTCGTCGACCTCACACTCGATGGCACTGGTGAAATCTCTGTCGATACAGGAGTTCCCTTCTTCGATCACATGATGTCCCAGCTCGGCAAGCATTCAGGTTTTAACCTCACCATCAAGACAACTGGTGATATCGATGTTGATTCACACCACACTGTTGAAGATACATCTCTCGCATTTGGCCAAGCACTTCGTGAAGCTCTCGGGGATAAGGCAGGCATCCGTCGTTTCGGTGATGCAATGGTTCCACTTGATGAAGTTCTCGTGCAGGCAGCAGTCGATCTTTCAGGTCGTCCATATTTGATTCACCGTCAACCAGAGATCGTTGAACTCATCGGAACATTCGATACAACACTTGGTCGCCACATCTGGGAGTCCATTGTTGCAGAGGCTCGAATCGCACTTCATGTCCGTGTTCTTGAAGGTCGCAATGC
>JBJTMX010000074.1:0-5634 GCA_046070745.1 Candidatus Planktophila sp.
GAAGGACGTCCATCTGAAGAGGCAATTCTTACTTGCCGCTTGATCGACCGCCCATTGCGTCCATCATTCGTTAAGGGACTTCGCAACGAAGTACAGATCGTCGTAACAGTTATGGCGCTCGATCCAGATCACATGTACGACGTACTCGCGATCAACGCAGCATCAATCTCAACACAGCTTGCAGGACTTCCATTCTCTGGTCCAATTGGTGGAGTGCGCGTTGCACTTATCGATGGTCAGTGGGTTGCATTCCCTAACCACTCACAGGTTGAGAACGCAGTATTCGACATGGTCGTTGCAGGCCGCGTAACAGCAGATGACGTTGCAATCATGATGGTTGAAGCTGAAGCTACTTCACGCACAATCGAACTCATTGCAGGCGGAGCGCCAACACCAACTGAAGAAGTTGTTGCACAGGGCCTCGATGCTGCAAAGCCATTTATCAAGATTCTCTGTGATGCACAGTCAAAGCTTGCTGCAGTTGCAGCAAAGCCAACAGCTGACTTCCCAGTCTTCCTTGATTACCAGGATGATGTATTCGCAGCAGTTGAAAAGGCTGCAAAGGATGATCTCGCAAAGGCGCTCACAATCGTGGGTAAGCAAGAGCGTGAGACAAAGATCGATGAGATCTCTGCATCTGTTAAGGAATCAGTTTCTGCGGCATTCGAAGGCCGTGAGAAGGAAGTTCCAGCAGCATTCCGTTCACTTACAAAGAAGCTTGTACGTCAGCGCGTACTTCGCGACAAGATTCGTATCGATGGCCGCGGTCTCCGTGACATTCGTGCGCTATCTGCTGAAGTTGAGGTCATTCCGCGCGTTCACGGTTCAGCAATTTTCGAGCGCGGCGAGACACAGATTCTCGGAATCACAACTCTTAACATGTTGAAGATGGAACAGCAGCTCGACACAATGAGCCCTGAGACATCAAAGCGTTACATGCACAACTACAACTTCCCACCATATTCAACTGGTGAAACAGGTCGTGTTGGTACACCAAAGCGTCGCGAAATCGGCCACGGTGCTCTCGCTGAGCGTGCTTTGATTCCAGTACTTCCAACTCGCGCAGAGTTCCCATATGCAATCCGTCAGGTATCTGAAGCACTTGGATCAAACGGTTCAACATCAATGGGTTCTGTCTGTGCATCAACACTTTCAATGCTTCAAGCTGGTGTGCCATTGAAGGCCCCAGTAGCAGGTATTGCAATGGGTCTTATTTCAGATGATGTCGATGGCAAGGTTGAATACGTTGCTTTGACAGACATCCTCGGTGCAGAAGATGCATTCGGAGATATGGACTTTAAGGTTGCCGGAACTAAGGATTTCGTTACAGCTCTCCAGCTCGATACAAAGCTCGACGGAATTCCTGCATCAGTTCTTGCTGGCGCACTCCACCAGGCAAAGGAAGCGCGTCTTGCGATTCTTGATGTCATGAACGAGGCAATCGATACACCTGATGAGATGAGCCAGTTCGCTCCTCGCATCATCTCTGTAAAGATTCCTGTTGACCAGATCGGTGCGGTTATCGGCCCTAAGGGCAAGATCATCAACCAGATTCAGGATGAGACAGGCGCTGAAATCTCAATTGAAGATGACGGAACTATCTACATCGGTGCAACTGATGGGCCATCTGCAGAGGCTGCGCGTGCGCAGATCAATGCAATTACTAACCCAACAATGCCTGAGGTCGGAGAGCGTTACCTTGGAACTGTCGTCAAGCTTGCAACATTCGGTGCATTTGTATCGTTGATGCCAGGCAAGGATGGCCTCCTTCACGTTTCACAGATTCGTAAGATGCACGGCGGAAAGCGAATCGAAAACCTTGAAGATGTTATGAAGGTCGGAGATAAGGTCCAGGTTGAGATCGGTGAGATCGATCCAAAGGGCAAGCTCTCTCTCGTTCCTGTCCTCGAAGAAGGCGCAGCAACAGCTGAGTAATGTCTGTTAAAAGAACGGTCCACTCCAGCGGTCTGCGCATAGTTACAGAGGAAGTTCCCTCTGTTCGCAGCGCAGCCGTTGGTATCTGGGTCAATGTAGGTTCACGTGATGAAGCACCGGCAACTGCCGGTGCTTCTCATTTTCTCGAGCACTTGCTCTTTAAAGGAACAACTTCTCGCACAGCGCTAGAAATTTCGTCATCTATCGAATCAGTCGGTGGAGAAATGAACGCCTTCACATCGAAGGAGTACACCTGTTTCTATGCGCGTGTGATTGATACCGATCTGCCGATGGCTATTGAAGTCGTAAGTGATTTGATTACATCATCAATCGTCACAGCCCTCGATGTCGATGCAGAGCGCAAAGTTGTTCTTGAAGAGATTGCAATGCGTGATGACGATCCTTCAGACTTAGTCCACGACCTCTTTAGCGATACGTACTATGGCGATACTCAGATTGGTCGTCCGATTCTCGGCACCATCGACAGCATCAATGGCATGTCGCGCAATACTGTTTTTAACTATTACAAGAAGAAGTACAAGCCATCTGACCTCGTAGTCTCTGTTGCTGGAAATATTAAGCACAAGCGCGTTGTCGCAATGGTGGAAGAAGCGCTCTCGCGCAATAGTTTCCTTGATATTGCAGGTACTCCAAACATTCGTCCCAACACACCAATAAGGCGCGGACCTCAACATCCTGTTGGTCTGATGTATCGCAAGACAGAACAAGCCCACATGCTCTACGGCATGGAGGGAGTAGCCCGCGCAGATTCACGTCGCTTTGCCATGGGCGTTATGTCTGCAGCACTCGGTGGGGGAATGTCATCACGACTCTTCCAAGAGATTCGCGAAAAGCGTGGCCTCGCATACTCTGTCTACGCATATTCACAACAATTTGCAGGCACGGGAACCCTTGGTTTCTACGCTGGATGTAATCCAACGAAGGCAGTCGAGGTTGTAGAAATCATCCGCGAAATCCTGAGCGATGTAGCCGATAACGGAATGACTCACGAGGAAATCGAACGCGCAAAGGGTGCTGTTCGTGGTTCGCTCGTATTAAGCCAAGAAGATTCAGGTTCTCGTATGAGCCGAATAGGTAAGAACGAGATTGTCTATGGCCAGGTCATGGACTTCGACGACATTTTGAAGTCCATCTCGAGCGTAAGCGCAGAGGATGTTCGCCAAATTGCCAGCGAATATCTGACAAAAACGCCTACCCTTGCTCTTGTCGGACCATTTAAGAATTCAGCAAAGTTTGAGAAGGTATTGAAGTCATGATCAAAGTAGGCGTACTTGGTGCTCGCGGTCGCATGGGTTCTGAGGTTGTTAAGGCAGTTGCTAAATCAGCAGATTGCGAACTCGTAGCATCACTTGATGCCGGCGATGCACTTGATGCACTTGTTGCAGCTGGTGCACAGGTCGTTGTAGATTTCACAACACCTGATGTCGTAATGGCTAACCTTGAATTTCTCATCAAGAACAATATCCATGCAGTTGTAGGAACAACCGGCTTCTCTGACGGTCGCATCTCGCAATTGAAGACATGGCTTGCATTAAATCCATCCGCTGGTGTTTTGATTGCTCCGAACTTTGCAATCGGCGCAGTTCTGATGATGGAGTTTGCTGAAAAGGCTGCAAAGTTCTTCGAGTCAGCTGAGATAATTGAACTTCATCACCCAAATAAGGTAGATGCGCCTTCAGGAACAGCCGCGCGCACAGCGACACTTATTTCTGATGCTCGTAAGCGTGCAGGACTTCAAGCGATGCCAGATGCAACTTCAACTTCACTTGATGGTGCGCGCGGCGCACAGGTGGGCGATGTTCCTGTTCACTCAGTTCGTCTTCGCGGACTTATTGCACACCAAGAAGTTCTCTTCGGCGGCCTTGGTGAGACTCTCACTATCCGCCATGACTCGCTCGATCGTGCAGGATTTATGCCTGGTGTATTACTTGGTGTTCGTCAGGTTTCATCACATCCAGGGCTGACTATCGGCCTTGAGAAGTTTATGTAAAGGGAGAAGAAAATGTCATCACATCCAGAGATCACAATGTACGGAGCTGATTGGTGTGGAGATTGCCGCCGCTCAAAGCGTCTTCTCGAAGAGCTCGATGTTCAGATTACACATATAGATGTAGAGGCAGACCTCTCTGCGGCCGATAAGGTCATTGAGATCAATGGGGGAGCGAAGTCGATTCCTGTCATCGTATTCCCAGATGGAACTCACATGACAGAGCCATCAGATAATGATTTGAAGGCAAAGCTTGTAGAACTTGGTGTTGTCTCAGCGTAAGTGAAATACCGCGGCACTTGCTGCTGCGGAACCAATTACCACAACAGGAAATGGTGCTTTGAGCGCTAGTGCGATGACGGCTACCGTCATTCCTGCAATTCGTTGATCTATTACCAACTTGCTCTTATCTGCAAATGTTTGCACTGCAACCAAGGCACTTAATAGAGCAATCGGAATAAGTGTGTTAATGCGTAGCGCGCGAGGATGGCTTAAGTATTTCTCGGGCACGCTATGGCCAAAAAACTTCAGTCCAAATGCAATCGCACTTGTGCCGATTACGGCAATCCACATCGCGCTCATGAACGAGCCTTCCATCCGAATGCAACTGCCAAGAGCGCTGTCGAAATAATAGGAACACCTGCTGCTACAAAAGGTGTGAGCACAATTGAAAAGACCATCGCTGTCACGGCAAGTGCACGTTCAAAGTGATTGGTAAGGCGAGGCCAAACAAGACCTAGAAATGCGGCGGGAACTGCAGCATCTAAGCCCCAAGCAGCTGGATCGCCCATTGCCTGCGCGCCAAGTGCACCAACAACTGTAAAGAGATTCCAGAAAATATAAACACCGATACCTGTTAGCCAGAATCCTTGGCGCATTGCGTCAATACCGAGTTCTGATTGTCCAAGTGCAACACCGGTTGACTCATCAATGGTTACTTGTGCGCCAACTAATTTCTTCACGCCTTTAAGTTGAAGTATCGGTGACATACGAAGACCGTAGAGAGAATTTCGAATTCCCAATAGAGAAGCGGTCGTGATTCCTGAAATTGCGGAGCCACCTGCGCCGATTACGCCGATCACTGCGAACTGCGATGCTCCTGAAAAAGTAAGGAGCGAGAGGAGGCAGGTCTGCAGAAGTGAGAAACCGGCGGCAATACCGGCGGCTCCAAAGGCGATTCCGTAGAGGCCAACTGTGAAGGAGACGCTGAGGGATGCCGCTGCCGTGGTGCGGTTCACTGTGGACACGCGGCGATTATGCCCCATACCTACCGTGGAGTGCGGGGGGTGGCTCGATAAGGTGCGACCATGTCTGAGACCAATTCATATCCAGAGGTAGTTTTCCGCGACGATGTATCTGTCGAACTCATCAAAGCAAGCGCAAGCGATGCCGACGTTATTTGGGCAGCACGCGTTTCGACAGCGGGAGAGCAGTCGATGGATGAGATTGGTGAAGATCCAGCGCGTTCTGCAGGGTTGATCAACTACCTCGCGCGTGAGCGTCACGGCTCACCTTTTGAACACACCTCAATGACATTCTTTATCTCAGCTCCGATCTTCGTATTCCGCGAATTTATGCGCCACCGCATCGCTTCCTACAACGAAGAGTCAGGTCGCTACCGCGAACTCAAGCCAGTTTTCTATATTCCAAATGCAGAACGCAATCTCATTCAAATCGGCAAGACCGGCGCA